>PEXL01000012.1 GCA_002779065.1 Candidatus Diapherotrites archaeon CG08_land_8_20_14_0_20_34_12
TGTGTAAAAGCAACAAAGAGAAACGATTTAAACACAACACCAGTATGTGTTTCTGTTACAGTAAATGTGCCAGCAGCAGCTACCATAACAGATACTACTACTTCAACAGGTTCTACATTTTGGAGTAATGGTGAAGAGGAAGAAACAACAGGAGGAGAACCAACATTAACTTCAGAAGTAATTTTGTTTGAACAAACAATTTCAAGCGATACATTAACTGAAGAAGATATAGTTGCAATCCTTGAACAGGTAGGGGCTGATGAAGCAATTGTTAAAGCAGCAAAGGAATTAAGCGGCAAATTAACTATTGACCGAACTTTAAAAGTTGTTGAAAGAACCTATTCAGATAATACTAAAGAAAAAGTTACTTTAATTACCTTAACAATTACAAACACAACTGCTATGGATTACACAAATATTATTGTTGTTGAATACATCCCAAAAGCAGTAGCGGAATCTGCATCATTGCTTTTGAAAGGATTGGATGACTTTGAGATTCTTTTAGAAGATCCAATAGTTCAATTCACAATAACTGAATTGAAAGCAGGAGAATCAGCAACATTATCCTATGGTGTCAATAAGGAAGTAGCTGAAGAATCTTTGTCAGAATGGACAGCATCATTTGCAAGCACTGCTGATGAAGTAGTGAACCTTTGTGAAAATGTAATCTGCAAAAGCACAAAGTGTAAGCCTGCAAAATGCAGCCCTTTGACAGGAAAATGTAAATATTCCTATGCTAAGGAAGGAACAGAATGTGAAGGCACAAAAATGTGTGATGGTTTAGGTCAATGTATTGAAAAACCAGTACCAGGAGTGCCAGCAACAGGACAGGCAGAATTGCCAAAAACACAAACAGATTATACCTTAGTTTCAGGAATAGTTGTAGTTCTTATTGTTTTAGGGGCAGCAGCTTACTTCATGACAAAGAAAAAGAAGAAAGACGAAAAATTTACTTATAAAAAGTAAATCACTTAAATTGGAAGGGATATATTCTCTTTCCTCTTTTTTATTTTTTTCAATTAGTTAATTATATTCCTTAAATCTGATTTACACAAAACTAGATATCTTCTATTTCTTAAACTTGAAAATAAAAAAATAAAAGTAGAGCAGGAATTTCCTGCTTAAATTGTTTATTTTTATTTTATTTACTCAAGGAAGAATGATGCCGGTTTTATTTCTTCTGGCAACCCATTTCTCTTTCTTACTTCTGCAATTGTCAGCCTTAATAGTTCCCTAGGCAAAGGAGAATATCCAAAAAACTCAGCGGTCCAGATAGCTCTTCCCTGGGTAGCAGATCTGATTGCAGAACTGAAACCAATAAGCTCTTTTACTGGCGCTATTGCAATTATGATTGTTGAATCCCCTTCTGTATTCATTTCCCCGATCTGAGTCCTTCTTTGTGATAATTCTTTTGTTACAGAACCCATATAGTCCTGTGGAATATTAATAAATAATTTCTGCTTAGGCTCAAGCAGTATTGGGTCTGCTGACAGTATACAAGCATACAAAGTTCTTGTCATTGTGGGAAGTACCTGTGCAGGCCCCCTATGTATTGCATCTTCGTGCAATTTAGCATCAATTAATCTTACAATTATTCCGTGGCATTTTTCTTTTGTAAGAGGGCCCTCTTTCATTGCATCATCAAAACCTTGGCATACCAACTCACGGATTTCATGCAATGCCTGTATTCCCTTAGTATTATCAAACATGATGCAATTATTGCTCACATACCATGCTTTTTTAGCATCATCTCTTTCAAAACCAATTTCCAACAATTTGGTTTTGACAACAACATCATCTTTTTTCAATTTCCCTTTCAATCCCGAATCCTTTAATTTTTCACACATTTCTTCAGACATTGGTTCAACCGTTATCTTGAAAAGATTGTGTTTGTTAGGGCTTTTTCCTGTCAATGCAGGACTCTTCTTTGTAATTGTTTCAGTATAAACAACAATTGGATTTCCAACATTGATTTTAACGCCATGGTCTACTTCAATCCTGTATCTTGTTACTTCCAAATGAAGCTCTCCCATTCCGCTTATTAAATGTTCACCAGTTTCTTGATTAATTGTTGCAATTATATTAGGATCTTCCTTTGTAATCTGCCTTAATACTTCAATTAATTTAGGCAATTCCTGAGGCTTTTGTGCTTCAATTGAAATAGTCATTACAGGTTCAACAGAGCTCTTAAAACTTTCAAAAGGCTGTATATTGTTTGTTGCAATTGTTTCCCCAACATAAATATCTTTTACGCCGGTTAAAAATGCAATATTTCCTGCATATACTTTATCCATAGGAATCCTGTCAGGACCCATATAAACCCCAACCTGTTGAATAAGTATTTCTCTCTTTCCACCAATTAATCTGGCTTTATCCCCGCGCTGCATGCTTCCAGAGTATATTCTTCCAGTAGCAACCTCTCCTGCATGGGCATCTATTTGAACATCTGTAACCATCATTGCTAATTCACTTGATTGATTGCAAGTCATCATTCCTTTAGCTACCACACTTTCTAAATCCCCTTTCCATATTTCAGGAGTTCTGTACTTTTGGGCATCTAAAGGATTTGGCAAATGTTTAACTATCATTTCAATTACAGCGTTATGCAAAGGACTTTTTATAGATAATTCTTTCTGATTTCCTTCCTTGCAATATTTGTAAACATCTGAAAATGTAATACCTGTTGTTTTCATCTGTGGAACTGAAATAGCCCACTTATATAAAGCAGAACCAAATACAACACTCCCTTCCTCAATCTTAGGAATCCAGGAATCGCCGAATTTTGCTGGGCAATTTTTTTGAATAAGCAAATTAATTTTTGCAATTGTTTTAACGAAACGTTCCTGCATTTCTTTTTCAGAAACCTTTAATTCATTGATTAATCGATCTACTTTATTTACAAAGAGCACAGGCCGGCAATTTTCCCTTAATGCCTGTCTTATTACTGTTTCAGTTTGGGGCATTACACCTTCAACTGCATCAACAACAATTATTACTCCATCAACTGCCCTCATAGCCCTTATTACATCCCCACCAAAGTCAACATGGCCAGGGGTATCAATAAGATTTATGAGATAATCTTCACCATCATAATTGTAAACAACAGAAACGTTTGCTGCATTAATTGTAATTCCCCTTTCCTGCTCTAATTCATAGTAATCCATGAAGAGCTGCTTTCCAGCCAAATCCCGTGAAATTAATCCGCCGGCAGCAACGATAGTATCACTTAAAGTAGATTTACCATGATCAATATGGGCAACAATACCTATATTTCTGATATTCTTTCGGTTTTCCATCATCTTTTGGGCAAGCTTAGCAACGTCTTCCTTCTTAACCATACAATCACGTTTATCATTTTAATAATTTGGATATCTACCTGGAGCTCTTTGCAATTCTTTCAACTTCATCTCTTCTTTTAATAGCTAAACTTTTATTATCCTCATTTGCGGCTAATATTAGTTCGTTTGCAAGAGCAGATTCTGCTGAGACATTTCTATTGAAAGAATTTATAAAAGCAGCCAAAGCCATATTTTTCAATGAATCATCAAGCCTTTTTATTGGAGCAACATCAACACTTTGTGAATAAGCTACTCCCCCTCTCTTAAATCTTGTAGTATCTTCTCTTGGAGAGGCATGTTCCAAAGCAGAAACAAATACTTGAATCGGGTTTTGCTTTGTCCTTGCTTCAACAAGGTCAAATGCACCCTCCACAATTCTCAGTGCCTGCAATTTCTTGCCGCAACTCCCTCTTCCCCTTATATATTTTCCACTAAGCATCTTTTTTCCTTGGCCTGATCTCATAATTTTATTAACAAGCCTTTCAACAACATGCTTCCTTGTTTTTGCGAATTTTTTATTTGCATCCCGCCCGAATGTGTGTGGAATAATTCTTCCTTCCAAATTCATATATTTGGCAAGGCCAATATCCTTAACCACAATTCCTGAAGTATCCCATTTATCGAAAATTTTTTCCATATTAATTACCTTTTAACCTTTTCAGATCTTCCAGTCCTTATCATTTCTAATGACTGGTTATTTACATGCGTTACCGAGTATTTTACTCCCCAAAGATCTCCTTTAGGTCCTCTTTGCCCGCCGCCAATACTCTCAACGATAACTTCATCATGTTCATCAATATGCTTTATTGCACCATCACGTGGTGCAAATGCAGTTAATTGCCTGCCATTTTTAATTAATTGTATTCTTACACACTTTCTCATGCCAGAATTAGGTTGTTTTGCTTCTACCCCCCTTTTTTCCAATACAATTCCTCGCCCTTGGGGAGATCCTTCCAGTAAATCGTATTTCTTTGATGTTTTCCTTACTCTTGCTTTAAATTTACGCTTTTTCCATCTCCATTTTTTCCTCTTTTTTTCAAGAGTTTTTGCTGCAAATTCTCCTGGCATTGTTATTTCACCCTTATATCCTTAATATTATAGTTTCTTTCTACAACCTGTTTTATAAGCTTAAATTTAGCAATATCATTAACAAGCTTTCTCTTAGTCATTGAATCCAATTTTAAGAAAGCTATTTCATCATTTATCGCTATTTCATTAATTTTTATATCTAATCCTTCTTCTATAAATTTTTTAATACTTTCGTAATAGGCCAGCAATAGGACTCTTTTATTTATTTTGGTGCTAAAGCCCTTTACTGTGCTGCCATTCTTCCCTATTGCCTTGCCAATATCCGCAGATTCAATTATATATACTATATTTGATTTCTGAATTATGCAATCCCTAGGATAAACACCAGAAAACTTATCAAATTCATTAATGTAAAAGATTTCATCCATCGCTATTTTCATTGTTTCACTTGCTTTCAGTTACTTGATTTAACTTGCTTTTTCCCATGTCCTTTACTACCATTAAAGAAATACCGAACGGTTTTCCACAGAGTGTTCCCAATTCCATGGAGGTTCCTTCAAATTCGTAATAATCCATTTTAGCCAAATTTGCCAAATGTTTTACTTCTTCTTTCTCTTCCGGTTTCATATTTCTTGTTGCTATTATTAATTTTCCCAAGTCATTCATGATTGTCTTTTTTGAAACCTTTTCCCCGTAAACTACTTTTCCTGTGTCAACTGCTCTTCTGATCTCCTTCTTGACATCAATTTTCATTATGTTCACCTATTAAATATTCAATTATTCTTTCATTATCAGTTTAACTGTTCCTGTGCCAATCCTAATCGGCTGTCCAACAATTATATTTTCTACAACTCCCAGTAATAATTCTTTTTCTCCTTTGAATGCTGCATCAAGTAAATGATTTGCTGTTTCTTCAAATGCAGCTTTTGCAAATGGTGATTCTTTTGATCTTATAATTCCAGTTCTTACTGTTCCTGCTATTTCTCCAGTAAATGTAATTAAATCTGCAATAAGCATTATGTGCCTTATATCAACCGCAATGTTATTCTCCTTTAAAGTTCCGTGCAATTCATTTGCAATACAATATCTTGCGGCTTCTATGCCCAAAACACGGGCAATCTCAGCAATATCATTTGTTGTTGTGTATCTTACATCTATTTCTTCCATTCTTAGCACTGCTTTCAGGTTTGTTCCCCTTGTTTTTATAACATATTCCCGGGTTTCTTTATCTTCAACAACAATTGTTTTTTCAATTCCCGCTATTCCACTAATTCTTTTATTCATTAATTTAAGCAGAACTTTTCTAATATCCCTTAATTTTGAATTCTTGGCAAAGCTTATTTGTAAAGTATTTGCTCTTTTTGCAACATTCCCTTTCTCAACATTTTCCTTTACTTTCCCAAGCATTTCTTTAGGGTCTAATCCTTTTTCCTTCATTCTTTCTTCCCTTAATGTAAGTGTAATCATTTTTTTATCAAAATCTTCTTCAGCAGTAACAACATCATCTACCCTTATATCAATTAGATTTTTTGCCAATGCTTCTGCTTTTTTCTTGTCTTTTTTCAATGCCTCAATTAATTTAATTGTCATTACCGGATATTTTGCCCTTGTTCTTCCATCAACAATTTCTTCCACTCTTTGAATTCCAGAACCAACAGAAACTTCTGCAGCCCCTGCATAGTGCTTTGTCCTTAATGTCAGCTGTGTTCCTGGTTCTCCCAATGATTGGGCAGCAACCATGCCAACAGCTTCTCCAGCATTTACTATATTTTTCAAATATTGGGCATTAAGTATCTCCATTAACTGTTTTCTTTCTTTATCAGTTAATTTGTGCCTGTCAGATAAATTATCAGCCTTTTCCGAAATGGGTTTTGGTAACACTATTGCAGGGAATTCAGCAATAGAATCTTCCTTAGGTGATTCTTCGTAAGCTTCTTCCTCCTCTTCCTCTATTTTTTCATTTTTTCTTGCCTTTGACATCCTTGCTCACCCCCTTCGATTCTTCAATTAAATGCAAGGCTCTTTGCATATCTACGGCCTGCCCTTTAAAACTATACATTGGAAATACCCCGTCTTCTGAGTATAAATATTGTATAATTCTGCCGCCTCCGCTCCTTACAGTAAGATCATTTCTTACTGAAAGATCTTTTAGCGAATTAGCCAATCTTCTGTATAAATATCCTGACACCTTTGTACTTACACCTGTATCAACTTCACCCTGTCTTCCTCCCATTGAATGGAAGAAATATTCCTTTACATCCATTCCATCGATGAAGTTTGATTTAATGAAACCACCGGCAATCGGGCCCAAATCATTCTTTTTATTTAAAGAAATTGCTCTCCCTGAAAATCCCCTTGTTGGCCTTCCTTCTCTTACTGCGGCCTGCCCCCAGAATCCGCTGATGTTCATTAAATTAATGCTAGAACCCCTTGATCCTGAGACAATCATAATTGTCGTATTCATTTCCGGCTTATCTTTAAGTATATCTTTTATTTTTTCTTTCAATAAATGCTTTTCAATTGTATCCTTTACCTTGAAACCCAATTGCATCATTTTAATCTCGAAACTTTCCTTTCTTGTTCTTCCTGGGATTAATTCAAGGGTTTTTTTCTTATATTCTTCAACAAGTTTTTCTCCTTCCCTTATTTCTTCTTTTTCTACTTTTTCAATCTCTTTCTTAATGGCTTCAGGAGTTTCATATTCATCTAAACAGGCAGTAACACCTTTTCTTGTAATTACTTTTGTAATTATTCTGTTTATTTTGTAATAGAACTGTTCTAATACTTCTGGCGGATAATATCTTGCCAAGGTATCAATCAATTTACCTTTTCCTTCACCTAATGAAGCAGAATCAATTACCCCTTTTAACAAAACACCATTTTTAATCTTTACGCAATAAGGGCATTTTTCTCCCTGGCATTTATAGTTAGCATCTGCTTTTTCAAAGATATCGCATGTTTTTGATTTATATTCCATCTTCAAATCTTTTGGCAGCAATAAAGAGAAAATTAATTTTCCACTATATTTGTTTCCGCGGTCAGGTTTTGGAATATCTTCCAGCCCTAATTCATAGAAAAATTCATATGCCGCACTTTTTTCAAATTCTGAAGAATCCAAAGTTAAAATATAAGTGCCTGAAACTCCATCCTCATCCAATACAATGAATGGAGCCCCATATCTGGGGCTAAATATCTGATTCTGGGCAAACATTAATTCTAATGCTTCTGCCTTTCCCTCTTCTGTTTGGGGAATGTGCAGATTCATTTCATCCCCATCGAAATCCGCGTTATAAGGTTTGCAAATAACCGGATTCAATTTTAATGTTTTATCTGGTGTAACCTTTACCCTGTGGGCCATCATTGATGCCCTATGCAAGGATGGTTGCCTGTTGAAAAGTGCAATATCCCCATCAATAATCTTTCTTTCAATTCTATATCCTGGAGCTAATTCTTCAGTTATTTCTTTTTTGTTCTCTTCAGAAATAATCTTTCTTTTCTCATCAGGCCTTATCACATATAAAATCTCATCAGTATCTTTTAACATTTTTTTAATGCGGTCAAAGTTCCATTCAGAAACAGCTTCCTGCACTGTTAATTCATCTGCAATTTCCTTTGGCACCCCAACCTGGTTAATTGACAAATATGGATCCGGGCTTATAGTAGAACGGGCCGCAAAATTTACCCTTTTTCCTGTTAAATTATATCTAAAACGCCCTTTCTTTCCCTTCAACCTTTGCACAAGAGATCTTAATGGCCTTCCTGACCTGTGTTTAGATGGAGGAATCCCTGCCATTTGATTATCATAATAAGTAGTAACATGGTATTGCAGCAAATCCCACAAATCCTCAATAATTAATTGCGGGGCCCCTGCCTCGATATTCTCCTTTAATCTCATATTAATTCTTACAATATCAACCAGTTTGTGTGTCAAATCATCCTCGGATTTTATTCCGGATTCCAAGGTAATTGATGGCCTTATTGTAATTGGCGGAACAGGCATTACTGTCAAAACAAACCATTCTGGCCTGACATTTTCTGCATTATACCCAAATAATACCAAATCATTGTTTGGAATCTTCTCCAACCAAGACCTTAAATCATGCGGATAAATTCTTTCTTTATCCATGTAGAAATTTGTCGGCCTGTCAACCTTTAATTCACCAACTTTTGTTGAACAATGAGGGCATTTCCTTACCTTTAATGTCCTTAATTTAATCATTCTTGTTAAATCTTCAACATCAACCCTTCTTTCCTGCAATACCTTTATTTTATCATCAGGCAATAAAATTCTTCCACATTCCTTGCATGTGCACTGTAATATTACTTCAACCCTTTTTGCATATTTAGCATGCAATACCGGCCTTACCAATTCAAATGCACCAAAATGCCCTGGGCAATGTTTCATTGTTTGCCCGCATGTTTTGCATCTTAACCCTGGGTTAATTACGCCTAAATGCGAATCCATTAATCCTTCTTCTAATGGATAACCATCCTTATCATAAGTATCAGTTGTTTTGATTTCTATTGCACTCATCTTCCTGATTAGCTCAGGATTCAAGACACGAAATTCAATAAAGCTGATTTTTTTTTGCATCATACTTCTTACACCTTGTCTGCTAAATGCAATTTAGGATATATTCCCAAAGCCTTTAATTCATCAAGCATTAATTTAAAGCCGTAGCTCATTTCAACAGGATATACCTTTGCCCCACCGCAAACCGGGCAATATTTTCTGCTTCTTATCCTGTCATTAATTGCAATTAATCCACATTTTTCACAAACTAATTCACTTACCTTATCTGAGCTTTCAATATATTTTTCATAAAGCAGCATACTTGCCCCATGCCCAACTAAGGTTTCACCTTCCATTTCACCAAATCTTAATCCCCCTTCCTTTTCCTTTCCCTCAGTCGGCTGCCTTGTTAATATCTGTACCGGCCCTCTGGCTCTTGCCTGCATTTTATGCCTTACCATGTGGTATAATCTATGGTAAGCAACAATTCCAACAAAAATATCCCCTTCAATTCTTTCCCCTGAAACACCATCATAGAATGTTTCCCTTCCATCGCTCCTTAGGCCGTTTTCTGCCAAGATTTTCATTAAATCTTGCCTGGGTGTTTCTTCAAATGGGGTTGCATCAATATCTTCTGCTTTCACTGAAGCAGCCTTTCCTGCCAGCATTTCCAATAAATGCCCAATAGTCATCCTGCTTGGAATTGAATGAGGATTCAAAATTAAATCAGGTTTAATTCCATCCGCAGTAAATGGCATATCTTCTTCTGGAACAATTGCCCCAACAATTCCTTTTTGGCCATGCCTTGATGAAAATTTGTCCCCTACTTCAGGAATTCTTTCACTCCTGATAGTAACCTTTGCTAATGTGTTTCCATTAGTGTCTTCCGTAATTACAACTTTGTCAACATATCCGCCTTTCTCCTTTCTCACATTTAAAGATGCATCAGTTCTTTTTTCTTTTACCACGCCAAATTCAGAAACCTCTTCTAAAAATCTTGGTGGGCTAGTTTTTCCAACAATAACATCTTTTTCTTCAACCTTTGATTCTATTTCAGCTAAACCGTCTTCTCCAACCCCTTTGTAATATTTCTCCCCAAGATATCCAACTGTTTCCGCATCAGGAATTTCAAATTTATCCTTCTGCCCTCCAGGATATCTTTTCTGTGTTGAATCATAGGTTCTTAAGTATGCAGTTCTTCCCAAAGCTCTTTGTATTGCCCCTTCGTTTATAACTACGGCATCAAGCATATTGAAACCATAATACGGCATGATTGCAACAACAAAGTTTTGTGTCTGCGGCCTTTTATTTAAATTAACAATATCCATTGTCTTTGTTCTGACAATGCTTTTTTGTGGATAGTACAATAAGAAACCTTCAGTGTCTGTTCTATAACAATAATTTGCTGCAGTCAATCCTGCTGACTGCTTAAACATCTTAGCCCCATGCAATGCCTTTCCACTCATATCGTGTGGCAGGTATGGAATCATGCTAGTGATTACACTAAAGATACTTACCGGGCTTATTTCTAAATGAGTATGCTCTTTTGTTAATTCATCCTCATTTTGTGCTATGTATGCATTTTCTTCTTCTTCTGCATCTAAATATTCAATTATTCCCTGAGTTACTAAATCATCCCAGGTTAATTCCCCTTTCTTCACTTTATTAATTAAATCCTCAGTTAATGAGGGTTTTCCATTTTCTACAACAATTAATGGCCTTTGTACTCTTCCACCATCAGTATTAATATAAATTTCATTAGTATTTTCATCATATGAAACATTAATCTGTGAATCAATCTTGCTGGTTCTTCTTGCATTTTTTAATTCCTTAATTAGATTTTGGGGATTCTGATGAAATCCAACAAGCCTTCCATTAATATAAATCTTAGCTCTTTCTTTGCTCATGCAATCTACTCCAGCTTAACTCCTAATTTTTTAACTATGTCTTCAATTTCCTGTGTCCTAACATCAGTTGTTACTTTAGATAATAATGCAAGATTTTTTACCAAACCACAATTTGGGCCATCAGGTGTTTCAATCGGGCACATTCTTCCCCAGTGTGTCCCATGAACATCTCTTGCTTCATATAATTCCCTGTTTTTATTCAATGAACTTTTTACTTTTCTAATATCAGTTAAAGGGCTCAAATAATTCACACGATCCATGAATTTGCTAACACCAGTTGCTCTCCCAATCCAATTGCCTGTTGCCATTGCAAACCTGATTCTTTCTGAAATAGCATCAGGCCTTATGATTGTGCTGATGTTTAATTTTCTTCTCCTTGTTACTGTTCTGTCAATCTGGAATTTCAAATCCTTTACTAAATATTTGAATGCATACCTGAATAAGTGTTCCATTAATTTTCCGCTTAATTCTAATCTTTTATTTGCATAATGGTCTTTGTCATCTTCCCCTCTCAAGCCATATGCTTTTTCAATCGCCTTTGATGCCATCATTCCCAAGTAATAAGCTTTTGCCAATCTGTCTTCTTTAGATTGGCCAATGTGTGGCAATAAAAATCCATCAATTACTTCCTGTGCCCTTCTTAACCTGTAATCAATTATCTGGCCAGGAGCAACATATTTTCCTATTCTGTCCAAAGCTTCTTTTTCATCAGTTACTTCAATATCTTCCAAATTTAATAAAACATCATTTTGAATCTCAATTCCTGTGCTGAAGGTATCATTAATTTTACTTTCCTTTACACCTAATGCCTGCATTAAAGTAGTTAATTTTAATTTTTTTGGAGATGCAGGGAATGTTACTTCCAATAAACCGTTAGCTTTTCTTGTTACCCTTATCCTTCCTTTGAATGCCCCCTTTGTACTTATTACTTCAGAACTTATGTCTTCTTTTGCATCTTTTGTAATTATTACCCTATCTGAAGCTAAAACTTCTTGTGTAATTAAAACTTTTTCCGCACCATTAATTATAAAATAGCCGCCCCAATCAAGAGGATCCTCTCCCATTTCAATTAGTTCTTCTTCTGTCTTTCCATTCAACCAGCATTTGTTTGATTTTAACATTATTGGCAATTCACCAATATAAGTTCTTTTTACATCCTGTTCAACATCTCTTCTCATTAATTTCATTGTTACAAAAAGTGGGCCAGAATAAGTCCTATTCCTTAATCTTGCCTCCAAAGGATAGAATTTATCGCGTGGAGAACCATCAACTTCAATTATTCTTGGCTTCAAAATTTCAATATCAGCTAAATCGATTTTTACTTCTTCAATTTTAGGAATAATTTCTTTATTCTCATCCACAATTTCAGGAAGTTTTTCATCCGCAAATTGGTTGAAACTAGCGATTTCTTGGTCGACAAAACTTTTTTGTTTAAAATATGATTCAATCAATGGCCATTTATCCATCTATCCAGCCCATAATTTTTTATTTAACTGTTCTATAATAAACAGTTTTCCCTATAGTGAAACTGCTTCTTTCGATTTTTATTATGTCACCGCGTTCTGCCCTAGTTTTCTTTATTGCAGGGTCGTCAACAAGTATAATTGGCAAATCTTCTGCTTTTACAGCATATTGATCTAATACCTTTTTTGCCTCGTCTTTTGGCATTAATGTATGCTTTGGAACTAAAAAATGATTTTCTATTTTAGACATGAAGAGACCTTATAGGATTTAATTCTGCAAAAAATCGTAAAACGCTATTTTTTCAGCCAATTACTTATTTTTATATAGAAAGGAATATAAACCTTATTAGGAACGCGTTTTTTTGCCGAATAAAGGCCTAATTAAGCTTTTTATGGGGCCGAAAGCACACTATCCTTCTTTTTTATAGAAATAAATTTAAATATGCTTGTTATATTAATTAATAGTTTGAAAATTTTGAAAAAAACCACAGACAGGGTGTCGAATAAGCAATACTAAATGAATGATTAAAAAGTTTGAAGGCACATATAAATATGTGTTCGACATCCTGTGTACACACCAGTGATCTTTATGAATTTTATACTTCCTATACTGAACTTCTTTAGCGAAGGCATATTTACGAACCAATTATTCGGAATTACTATCGGCAGATATAGCCTATTTTTGCTTACAATAATATTCTCAATTATTATTGGGAAACTTTTGGCTTTTATCTCTGAAAGACATCTAAAGAAATTAGCATCAAGGACAGAAACAAAATTGGATGATGTGATTGTTTCAACCCTTAACCAGACAGTATTTTATTTTGTAGTACTTGGCGGTTTCTATGCTGCATTCCATTTCTTAGATCTCCAAAATGCCTTGTTAATTTCAGGTGTTGAAAAAATTCTTTCAGTATTGCTTTTGATTTTTGTAGCTTGGGTGATAATGCGATTGGTTGATGGCTTTTTGAAACATTGGGCCTTGCCTTTAGCAGCAAAAACAGAAACAGAATTAGATGACCAAATGATTCCCGTGCTGCAGAAAATTTCAAAGATTTTAATTGTTTGCATTTTTGCAATTGCGGTTCTTTCGTTATTAGGTTATGATGTTACTGCATTAATTGCAGGATTGGGCATTGGTGGAATAGCCTTGGCACTTGCCGCGCAGGAAACAGTTACAGATATGTTTGGCGGGTTTTCAATATTTACCTCCAGGCCTTTTAAAGTAGGGGATCTTGTGCTTTATGAAAATAATTATTACACAATAAAAGAAATTGATTTAAGATTTACAAAAGCAACTGACTTGAACGATAGAGTTGTTGTAATCCCAAACAGAAAAATCGGAAGTGCTGTTCTGACAAATGTTACCATGCCAGGATATAGAAAAGAAAGGATTAATCTTGGCATTACTTATGATTCTGATGTTGCAAAAATAAACCAAGCAGTTGACATCCTAAAAAACATTGGAAAAAATCTTTCCTCGGCTGTTAAAGATAAAGAGCCGCAGGTATTCTTCACAGACTTTAAAGATTATTCCTTAAATATTTTATTTATCTATTTTATAAAATATAAGAGCAAAAAAGATATAGATGATTTCTTTAAGATAAAACACGAAATTAACCTAAAAATAAAGGAAGAATTTGATAAAGCAGGAATCGAATTTGCTTTCCCAACCCAAACAATTCATATGGCAAAAGAAGGTTCCTGACCTTCTTAGTTTTATTTTTAGGCAAAATCCGCTGATTTTGCAACAGTAAAAAATCTTTTGATTTTTTACTTTTTATATTTCCTCCTCCATAGTTACTTGTTTTCTTATTGCGTATCTATTAAATCCTGAATTTTTTTAGTGGAACATATTTTAAATAAAAGGATTATTATTATAGTAACTTATATTGCTAAATAACCAATAAATGAATAATAGGACAGGGGCTATGTAAATATGAATTTTAAAAAATGCAACATTACCTTTGCATTACTTTTTGTAATTTCAGCCATATTGCTTACGCAGGCAGCCTTTGCCCTTTCAAGTGCTGATTATAACCTTAATTTATTCCCGCTAGGAAGCGGTTCAATGTCTTCTGGCAGCTATTCTATGGTTATTTCCTCTGAAGGGGTAGCAGGAAAAACAACTAGTACTGACTACCAGGCATATTTTGGTGTTTCCGGCTCTTTAACTGACCAGAATGTAGTACTAAATATTACTTCCCCGGCAAATGGCGCCACAATAACATCAAGCAGCACTGTTACCTTAGTTTATGCTTTTATCCATTCCTCTGACAGCAATTTTACAAAAAATATTTGGGCCACAAGCGGAGGATCAAATGGAACTTACATAAATAAGAATTTAACATTAACACATTCATTCTCATTAAGCAATGCAACATATTCCTTGTGTGTAAAAGCAACAAAGAAGAATGATTTGAACACAGTACCTGTGTGTGTTTCTGTTACTGTTAATGTTGTTACTGGACCGGTTTGCGGAAATGGCTCTTGTGAGGCAGGGGAAGATAATTCAAACTGCCCAGCAGACTGCGAAGGAGGCCCGTCAACCCCCTTTTGTGGTGACCATGTTTGCAATGGCACAGAAACATATAGCACATGCCCTGGAGACTGCCATAAACCCGCGGTTTGTGGTGATGCGGTAATTGATGCCCCAGGAGAGCAATGTGATACTTCAAATTTAAATAACAAAACTTGTGTTACCCAAGCCTTTACTGGTGGAACACTTTCTTGTGCCGTAAACTGCACTTTTAATACTTCAGCCTGCTATCTTTGCGGCAATGGAACCTGTGAATCTTCAAAAGGGGAAACAACCACTAATTGCCTAGCAGACTGCCCAAAAACACTTTTATATGAAAAACAAATTTATGAAAAAATTATTAGTTCTAGCGATTTAACGGATTCAAAAATAACAAGTATTCTCGCTGCTTTAGGAATAACTGATGCAGCTTCAATAGCTCTTGCAAAAAAAGCAAATTCCTATATCCCTGTTGATAAAAATGTTGCGTCATTCGAAAAGAAATATTCCGATAATACTTTTGAATATTATTCAATAATAAGCGTCAGGATAAATAATACACTCAAAAACACAGTAACTAATTTAGTAATTCTTGATGTTATCCCAAAAGCAGTTGCTTCTAATGCTTCTGAATTAAAATCAACACCAGCCGGAATGTCTGTTCTTGTTGCTGATCCAACAGTTCAATTTACAATTGCAAGTTTAGCTCAGCAATCAGAAACAGCCCTTACTTATAAATTGGATTCAGCCTTAGATGCAACAAAAACAGCTTCATGGGAATCTTCATTCACTAAAAGCGCGAGCGGTTTGCCAGCAGATGCAAATACTGACTGTATTTTGACTTGTGATGCAAATCATACGCTTGATCCTGTTGCCTGTGTTTGTAATCTAAAGCCCATATGTGGCGATGGTTCCTGTAATGGCACTGAAAACTCAGTAACCTGTCCTTCAGATTGTGCCGTCCCACAAGTTTGTGGCGATGGTTCCTGTAATGGAACAGAAAATAATTCAAATTGCCCATCTGATTGTCCTTTAGTGCCTGTTTGTGGTGATGGTAAATGTAGTGGTTCTGAAACCCATGCTTCTTGCCCATCTGATTGCCCTAATACCTGGCAACCACCGCAAACACCCGCAGGTAATGGAACACAAGGTACTGGAGGAATGGGGGGTATGGGAGGCAGCGGAGGATCAACCCACACCATCTGTGTTAACTATAAATGTGTTTCAGCCCCAGGTTCCGGGAAGAATGAATGTTCATTAAATACTGCCTGTAATCTTTCAGTTAATTACCTAGAATATATTTGGCTGAATTCAATACAAACTGTTAGGCTAAATAGTAATGCCAAGCCACTTAGCGGCATTAGGGTAGTAGTGCAGGGAATGGTTGATTTATATACAGATAACGCAGGAACAGTAAGCTTCAAAGCAAAGAAAGCAGGCAAATTTAATATTGATTTATTTAATGATAAGGGCGTTTTGTTAGTTTCTCTGCCATTTATTGTTGAGGATATTATAATTGACATTCCTTCAATAATTTTGCCAAAACAGACTGTTAATATTAAAATTAGGGATTCAAATGGTAATTTAATTAAAGATGTTATGGTTGAGCTGCTTGATGAACAAAATGTAGTATTAAAGAAAGATAATACTGATGGTTACTTCCAATTCATGCCAACAAAAGAAGGTTTCTTAAAATTGGTTGCTTATAAGAACAAAGGAAGTAATGAAATTCAGTTTGAGGTTGGTGGCCTGTTAAATTCATCTCTTTCCACAGTAATCTCATCCCTATCTTATTTGTTCGGTTCAGAATCTAAAAATTATCCTTGGACAATAATTATAATCTTCATATTAGTCTGCATAGCATTCTTAATATCCTTTGACATGTTTAGTGTTTACTTTCCGCTCAAAGGAGTTTCCTCTACTGAATTCAGAAGGAATTTAGGCTTAAGATTGGCAATAGGGATAGTATTCTTCATTGTCCCAATAATCTGCTCGAGATTATTCTCAATCTCAATAGGTTTCATAAGTGCTATCCTTGAAATAATAATAATTATAATCCTCTTCCTGCTTATGAGAGAACAAATGAAACAAAAGAGCAGATTCCAGCTTTTGAAGTAATTGCTATTTTCAAGCTTTACGCCTCTTATTTTATTTTTTTCCTGTCCATAAATCTCACCGCAAGGGAACCACTGTATTTATACAGTGGGGGAATTGCGGACTCTCCACAACCTTTTTAGACTTATTTAAACATAATATATCTGTTGAGACTATGAGGAAATGTATTGTTTTGAATATTGTAGATTTGACTCCAAAGAAATCAAAACTTTTACTTCGTGTGTTTTCTGAATACCTTAAAGTATCAAATCGAACATTAAAGCAATTGCCTAAAGCTTCTTCTTCTAGTGAATTACACCACTTAACATACTCAATCATAAAGAAAACCTCCTTTTTGCCCGCCGACATCATTGAAGAGGCAAGGAAAGATATTTGGGCTAAACGAAAGAAAATCAAAGGGAAAATTGCTAATGCGTCTATTAGATTCAATAAAGACTTGTTTAAGTTTGTCAAAACCGAACGAAATAATCCTTGTTTTAAAATTACTTATTCCCCTAAGAAATCCTTTGTAATACCTGTCAAGCTCGATAAACAACTTCAAAGAGTTGATTCCTTTACTTCTAATGGCTGGACTTTTGATAACATCAATCTTCTTAAAGACGGAAGAATTGCAGTTGTCCTTGAGAAAGAATTCGAAGAACCCGAGCGGGACAAAAGATTTATTCTTGGAATTGATATTGGTTCTTCCACACTTGCTGCTGTTTCTATTTTTGATACTAAAACTTCCAAAGTAGCCAAGCAACTTTACTTTGGTCGAGATGTTGTTCTTAGGCAAAAGAAATATTCTGAAAGAAGAGCCAAATTGCAAAGCCTTGCTGATAAAGGTTCTGAAAGAGCAAAGAATTCTTTGAATAGGCTTAAACATTCCCAAGAAAACTTTGTTAAAACCAGAAGTGGACAGATTGCCAAAGAAATTATCCTTCTTGCCAAAAAATATGAGGCTTATATTTCTATCGAAAAACTCAAGAATATTAGAGGCAAACGAGGAAGATTTAATAAACAAGCCAATGCTAAAATCAATCGAATTCCTTATTACAAATTCAAAGAGTTCTTGAAGTCTAACGCAGAGCAACTTGGTGTTTTTGTTCAAGAAATTGATGCTTACCACACTTCTAAATGGTGTCCACATTGCGGTGCAGTGAATGAAGGACATTGTCCGGGAAATTATAGTTTGTATAAATGCAAAGAATGTGGTTTGATTCTTAACTCTGACAGAAAGGCAAGTCTTGCTATCGCTGTCAAATCTGTATTGGAGCGGACTAATAATCATAGTCTCAACAACCTTGATTTTGTCCTGATTTCCAATACTAAAGTCCCTGTAAACGGGCTTATTCGTCAAGATGACGCTGGTTTTTGTAAAGTTGTTGTGCAACATATTAATCAACCGATTGAAAGCCTACCTTTTCAAAGGTAGGTAGTTTACTACTTCATACCCAATACTTTTATTTTCTTCTTATTCTATTCTTTATATTATTATGAAAGGTTTATTGTTAATTAGCGGGGGCTTTGATTCCGCTGTTGCAGGATATGTTGCAAAGCAGCACAATATTGAACTTTCAGCACTTCATTTTTCCTTGGAACCATTTACCGATTCAAAACCTTTTGAAAAGTCAAAAAATTGCGCAAAGGTTTTAGGCCTTGATACTATTTATTATTCCAAGGCAGGTGATTATTTCTTACAATTTGCAAAGCATTGCAATGAGAAATATTACTTTATTTTAGGCAAGCGTTTTATGTTAAAAGCAGCAGAAAAGCTTGCCTTGAAAAATAATTTTGATTTTCTTATTACTGGCGAGAATTTAGGCCAGGTTTCAAGCCAGACATCACAAAGTTTGGCAGTAATTCAAAAAGCAATTAATATCCCTTTAATCAGGCCATTGCTTTGTTATGATAAAGAAGAAATTCTAACAGTAGCAAAAAAGATTGGCACATATGAATTGTCAAAAGGCCCGGAATGCTGTGATGTTTTAGCATCGGGCAAGCCTATTACAAGCCCTGATCTTTCAATTGTTTTGGAAGAAGAGAAAAAAATAGATATTAATTCAATTGTTGAAAAGGCATTTTCCGAAATGCAAGAAATTAGGATTAATTGATAATCACATAATTATGTGATTCACATAATTAAGCAAAATATGTTATTTCCCTATTTTCTTTAAATCTACTTTCACTAATTCTATCCCTGCTGCTTTCAACAATTTATTTGCGGTTTCATTCAACGGATATTCAGCATTATACACTACTTTTTTAATGCCAGCATTTATTATCATCTTTGAGCACATTAAGCAAGGGGCAAAAGTAGTATATAACTCACCGTCTTTTACCGCTATCCCATGGTATGCTGATTGCACAATCGCATTTTCTTCAGCATGTGAACATAAACATTCCTCTAATCCTTTACCACTCTCACCAAACGAATTGCATCTTGGGCATCCGCCCTCATTGCAATTTTTTACACCTCTTGGCGTTCCATTATAACCAGTTGAAACAATTCTTTTATCCTTAACAATTACTGCGGCAACCTTTCTTTTGATGCAGTTACTCCTAGTTGCAACAACCTTTGCCACATTTAAAAAATATTCATCCCAACTGGGCCTTTCAAAATTCTGAGGTATTTTTTTCATAAGATCATCCACCTTTTTACTCAATTTTTCAACAGAAGAATCATTAATTATTTTATATTTGCAAAGCTTTTTGCATGCAAGCAATTGCTGTGCATTTTTATCCTTGCTTTTCAATTCTTTGCCTTCCAATTCTTTAAATTGCAAAAAAGTTTTTATGTCCCCCTTTCTTTTTCTCTCCAAACATCTCTCAAATCTCACTTTTTGAGGGGCATCAACCCATATTAAATAGGCATTTTTAAGCCCTAAAATAGCTTTTGCCTCATCTGGATTCCTTATCGAATCCACGATGCAATTTTTATCATTTTCAATACTTTTAATTATCCGTTTTGCAAGTACATTGCTTCCTTTAGTCCTTCTTAATTCATTTCCAAAAGCAATTAAATGCTCCCTAGTTTCCTTTAACCCCCTAATTTTTAGTTCTTCCCTTAAAGCATCAGATAATGATAGGTAATAGAACCCTTTCTTTTGCAAGTATTCAGAAACAGTGCCTTTCCCAGAACAATAAGTGCCAATAAGCCCAATAATCATTGTTTAACCCTTATCTTTAATTCTAAATACCTTTTTGTGAACTACCCCAGCCTAAAGGCTGCAGCTTCCTAATTCATCGCTTCCCTATTGAGAAGCTCCAAAGGCTCTGAGGCCAGTTCCTGGCCAGATTTTAATATATTCAATGCTGCATTGTGGTCTCGATCTATTTCAAGGCCACATGTACATTTATGTATTCTTTCATATAATGGTTTTTTAACTATTGTTCCGCACTTGTAACACTTGCTTGTTGTATTCCTTGGATTTACTTTTACAAAGGAAATACCAGCGCTTTCAGCCTTGTATTTCAGCATCTGTAAAAAGTGATTCCAGGAAGCATCCATTATGTTTCTTGCTAAGTATGATTCTTTTATTATATTTCTTATATCTAGATCTTCTGCTGCTATAAAGTCATAGTTATTCACATAGTATCTTGATGTTTTATGCAGAAAATCATTCCTTTGATTAAAGATTC
>PEXL01000008.1:0-14717 GCA_002779065.1 Candidatus Diapherotrites archaeon CG08_land_8_20_14_0_20_34_12
TACAACAGCAACAACAATCAACGCTCCTCCAATGAGTAATAAATACTCAAGAGCTCCCTGTCCTTTTCTATTCATCATTCATCACCTTTATTTGAATATTTAAATTATTTTTCTTTATTTATTAAGCTTTTGATTTTAGGTTTTTTTGAAATTAATATCCTGCCCAGTACTTATTGCTTCCACCTTTGTTGGAGCAATAATACTTTTCTTAATCGTCAAAGCAATTGTTGTAGTAATAATTAATCCAGCAGCAATTATGACCAATAGCTCCAATGAAATTTGAGCCTTATTCTCAAGTTTTATTTTTGATAACATTATAATTCACCTAACATTGCGGTTACAGCATATACCGCTAAATAATATACAATATAGGCAATTAATAAAAGTATGGGCATGAAGATTAAGGCTTTTGTGACCTTTCCTTCCCTCATTATTGCAATCATTGCTGAAGTTGCCACAACCTCAATGAAAACATATGCCTGCATCAGGGTTACAATCAAATTTTTGGTTGCTATGGCTTCCAATAATAGTTTCTTGCTAATATCTGCACCAGTAGCGACAGCCTGTATCAAAAAAGACAATATTGCGGAAACCATCCCTAAAATAAGCGGGGCAACCAATGCTGAAGCTGTTACTAAAAATAATACCTGCATTATTGTTCCGGATTTCCTTTCCTGATCAATTCTATAAAGAGCACGAATATCATCAGCTATTTTATCAAGTACATCAGCTAAACCTGCACCGCTTTTAACCGAATCAATAATAATGTTCACAGACCTTTTCACTAATTTGCTATCAACATCCTGCGCAAATCCCTTCAATGAATTTTCCAGATTTTCCCCTTCCTGCAGCCTCCTTAACATATCATCAATTTCTTCAGATAACGCTCCGTATTCAGCAGTGCTTACCCCTCTTAATGCATATTCAAAGGTTCCTCCCGCTTTTAATGTGTCACCAATTTGTTTAAACGCATCAGGAAGATTCTCTTCAATTACTGCAATTCTTTTCATTGCAAGCAAATAAGGATAGGAAATAATAACATCAAATACAACAAATCCTATTACCAAACTTAACAATGGAGAAATTTCCATAGCCATTAATGCAATTGTTGAATATGAAAAAAGTGCTGCTCCAGCCCCTGCTGCAAACGCAATAAGTATCCAAAGCATCATTGGAAATTTCCAATTGATTGACAGCAAATATTCATTGTATTTTTTCAATAATGGCATAATCATACCTTTGGCTGCATAGCTCTTACATATACAAATAATAAAATCAATATCAATGGCATCATTACCAAATAAATAAATGCAATAATTTCAGGTGTTAAGGGTATTGAACTTAAAGATGCTGCAGGCAATGGAGTATTTCTAATGCCACCTAAAATTCCAACAAATACCGGCATTATTATCACCAAGAAAATAAAGATTACCCCAAAGAAATTCATTTTTTGTGAGAAATCCCTTATTTTCATCTGTATTTCAAATGAAACATCATCAGCAATTTCTTCCATTATTTCAGAAAGATTTCCCCCTGTTTTCAAAGCACGAATCATATGCATGATTGCATTTCTCAATGCTTTGTTCTGCGTCCTTAATGCCAAATGCCTTAACGCTTCCTTAGTGTCAGTTCCTTCTTCAATCTCTGTTCTTACCCTTGCAAATTCCTCTGAAAGTATTCCATAATCAGCAGTAGCAATAGTTTCAATAGTCCTGTAAAAACTTATTCCTGCCCTTAATTCTGTAGACATATGCCTTAATGCAAAAGGCAACTCAGCACTTATTTTTTGGGATCTTGCTTGTGCCGCTTGTTTTGGAATAAGCAGCATTACCAGTCCTGAAAAGAATAATGCCCCAATTATCATCAAAGGCAATAATGCAAAGTTAGGCTGTTTCATTGCTGCAATAGCAATCAATGAAATTAAACCAAAAATAAATGCGCTGAGCAAAGAAACAACTGCTGTTAATGCAACCCATTGCTTTGCAGAATATGGCATGTTTGCAGAATAAAGATAAAAGCCAATAGAATTTGATAATTTTAATTTTTCAATAAATTTGCCTAAGGGTTTTGTTATTGATCCGAGAGCCAGATATAAAGCGCCTAATCTATTCACTATTGGTGATTTAAAATTTTTCAATTCTTCAGGTGTTTGAACTGTAATCCCGCTTCTTGTTCCAGTAATTATTCCTTTAAGTTCGCCATATTCTGAGGGTTCTTCAATTAACAATCCCTGTTCTTGATACTTTTTTTTCATTCTGCCAACTATGCTTAGCACTTTTTTCATATCAAAAGCATCATTCCCATCGCTAATTTTTACAGCCATTTTTATCGGCCTCTACTTAAGAAAGTTTCCATCTCATTCTTCACCTTTCCTATCTCCCTAATATCTCTTTTAATAAGCATCTCAATAAATTTCTTCCTTTCTTCTATTTCATCAAGTATTTGTTTCTGATTTAATCCAGAGTATTTCTCCAATTCCTTGAGGAAATTGCTAGGAATAGAGGTTCTTTCCAAATAATCGGTTTTGGCATCCCATTCAAATAAAGGAGGAGTGTCTATCCTATCCACTAAAACCCCAGAAACCTCTGAAATCTCAATCAATCTTCTTATTGTTCCCAATTTTTTATCATGTATCCTTTGCTCTACAATAATTAAATCTAAGCCAGAAAGCATCATCTTAGGAACATTCATTGGCGGGCTAGTTACCCTGACGATTGTTTCCTTTGCACTATTTGCATGTACTGTCCCTAAAGAACCTGCATGCCCGGTATTCATTGCAGTAAATAATGAGAAAGCTTCATCATGCCTTATTTCACCAACAATTATCCTGTCAGGCCTCATTCTCAATGAATTTTTTGTTAAAATATCCAATGTTAATTCTCCTCTCCCTTCCAATCCCGGAGGCCGTGATTCAAGCCTAACCCAATGATCTAATGGCAGATTTAATTCCGCGGTATTATGCACAAAAATATTATTGCAAATAAAGTTTTCATATCCAGGAATGCTTAAATCATAAACATATTCATTTTCATTGTCTATTTTTTTTGTCTCTTTTATCTGATCCCAAAAAATATCATTCAGCCCTAACTTCTTTAGATCAGTTAAGCACCCTTCTGTTAGCAATGTTTGTAGATACCTTCTTCCAATGTTAGACTTGCCTGAGCGATAACAGTAATTTATTCTGTTTTGGTTCAATAAAGTAGGGCGTAGAGGGATAATATCTGTTTTATCATGAGTGGCCGGCCCATTTAATATTATTTTCTGTGCTTTATCATGTTTTTCTTTTGGTATGAACCCTATTTTGTTTAAGAATAAAAGTATGTTTGAGTATCCGGATATTCTGCCCTTCATACTCTGGTCATTTTCATCTTTATTTGTTGAAATTCTTGAAAATATTCCAAGCCTTAAAAGTAATGTTTGCATTTCTGACATTATCTGTTCTGAACAGGAAGTCCATTCTATTTCGTGCTTCCCAGATGTGCCATCTCCCGAGAAATAGCCACTTAAAAATGCACAGATTTGGTTATTGCTTAAGTTATGAATCCAAGAGGGTATTTTTTTAGTAAATGAGTTACCCTTTAATTCCATTGCATTTTGCATAATCTGTTTTAGCATAGATGAATTTAGCATTAGGCTAAAACCATCCGAATGTTTGCTAGTGCTTAAACCAAACTCATAAGCAGTTTGCATTGTTATTTGTTGCAGTTCTTTTTCTTCAGCAGTAATAATTATTGAGTTTTTATCATAACAGCCATCGGCCAGCCATAATCCGCATAATTTAAGAAAATTGTCAGTTATTGGGATGTTTAAGGGAATATTTTTCTGATTTCTTATGTTTTTAAATGATAACCCTAAACTGTGTTTTTTGTGAAATAATCCATCTTCAACCATCTTGTTGAAAATTTTTATTGGCAAGCAACTGTTTCTTCTCCAAATATTTAAGATATTTCTTTTACTTTCTCGGCTCTTCCCATTCGTATATCTAAATAACTCTTCATTAGTGCATTCTTTCAAGTTATTTGAGATTATCTTGCCTGTTACCATAACATTTTTCATTTCAGCAAGTTTATCCCAACAATCAAAATAGTTCAGAGGAATTGAATCTAATGGTAGGATTCGAGGTGTTGCAATATAGTCCCATTCCTTTAGTTCACTTGTTTTTATTGGAGATATTTGCCCGTTTTGATCAAGATAAAATAGGGAATGGTCTTCTGTTACCTTTATTTTTCTTCCTGAAGTAAGAATTATTTCATAAATTTGTTTATTTGTTTTATGCCTTATGAATTCACCTACCTTGCTCCTAATTATCTTTCCCTCCAAGTCAAAACAAAGGGCTTCAACATTTTTATTATTTTTTACCACTTCATGGCCGCTATCTTTTATGCTTGTCCTGTTATTTTTTATTCGAGAATCTACCAAGTCACCAATTTTTGTTTTCTTTATGCAGCCATCTTCTAGGATAATTATTTCTGTATCAGCAGTTACACTATCCTCAATTGTTATAATTCTTTCAGGGCTTGGGATTAAAGATGCTAAAACATTTAGGAGTGTTGTTTTTCCTGAACCTGTTCCTCCAGAAATTAAAATATTTGCTGGCTTTACTTTTAATCCTTCAGTGCAAACCCACAAAAATGCAGCAGCCTCGCTTGATAACGTGTTAAATTTTACTAAATCAACAATAGAATAAGGATCTTTCCTGAATTTTCTAATTGTAATAGTAGAACCCGATACTGATGCTGGCGAGATAGTTGCATTTACCCTGCTGCCATCAGGCAATCTTGCATCAAGCAAAGGATTTGAAAAATCAACCCTTCTTCCAATCTCTCTTCCCATCCTATTGATTAAATCATCAATTTCATCATCTGAAATGAATTCAACATTTGTTTTCATCATTTCATATTTTCTATGGAAAACATAAACAGGCTTATGGGCGCCAATAACCATTATTTCTTCTAAACCATCATCTCTTACTAATTGATCAATTAACCCAAAGCCAACCATTTCTCTTACAACAGCATCAGCATAGAAGTCAAATCTTGATTTAGGTATCTTTAATTCAGGGGCATTTCCCAAAATTTCAAGAATTTTTTCTTTGTAAACAACCCTTCTTTGTTCAGGGTCCCTAATAAAATAAGGGTTAATTGAAATTACCCGTGTTGCTACTTCTTTTATTGTATTAATTACTGCTTTTTCTGATTCTGTTGGTCTTGGGCTCGGTACAGTATAATAGGGCATTGCTTTGTCCTGTATTTTGTAAATAGTAATTTCTCCATATTGGTCAATTATTTCTTTCCTCTTTGCTTCTTTGTATTCTTTATCCACCTGAGTTTCTAAAACAGGAGTTTCTTGTATTTCAGGAGCCGTACTTGGCAGTTTCTCAGCTTCTTTTTTAATAATTTTAACTTCTTCTTTTGGCTCTATTTTAGAATAAGATTTCTTCTCAAAAATAGGTTCAGTTCTTCTAAATGGTTTTTCTTCCTTTTTTTCAACATTTTTCTGAAGCAATTCCAATGCTTTATCTATTTCGGCCTTTTTTACTTCTACCTTTTCCTCTATATTTTCCTGCTTTACAGGCTTATCTTCCTTTGCCTGCCTAGCCTTCTTCATTAATTCTTTTAGATAATCCTGGGCCATTTAACTACCTATATATTAATAATTAATATTAAATAGGGTTTTCTCTTATTTAAATTTTGTCTTTTTTAAAAAAACATACTTTTATAATTTTGAATTATAATATGATAAGATAAAGGTAGATCTAATGAGAGTTCTTTTCATAGTGAATATTGCCGGATTAGAGAGCGGAATCCTGACTTACGCAAAAGAACTCAAGGAAGCTCTTTCAAAAGAAGGCATAGCCATTGATGTTGACCGTTTAGATTCAAAGCATTATGATTTAATCCACGTGCATAATCCATTTCCCTCATTTTTCCTTTTTGAAACAATGCTGCGTTTTTATGGCACGCCAGTAATTTATTCAGCAAACATGACTGAAAACCAGATAAGGGGGTTAGCGCCAGAAACATTCAAATTGCCCGCAAGACAATACCTTAATTTTTTTTATTCCCGATGCGAAAAAATAATTTGCCCTTCAGAAAAAGTAGTCAATGATTTGCAATCCTGCAGGGATAAGAGAATTTTATTGCCTTACCCTGTTGATTTAAATAAATTTAAGAAAGATGAAAAATCCGGTTTAGATTTCAGAAAGAAATATGGCATAACAAGGCAAATTATTTTGTGTGTGGCATCAATACAGGAAAGAAAAGGCATCTTTGATTTCGTTGATGCAGCAAAATCTTTCCCGCAATATGATTTTGTATGGGTTGGTGAAATTCCCGATACCCATACTTTAAAATATAAAAGAAGAATAAAGCGGATTGTAAATAATCCCCCAAAAAATGTTATTTTTGTAGGGCACATAGAAAAAAATGAATTATATAAGGCATATAATGCAGCTGATCTTTTTGTTCTGCCGAGCCATTCTGAAACATTTGGCCTGGTGATAGCTGAAGCAGCCTCCTGCGGTATTCCAGTTCTTATACGGAATCTTCAGGAATTTTCCTATTTTAGTGATTTTGCCCAAATGTTTTCGAATCAAGCAGAATTCAAGCATAAGATAAAGCAAATTATGGAGAATCCAGGAAAACGAAAATCTCTTTCAGATCTGTCTCTAAACGCAAGAAATAAGTTTGATGTAAATATTCATATCAAGCGCATGAAAGAGATTTACGAATCTGTTTTGAATAAAAAATAGTTTAATTATTTCTTTTCTTCAATCTCTTTTTCCAAGTTTTTTACAAATTCTTCTAAATCAAGAAGAGTTATCTTTTGGTCTCGGCTTCTTACTGCCAATTTTCCACTTTCAATCTCTTTCTTTCCAATTGTAATAATATAAGGAATTTTTTCTAGTTCAGCGTCCCTTACTTTTCTTCCAATACTTTCCTTTCTATTGTCAAATTCAGCCCTTATTTTATGTTCCCTTAATTTTTGGCAGATTTTTTCAGCTTCATTATTGAATTCATCGCTTACTGTAATAATTCTTGTTTGCACAGGGCTTAACCATAAGGGGAATTTTCCAGCATAATGTTCAATTAATATTCCTAAAAATCTTTCAACACTCC
This sequence comes from Candidatus Diapherotrites archaeon CG08_land_8_20_14_0_20_34_12, assembly GCA_002779065.1. Lineage (GTDB taxonomy): Archaea > Iainarchaeota > Iainarchaeia > Iainarchaeales > 0-14-0-20-34-12 > 0-14-0-20-34-12. The sequence continues at coordinate 7,119 of PEXL01000008.1, forward strand.
CAAATAATACCCTGTGTAACATTACAGGCCTGTGCTTCTTATCATCTTCTCCAATATAATACAAATCAAATCTTTCAGGCATTGAAAAGTCTACTTGAATTGTTGCACATTGCCAGGTTCTTCCTAGAGCATCCTTAATATGGAAATCAATCTTTGGCCCATAAAATGCTCCATCCCCAGCATTTATTTTATATTTCATATTTTTTTTCTTCAGTGCATTTTCCAATGCATTTGTTGCTCTCTCCCAAATCACATCGCTTCCCATTGAATTTTCCGGTCTTGTGCTTAGTTCCACATGATATTCCTTAAATCCAACTGTTTTGTAAACAGAATCTGCTAATTCAATTATTTTTGATATCTCATTTTCAATCTGTTCTTCAGTGCAGAAAATATGTGCATCATCTTGCGTGAATTTCCTTACCCTAAACAATCCATGCAACACCCCTGATCTTTCATGCCTATGTACGGTTCCTAATTCTCCCAACCTTAAAGGCAATTCTTTGTAAGAATGCCTTTTTTCTTTATAAACAAGGATTCCGCCAGGGCAATTCATTGGTTTTATAGCATAATCCTCATCATCTATTTTTGTAAAATACATATTTTCTTTGTAATGGTCCCAGTGCCCTGAAGTAACCCATAAATGTTTTTTCATTATTAATGGCGTATTTATCAAATCATATTCTGCCTTGAAATGCAGATCATGCCAGAAATTCATCAACTCATTCCAGATAACCATCCCTTTAGGGTGCATAAATACAAAACCAGGTGCTTCAGGATGTAATGAAAATAAATCTAATTCTTTTCCTAATTTTACATGGTCTCTTTTGGCTGCTTCTTCCCTTAAATTTATCCAGTCTTCAAGATCTTTTTTTTCAAAGAAACTTATCCCATATATTCTTTGCATAGTTGCATTCTTTTCATTTCCTTTCCAATATGCACTGCTTGATTTCAATATTTTAAATCCGCCAATCAATAAAGTATTTGGAATATGTGGCCCTCGGCATAAATCAGTAAATTTCCCATTTGAATAAATAGAAATAATTTCATCAGGCAATTCCTCAATCAGCTCTTTTTTGTAAGGGTTATCTTTAAGCAATTGAATTGCTTCCTTTTTCTTCAATTCCTTTCTTTCAAATGTTTCATTTCTTTTTATTATTTCAATTACTTTCTTTTCAATTCCTTCCAAATCAGCCGGCTCAAATGGCTTTTTAACACCAAAATCATAATAAAATCCTTCTTCAATTGCAGGGCCTATTCCTAATTTAGCATCCGGAAATAGTTCCAAAACAGCTTCAGCCATTACATGCGAGGAAGAATGCCTTAAAACATCTAATCCTTCCTTAGAATTTTTTGTAATTATCTTTAATTCACAATCTGTTTCAATTTTATAGCTTAAATCAACAAGTTTATCATTTACCTGGGCAGCAACCGAATCCTTTGCTAATTTTGCGCCTATGCTCTTTGCTACATCAAGCGTAGTAATTCCTTTTTCAAATTCCTTTTTTGAACCATCCGGCAATTGTATATTAATAATATTTTTAGGCATAATATCACATGAATATAGAATTAATTTAAATTTACCGATTATGCAATTCAGGGGAAATTCACCCTAAAACCCTATTTAAACCCTTAAATCTCAATTTAATTTATGATTCCCGAAGCTCTAAGGCAGAATTATTATAGGGCATTGGCTGTAAGCAAAATAAAAAACAATGAATTTACAGGAAGTTCTCCACCAGGAATTTTTGTTTCTCATTTTAATTATCCCAAGATTCCAGTAAGCATTGTTTCATTAACCGAGCAGAATGAAAATGCTTATTTTTATGATTCTCCAGAACTTTGGTTTAATAAGCCACAGGAAGAAATTTTAGCAATGAGGCATGAATTAATCTATGCTTCAAAAACCCACGATAAAGGTGAGCCGCAAAACCCGAGCAGAGAACTCTTAGATATGCAGGAGTTGGCATTAAGCAAGAATTTTCAGGACTTGGATGTTTCACTTAAAAAAATGCCAGAAGCAGATCTTTCATTTTGCGATGTTTTGGCGCCAATAGGCCCCAAGGCCCAGCTGGAAAAATTTTCATTCACTGATAATCCAAAAATATTCCAAAAAGCAGAAAGAATATTTTACGATACTGATGCCAAATCAGTTGTTGCAATAAAAGAACTTTATTCAGATTCAATTCCCATTTCTTCAATTTACAAATTGCTTTCAATAGGTGCATTGGGCCAGCAGAAAAGAAGAATTCTTGTGCCAACAAAATGGGCAATTACTGCGATAGATGATACTGTTTCAAAACAATTGATTGAAGAAATCAAAATGCACCAGCAGATAAATGAATATCAGTTATTCCTCTCTTCCTACCTTGATAATTATTTTTATATTTTATTAATTCCAAATTGCTGGTCCTTTGAAATGTTAGAATCCTGGTTGGGTTATACAGAAAAAGGAGGATTGCCTGGCATTGCAGTTGATTATGAATTATATGCTGGCAGAAAAAAATATGCTGATCAAATCACCGGAGCATATTATTCTGCAAGATTGGCGGTGGCAGAATATTTAAAAAAAATAAGGAGACAGGCATCAGCAATTGTTTTCAGGGAAATAAGTCCTGAGTATAAAATTCCCATGGGTGTATGGCAGATAAGGGAAAATGTTCGCTTTGCTTTGTCCCAAAAACCAATTTCTTTTTCTTCTTTAGATTTAGCTTTAGATTTTATTTCAACAAAATTGAAAAATCCGATGAAATATTATAAAAACAAATCAGTTCTAATTAATGAACTTAAAACCCAGAGAAGGATTTCCGAGTTCTTCTGACATATGCAAAGCTTATTGCCACAGAAATGATAACTATTAGTAATGATTCTAAAATTCCCAAATCTGCTCCTGAAACAGTTTCTGCCCCGGTTGCTCCATCAGTCAATAAAGTAATAATATATTTCCTTGCACCGCTATTTGGATCCCCAAAAATATTGACAGATCCCTTTTTGTACGCAAACATCTCTGCAGGTTCTGCAATGATTTTTAGATTTGCAGGATCATTAAATTCTGGCTTGTCAAAAGAATATTCTACACTTTGATAACCAATCAACTTAGCCGTACATTCATATTGTTTTTTGTCTGAAATATAATTGCAAGATACGGTTCCATTTGAAAAGGTATTACCTGTTACATTTACTTTTGTGTGAATTACTGCAGTTGTGTTTGGAGTAGGATTATCAGTATAACCTGTGCTTAATAGACAATACTCTTTTTCAGCTAATACTATTTTATCCTGTGAATCCTTTGCAGTTACATAAATACAATTTTTACCAACTTTAAAAGTACAATTACTCAGTGATAAATAAGTTCCTAATTCAGTATATGTAAATGTATTGCATGAATTATTACAATAGCAAGAATTATTTGTATTTAATTTGAATTTTCCACTAAATGTTTTTGCTTGATTTAATTTTGTAATATTAACCCTTGCCCCATAAGGTCCAGGGGCAGTTGGAGGATTCATAGGGTACCCTCCCCCTTGAACATAAGTTATGCCACTCCAATATGCGGCTTCCCAATCTTCATTGTTTGCGACTTCTACCTGTGATGTTTTTTTAATTGCAGTATTATATATCTGCACGCCTTCAGGGTCTACATAGGCAGTTATATCCACAGTAGAAGGCATTGCTGTATCATAAAAAGTTCCTTGCGCAAAAAAAGTAATTTCTTCCCCATTCTTCAATTCAATTTGTTTTCCCAGCGGATTATATTTGTAATAAAATCCATCTCCTTTGCAGGGATAAGAATCTGCCTTTCCAGAATATTCACATTTTAAGTACATTTTTCCATAGGTTATGTCGTCCCCTAAATTTTTCATTTTAACTTTAACGTAAAAAGTTTCACCGGCAAGAAAGCCCGTTTTCTGTTTAAATCCATCATCAAGTACAGAAACCTCGCTAATGGTCACATCAAATGCAGCTAAAGAGAACGGCAAAAAAAGAATAATTAAACTTATTAGGGATATTATCTTTCGCATACTTTATCTATATTTTATTTCTTTTTATTGTTTTTGCTAAGCAATTTTGCCATTGTTATGGCAAACAGCAACAAAACCAGAAGAAGCAGATCATATTTTAGCACAAATAAATGGTAAAAATCAAACATTTTTGCCCCATAATTTAATCCCACCCAAATAACTAAAAGTAATCGAAATATGTTTGCTGCAAAAATTATTGCCGAACCAAGCAAAATTGGTTTTATTTTTTTATTAAATTCAATCCCTGGCAATGCAAAAATTAAAGTAATAAACGTTAGTATCGGGATGATCCCTAAACAGATGCTTTCAATTGCCAGATTTACTGTTTTACCCTCAGCCATAAAAATATTCATCAAAATATTGTCCTGCAGAAAAATTCCCGAATTTAAAAATTTAACAAAAAAGAAAACAGTGTTAGCTATGAGAAGTTCTAAGGGGTAAATAAGATTGGTAATCTCAAATATTCTGTAAATTGCAAAAAAAATAAGATATATTGGAATTATTCTAATTCCAAATTCAAAAAGAAATTTCTTAGGATCCCCTGATTTTATGCTCATCAATCATTTCCCAAATTTCATATATTGTGCAATAAGCGCTTCTAACTGTATCCTCTCATTTGCTCCCTCAACCAATCTGAAATTATATTCCCCAATTATATCAACCAATTCTATTTTGTTTTTGCTAGGCAATATTTTTTCATCCAGTTGCATTGTTTCATGATATAACTGCACAATTATATCTTCTCCGCTCATTCCGTGTTTGTACATTAAATCATAAAGCATTTTTCTTGCATTTGTAAAATCTTTATTTAATGCAAAGTTAATCATTTCCTTTATTTCTTTAGGTTTTGCCCTGCTTGATACGTCATAAATAATATCTTCAGTTATCTTATGGCCCATTACAGCCGCTCCCTGTAATATATTTACTGCCTTTCTTAAATCACCATCAGCAACATAAACAATAGCTTCCAATGCTTTTTCATCAATAGTTAATTTTTCTATTTTGGCTATTCCGGCAATCCGCTCCTTTATCTCTTGCTCTTTTAGGGACATAAATCTAAACACAACGCATCGTGATTGTATTGGTTCAATAATTTTGCTTGAATAGTTTGCGCTTAAAATAAAGCGGCATGTTTTTGTATACTTTTCCATAGTTCTTCTTAAAGCCTGCTGTGCCTCTGATGTTAAAGCATCAGCCTCATCTAAAAAAATTATCTTAAAATCAGCATTGAATGCAAGCATCCTTGCAAAATCCTTTATTGTTTTTCTTACAACATCAATTCCCCGTTCATCACTTGCATTTAATTCTAAAAAATTGTTTTCAATAGCCGGGCCATATAATTCTTTAGATAAAGCAATTGCAGAGGTTGTTTTTCCACAACCCGCAGGGCCAGCAAATAATAAATGTGGAACAGTCCTTGTTTTGACATAATTGCCCAATCTCTCCACTATGTGTTTTTGCCCAACAAGTTCATTTACTTTCTGTGGCCTATATTTCTCAACCCAAGGCAATTCGAATTCCATTATCCCACTTTCATAATTCGTTAATAAAATCATGGTCAGAATATATATAAAAAGATAGCTATCCAACTCTGATAATATGGTAAAGGCTAAATCATCTAATCCCAAATCAAATCTTACAAGGTTAATCTTGCTTTTAGTCCTTTTCATCTTTTCATATGCTTTGCTTTATGCATTTACCTTTTTCAATTTTTTATCAAATATTCCGATACTTAATCTGATTTTCCCTTTTGCTGTTTGGGATTCGCCAATGTATTGGCTTCTGCCAATAGTTGGTTTCTGGTTTGTTTATCTTGGCATATCCTGGTTCAACAAAGAATTTGAATCAGAGTTGGCAACAAAATGGGTTTTCCCTATTATCTATTTTATATTTTCAATATTTGCATTTTATATAAATCTTTTCATGTATCTGATTGGGAGCGTTTCAGGCAGGGAGATAATAATTTGTTTATTTGATTGTGATGCAATCCGCGCTTCAATTATTCAGGCAGGAACCCAGCAAAATTTCATAGTTATGGATTATTGGCCAGCATTAAAAGCTTCAGCATTTTTACCGTTTTTATTTGCAGGGATATTTGCCTGGCTGAGCATTTATATTCTGAAAAAACTTGAAGAAAAGGAATATATTTAATTTTTTAAATATCTATTTTTTAGATTCCTATGCAAAAGATTTTTGTTGAAGGATACGGTTGCTCGCATAATTTGAGCGATACATCAAAGATAAAATGGCTTGTTAAAGAAAACCTTTCTCTTGCTGAAAACCCAAAAAATGCAGATGTGATTATTTTCAATGGTTGCACTGTAAAAAAGCCAACCGAAAATCGCATGCTTAATTTAATCAGGAAAAGGCTTGCTTTGAAGAATGTTAAGTCAGTTGTTATTTTTGGTTGCCTAGCAAGAATAAATAAAAGGGAACTAGAAACGTTAAATGATAAAAAATTGAAAATAATTGATTCATTGCCCGAACTCTGCCGTTTTTTAAGTATGCCTTTAGCTGATTTTTCACCGGCAATGCTTGAATGCCTGCAGAATAGAATTATTTCAATTTTACCTATATCCACAGGTTGTTTGGGCAATTGTTCTTTCTGCTGTGTAAAAAAGGCAAGAGGTAATCTGAAAAGTTTTACAATGCCCGAATTAGATTCAAAATTCAAAGATTTGATAAAAGAAAGCAAGGAGGTATGGCTTTGTTCTGAAGATACTGGCTGTTATGGTTTGGATATAAAAAGTTCTTTGCCAAAGCTGCTTGAAACTTTGCTTTCGAACAAGGGCAAGTATCGAATTCGTTTAGGAATGATGAATCCAAATTGGCTTGATCATTATTTTGATGAGCTTGTTGAAATCTACAAAAACGAGCATATGTACAAATTTTTGCATCTGCCTTTGCAAAGCGGTTCAAATTCCGTTCTAAAAGCAATGAATCGCCCATATGCCTTTGAGAAATATAATTCATTAGTAAAAGAACTCAGGAAAAAAATCAGGCCTCTTACACTTTCTACTGATATAATTGTCGGTTTTCCTGGTGAGACAGAAGAAGATTTTGATGATACAATAAAAGCTCTGAATACAGTAAAACCAGACATAACAAATGTTTCCCGTTATTACAATCGGCCTTTTGCGGCTTCTTCCAATTTCAAAAATCAGATTCACGGCAGAGACATAAAAAAGAGAAGCAGAATTTTATCTGTTTTGTGCAGAAAACTTTCTTTTGAAAACAATAAAAAAGAAATAGGCAAGAAATATGAAATCTTAGTTAATGAATTGGGAAAGGATAATACTTTTGTTGGAAGAACGCTTGCATATAAATCAGTTGTTGTAAAAAAAGCAAATCTTGGCGATTTTCTAAATGTAAAGATTACCTCAGCAAAACCAACCTATCTTCTGGGAAAGAGCATCTAATTTTCTTATTTAACCCGAATTTAAGATATATCCCAGTTTTATGGCATTAACATCAGCTTTTTAATTCTTTTTTTGTTCTTATGTATAGTAATTATCTTTTAGTTAGAGGGGGAAAATGAACATTAAATTACTTTTAGGCTCATATAGATTATATAAAGAAA
>PEXL01000008.1:14738-20186 GCA_002779065.1 Candidatus Diapherotrites archaeon CG08_land_8_20_14_0_20_34_12
TCTCAGTCTTAATTATATTTGCTGCATTTTTATCGTACTTTTTTAATATGACATTTTCCTCGGCTGCTGTTTTTTGGAATTATTCACTTTTATCTGAACCCTTGCTTATTATCGGCGAAATTATAACTTTGCTACTTTTCCTCTTTACCTATTCCTTCCTGCTGTGCTTACTTGTCCTTCTTGTAGAACGTGAATTAGGATATTCACGTTTTGAATTCACTTTTTACAATCTGATGGACCATTTTGTAAAAAGAGTATTCTGGTTTTTTATTTTATACACATTACTACTTGCAGTAATTGGTTATACTGTAGTTTTATTCTCAGTTGATATAAGCATTGCAACATTGCTGATATTTTTAATTTCATTAGCAGTATTATTTGTTCCACAAGCATTAATTATTGAAAAAAGGGGTTATTCACAGGCACTAGAAGATTCAATTAAATTCACTGCGCAAAATCCACAGCTAACCCTGCTTGTGCTTGTTGTTGGCTCATTTATTGTGGCAATCCTTTTATTTTTAGAATATTTGATAGATATATTGACCCCAGGAATATTTGCAGGCAGGGTATTTTCCTTCCTAATCTTATCCTTCTTTTTAGTGCCATTCATTGAAATTCTAAAAACATATGCATATATGCTAAAATTCAATTTAATCCAGGGCCCAGAGAGAATTGAATAAAAGTATTTCTAAGAGTTCAGATAGCAAACTTTTTATATGTTTTTATTTAGAATAATCAAGTATGGCTGTTTCTTTGGATAAAATTGATTATGAAATACTGCGCTGTTTATTGGAAGATGGCAGAGCTAGCTATTCATTAATTGCAAAGAGAGTAAATCTTACTGATGTTGCAATCAAGAAACGTTTGCAATCCTTGTTCAAACGAGGCATAATAAAATCAATTACTCCGCAATTAAATTTAGAGGTTTTAGGTTATGAAAATCCGATCTTTGTCCAGATAAGATCAGATGCCTCAAAAACAAAAGATGTTCTGAAAAGGTTAGAGTTATTTGATTATGTTGCTGAAGTGTACAAAACATTAGGGGAATTTAATCTTCTTGTGAAAATTGTTCTCCCTAAGTTAGGATTGGCAGATGATTTTATTTCTAAGATAAGCACTATTGACGGCATTAATGATATTAAGACACTTGTCGTTCTTGATAAAGTAAAAAACACAGAATGTCTTCCAGCATCATTATTGCAGAAAAAATTATAGCCTAACTTTTTTTGATATCATGATTTTAATAATTGCAGAAAAGGAAATTGCAGGAAGAAGAATAGCCGAGTTGTTATCTGATGATAATTTCAGGACCGAAAAGCACAGAAGCAAACCTTATTTTATTTTCAGCAAAGAAAGTAAAGAGTATATCGTTGTTCCATTGAAAGGGCACATAAAAGATGTTGATTTCCCCTCCAGATATTCTGCTTGGATCGGGACAGATCTCAAAGGTTTGATTAAAGCAGAAATACTTTATGAAAATAAGGAAGAGGAAATTATTGCATTATTGAAATACGTATGCCCCCAAATAGATTCCTTAGTTATTGCAACCGATGCTGATCGAGAGGGGGAAAGTATTGGCTTAGAAGCAATAACTGTAATTAATGAGAAAAATCAGGGAATAATAATAAAGAGGGCGTTATTTTCTGCAATCACAAAACAAGATTTGGATGAAGCTTTTTCATCTTTAAGCAATGTTGATTATGCATTAGCTAATTCTGCGGACGCAAGACGGGAAATTGATCTTATGTGGGGCGCTGTTTTAACAAGATATCTATCCATAGTTTCAAATCGCTTGGGTTCAGAATTCATATCTGCAGGAAGGGTTCAAAGCCCAACATTAGCGTTAATTGTTGATAGGGAAAAAGAAAGGATTGCATTTAATACCCAGAAATATTGGGAGGTTTTTGCCGAGTTTGACAAAAATGCCGAAAGATTTATTGCTTCCCATAAAAATGGCCGCTTTTGGGATAAAGAAAAGGCAGAAGCAGTAATGAAAAAAAGGGCAGATTTTGGAACTGTAAAAGAGGTAAAAAAATCAAAGAAGATTTTGAAAAGGCCAGAACCCTTTAATACTACAAGTTTTTTAACTGCTGCTATAGTTCTTGGATTAACTGCATCGAAAGCAATGAGCCTTGCAGAAGATTTATACCAAAGAGGTTTGATAAGTTATCCTAGAACAGATAATGCGGAATATCCTGCTTCTTTAAATTTAAGAAAATTACTTGAGAATCTTTCAAGTTATGGCCCGGTTCACAAAGATATAAATAAATTGTTGGCACAGCAACAATTAATTCCTTCAAAAGGAAAACCATCAAAAGACCATCCGCCAATTCATCCGGTTGCAGTTCCAAAAGAAGAATTAAGTTCATATCATATGAAGGTTTATGAATTGGTTGTGAGAAGATTCCTGGCAACTTTAGCTAAAGATGCTTTAGTTGAAGTAGTGAAAGTAGATATTGATATGAATACCGAGCCTTTTGTTGCCACAGGCCAGACATTTATTGAATTAGGCTGGAAAGAATTTTATCCTTATAGCGCAGCAAATGAAATTAACCTGCCAAACTTATCTGAAGGCGACCGCTTAAAATTAATTGATTTAAAATTAAGTGAATCAGAGACAAAACCGCCAGCAAGGTATTCCCAAGGATCCTTAATCAAAGAAATGGCTGCAAGAAATCTTGGTACGAAAAGCACAAGGCATGAAATAATTCAAAAATTATATTCAAGAAATTATATTTCAGGTTTAAAATCAATCATACCCAATAAAATTGCTTTCGCGGTTGTTGATTCACTTGAAAAATATGATGGCATGGTTTTGAAATCTGAGATGACTGCCGGATTAGAGAAAGAAATGGACCTTATTGCTGCAGGCAAAAAATCGAAGCCAGACGTAGTTGCTGATTCAAGAAAAATGTTAGATACTATAATGGATGAATTATTAAAAAATAAGGATAAAATAAGCCAATCCTTAAGACAAGCATTGCTAGAGGATAGCAAATTAATAAAATGCTTGGATAGGAATTGCACCGGCATGTTAATGATACGAAAAGGTTTTTCTGGCAAGAGATTTTTAGGCTGTACGAGTTATCCTAGATGCAGGGTTACTCTGCCTTTGCCGCAACAAGGAGACATAGTTCCTTTAGATGATAAATGCCCTATTTGTGAATTCCCAAATATCAAGATTTTGAATGGGAGAAGGAGTTTCAAGATGTGCCTTAATCCCAATTGCGCTTCTAAGGAAGAATGGAGAAATAAATCAAAAGCCAAATATGCAAAAAAGAAAGAATCAGAAACAAAAGAGGCGTAATATTGCCATGAAGCGATTCTTTTTGATTTTGCTTTTAATAATATTTTTTTCTGCTTGTTTGCAAGACCCGGTAAAATTTGAAGATAATTTTCAGAAAATAAATTCCTTTTGGAAAAATTCATATTCTGATTCCCTTATTGATCAATTGCCAATAAAATCCTTTGAAAATAAATATCCTTCACCAAACTTAACCTCAATTAAAAAAAATCTTGCCGATTTTAATAAATCGCTTTCAGAATATTCCTCTGCAAATGCAAAATTGCTTTCAGAATGGATTTTCATTAATCTTTTACTTGCTGATTATTTAAATGATGAATTTAAATTCCAGAAACAGGCAAAAAATGAAATTTTAAAACTAAATGCTTTGGATATAAATAATCTTTCAGAAGATACCTGTTTTTCAGGATTTTTAATTCTGTCAGAGAAAGCGGATTTATTAATTGAAAAAAGCGAAGCAATAAATCTCAAATTTAATTCTCTTGCCAGCGAAAATTCCCAGCTAATAAATTCAAAAGTTTCATTTATCAATAATTCAGCAGTTGTTGACCTGAAAGCATTGCTTTTGGCAGCAGATTCAGATTTCTCAACACTTTGCAAGTTTAATTCATCACTTTCTTTATGGATAAATTCTGCTGAAACTAATGAAGAAATATGCAATACCCTTGATTTATTTAAAGAAGAAGTAATACAATTGCAGTCCATGAAAATTACTTTAAATAAAATTATTGAAAATCCTGCATTTTCAAATTATTCTAGTTCAGAATTAAGTTCCGCTTATTCTCTTTTTGGAGAACAAGCTGATGAATTAGGTTCACTTTATGCTTCAGCAGAATATTCTTGCAATCCCAAATAGAATTAATTAACTTAAGAAAAAATTAATAATTAAAAATTAGAAGGGAACAGGGATCAAAACATCCTCAACCTTGTTGAGACCATATACGCTTGGTGAGCTTATCCCTTATCCCTTTTCTTCGATTTTTTTATTCTCTATTACGGGCAGATCCCTCCTGTCCTTTTTAATATGAATAGGATATCCTCCTTTATAATAACTATTAGTTTTTTAATGTACAAAAAGTACATTTAAAATATATTTGCATGTACTATATTTCTAGATAATTATGCCATTCACCATGAAATCAGATGATGAGATAAGGCTTAAGATATTAAATTCTTTGCTTTCAAAAGGCGCGGTAAAGCCAAATATCAAACAAATTAAAAGAGAAACAGGATTCCACAAAAGCACAATACTTTCAAGCCTTGCGTTTTTGGAAAAGGAAGGAATACTTACAGGATATGGGCCTAAAATTGATTTTCGTAAATTTGGATATTCCTTAGAAATTGTAACATTAGTCCAGGCAGATCTTTTTAATAAACCTGTTTTCGAAGAATTTCTAAGAGAAGCAAAAAAAGATGCTTCAATATATTGGCTTTCTGAGATATTTGGTTCAGGGACCTATAATGTTTTAATGAGACAGGTTCACGGGGATGTTGAATCCTATAATAAACACATGCAGCAGCATTACTATAGTAAGATAGAAAATTTGCACAAATTAATATTGACAAAGCAGGTGTTTTTTACAACAGAACCGATTTATAAAAATGTTTCTAGAACACAATCAATTATTGAATTAATAAAAAAAGGCCGTGGTTTGGACTGATGGTTATGGAAATAGAGATAAATTTTAACAAAAGCATTGAAGCAAATGCCTCTGATTATTTTGAAAAAGGAAAAGAGGCAAAATCAAAAGCCTCAAGGATTAAACAAGCGATCGAAGTTAGCGAATATAAATTAGAGCAATTGGGAAAAGAAATAAAACAAAAGCAGGAAGTAAAACAAGCGCCAAAAAAATGGTACGAGAAATTCCATTGGTTTTTCTCAAGCACAGGATTTTTAGTTTTAGCTGGCCGGGATATGAAATCAAATGAGCTTCTTGTAAAAAAATATATGAAACCCAAAGATGTTTATTTTCATGCAGAGATACAGGGTGCAGCACATTGCATTATAAAAACCGAAGGCAATGAAGTTGATGAAATTACAAAAAAAGAAGCAGCTATTTTTGCAGCAAATTTCAGTAAAGCATGGGCTGGCGGCTTATCCTCTGTGGATATCTATTCAGTAAAGCCTGAACAGGTTTCTAAGC
>PEXL01000023.1 GCA_002779065.1 Candidatus Diapherotrites archaeon CG08_land_8_20_14_0_20_34_12
AAAATGACATTCATCAAAAGACACTAATGGAATATGCAGCCTAAAGGGGAACCCACACCCTTTAGGGTGTGGAGGATGTCAGCATACAATATTGAAATAATCGGGAGAAGGATAAAAATAGGATTATTTATAAACTAGGGAGGATTTCTACAAAGCCCGCTCATAGGATGTGCTTTTCTGTCATGTGTTACTAATATATTTGCTTTATTGCCAGAAACACTTATTATCCTGCCTAAGCTATCTCCAACAAGAACTATGCTGCCTTTTACTGCTCTACCTATTCTACCTATTTCAATTTCATTGAGCTGTATTACTGCTCTTTTAAGAATGCCAGTTAAAGCACCTTTCTGCAAAGGCATTTCTCTTCTAATTTGTCTTACTCCAGGCATTCCTTTTGCAACATATGCTGCAGTTTTTAGTCCAGTTCCTTTAGAAGTAATAAATGTTTTAACAGTACTTTTTATTGGTCTATATCTTGGTTTCATATAAAAACCTCCTCTGTTTGGGCCCACCCGGAGTCGAACCGAGCTCATCGCTAAGTCAAAGCGATATCGTGCCGATGGACCATGAGCCCCGCCTTCTCTTTCTTTTAGAAAAAGAAAGAGAACAACATAAAATCCTTTGGATTTTATGTGTCCAATAAAATTTCATAGAAATTTTATTTGGATGTAGGTTGCCAAGAGAAAGAAAACTAACTTTGGCAATATAATATTATTTTAGGCATCAGATTTAAATAGGAAATTGTGCTCATAGTTACTTCCTTATGGCATTGAGTTTTTCACAAACCTTGCAGATTCCTGTGCTGCATGGCTCACTACACAGTTCGCATTGCTTTAACCTGAATTCAGAATATGCATCTTTTTTTAGCATATTTTTTATTCTCTCAAAGAAATTTATAGTTGAATATTTTGTTCCTGGATAGGCCTTTTCTAATCTGTTGATAGTTTCCCTGTATTCATTTCTTTTTGCTTTATGGCTTAATGGGCAGCATTCCCCGCCATAATATTTAATCCCAGCAAAATTTGCGTATGCAAATACCTCATTTTCAGAAATTTCATATAAAGGTTTTACCCTTGTAACAAATTCACTTGTTTTTATAATGCCTGATTTTGGCCCTAACCTGACAAATAATTCCGGTTTATTATCACAAACATTCATCAATATGCTTTGGCATTCATCATCCAAATTATGGCCTGTAACTAATTTGTCTGCCTTTACTGTTCTTGCATATTTATTCATTAATTGTCTTCTCATGATTCCGCAAAAAGAGCAGGGATTTCCAAGCGAATGATCCTTCATAATCATTTTTTGTATTTTTCCCATCGTTGTCCCATATTCTTCCTCAAATTTAATTACCTTATAATTGATATTCCATTCTTCGCAATTCTTTTTTGCAAATTCAATAGATTTATCCCTGTAACCTTTAATCCCTTCATCAATTAACAATGCTTTAATCTCACAGCTTTTAGAAAATATTTTATTAATTAGATAAGCAGCAACACTAGAATCCTTGCCGCCGGACATAGTTAACAGAATTTTTTCCCCAGGTTTTATCAGTGAATATTTTCTAATGGTTCTTTTTACCCTTTTCTCTGTTAAATAAAGAAAATGCTGTTTACAATAATGGTGTGGGCCATAAATAAGGCTTATTTCAGCCCTTTTGCCGCAGATTTTGCATTTTTCCCCTTGGATAACGTCCCAATCTGTCGGTTTACAGCGCATAAAGAAACCTTTTAAAATACTGCATATAAGTATTTACTAATAATATAAAGGTTAATTAAACACTATTTTGTTTATGTTTTTAATTGAGGAATTCTTATGAACGCATATAAGCATATTCAGGAGACCTTGCAAAAGGAGTATAGCGGGGCAAAAGAAGCCGGAACAGATTACAAAAAACTTATGAGAGATAAGTTATTCCAGTTTAGAAATCAGGAAGAATCAATTACCAAGGTTGAAAAACCAAGCAATATTCCAAGGGCAAGATCTTTAGGGTATAAAGCAAAAAATGGAGTAATTGTTGTCAGGGCCAAAGTAAGGAAAGGCTCAGGAACAACGCCAAGGCCAAGGGCAGCAAGAAGGCCAAAGAGAATGGGAATAAATAAAAGAACAAGAGGAAAAAGCATACAGAGAATTGCTGAAGAAAGGGCTGCTAGAAAATATCCTAATTGTGAAGTATTGAATAGTTATTTTGTCGGGCAGGATGGCAAGTGCAAATACTTTGAAATTATTTTAATTGACAGAGATCATCCTGAAATGAAAGCAGACAAGGATTTAAGTTGGATTTGCAATAAAAGAGGCAGGGCTTTCAGAGGATTAACCTCTGCAGGAAAGAAAGGCAGAGGATTAATGTACAAAGGAAAAGGTGCTGAGCAAGTAAGGCCTTCAGTAAATGCAAGCCACGGACACAGCAAATAATTGCTGTTGTCTTTTTTCTATTTTTTTATAAAAAAGCTTTTGATTATTAAACCTACTTATCTATTTAGATAATGCGTTACATTTTTTCCCAAGATTTTACCCTGCGAGCAAGGGATTTGGCAAAGGAATTAGGCTTTAATCATATAGAATTAGATAGAATCTCTTGCATTGTGAGCAGAGGCTCAAAAACAAGAAGAATAATAGCCAGAATCCATTCCTTGGGAAAAGCATTGCAGGAAGGAATGCAGACACAACCATTTTATGTTATTGAGCTGATTTCAGAAAAATTCAATTCCCTGCCAGAAGAAGAACAAACAAAAACACTAATCCATGAATTGATGCATATCCCACATTCTTTTTCCGGCGGATTTAGGCACCATAAACCCTATGTCACAAGAATAGCGGTTGAGGAAGTTTATCGGAATTATATTAATAATAAAAACAATAAAATCAGTTTATTTTGAATTATATAACTTTAATTAGATTTAGTATCCTAAACAAATTATTTCTTCGCTTTTTTCTCAACAAGAAGATCTACTGCAATTCCCATTTCTTTAGCAAAGTTCTTTTCAAATTTAGTCAATTCTTCAATCTTATCATCAATTAGTTTTTTCCTTGCATCAAATTCTTTTAGTATATTTTCAGTTTTCTTATTCATATCATTAATGCTTTTGTTGAATTTCTCCACATTAGCATCTATCGTATTTACAAACTGTTTTTGGAATAAGGATAAATTCTCCTGTGAATTTTTTATATCATCCAACCTTGCCTTTATATCGTCAATCTTTGCATCCTTTCGTACATCAGTTACTAATTTCTTCTTATAATCCTCTAAACTATCTAATATTGCTTGTTCAACCGTTTCTTCCAAAACCATTTTATACTTTTCAAGCTCCTGTCTGCTTTCTTCAAGCTGCTTTATTTTAGCAGTTATCTTATCCACATCAATCTTAGCTCGGGTTTCTTCAATCCTTCTTAATTCAGCAGAAACTGCCTGACTTAATTCCTCTCTTTTTTCATTTTGTATCTCATCAATCCTTTTTTCTGTACTATTTACCAAGCCTTCAACAACCTGGCTTTCTAAAGCAAGTGTTCTTTCAACCTTTGTCTCAAGTTCCTGAATGTGTTCATCTATTTTTCCAATAGAATCCTCTACCCCGCTTTTTGATTTAATTAATTCAGTATTCATTTCAGTAAGTATCTTATCCTTTACCCGCATTAATTCTATTTTTTTCTTTTCCATATCTTGAATTATTTCTTTGTATTCCTCTTGTCTCATCCTTAACTCTTCAATATTTCTCTTTATTTCATTATTCAGATTGCTCATTTCAGCAATTTTTGCATTTATTACTTCTTCAATCTCTTCAGATTTCATAGATAATTGCGAATTAATCTTTTCAACCAGCAATGTTTTTTGTGACTCTGAAAGTATTGTCATCTTTTTCCTTTCTGATTCAATTGCCAGATTTACTTTATCATCAAGTATTTTTTCAATATCTTTCTTAAGTTTTTTCATTTCTTCTAATTTATCAGTAACTGTTATCAAAACCCCCTTTTCCCATAAACCTGAGATAGCAGGTTCAACATCTTTAGCATATTTCTCAAATGAAAAAGTAGGCTTTGCCTGAACTGGTTGAGGTTCTTCTTTTGGCTGAATAGTGTTTAATTCCTTCTCAATAACCTTGCTTAGGTTTATTTTGGTATTGGCTGGAATAGGTTCTTTTGCAACAATATCTTCCAAAGCTGTTTTTTTGAATCCGCCAGATTTTTTTATCAATTCTTTAGCTTCTTCTTCGTTTACCCCTATTTCTTTCAAATTAAGCAGTATTTCATCCTCTGATACATTTAGGTCAATCAGTTTCTTTATTGAGCTTAGCATTAATTTTTCTCTATCCATTTCAATCAGTCAATAGTATGCTTTACATAATTTAATTCTAATAATATATATTTCTAATGTCCTCTCTTTTGCAATAATATAAATTGGAGCTTCTAATAAATGTTTGTTTTTGACAGAAATAGTGCTTAGATTCTTTTTCTTTATCCAATGAGAAAGTTGGTAATGGACTGGAGGGGATTCGAACCCCTGGCCTCTACAATGCCAATGTAGCGATCTACCAACTGATCTACCAGCCCTTTACCGTAAGCTAAGTATGGCTTACAATAATATCTTTGCAGAAAATAAAGGATGTTTAATTTTCATTAAACATTTATGAATACGATTGAGTCTCCCCTGATTAGCATCTCGCTATTCTTGCTTTTTACCTGCCCTTCTTCCAATTCCTCAGCTTCTCCTAAAACAATGTTAAGATGCACATCAAATCCTTTTAATATGCCTCTTACCTGTTTTCCTCCTTTTAACTGAAGAAGAACATTTTGCCCTATCCTCTTTGTTAATACATCGAATGGTTTCACTGTCATTTCCCTCACCTTTAAAAAATAAAAAATGGATTATTTTCTAAATATCACTCTTAGGATTCTCTTAATAAAGCTTTCTTTGGTCGTTTCCATGGTTACTTCTCCACCAAGCAGTTTTGCAGCAATATTTTCAATTGCTTTAGAAGCAGGACAGGTAGGGCATCTTATTACTACCGGATTTCCTTTCTTATCATAAAAAGATCTTCTTACCTCTACATCGTAAGGTATTTCCCCATAACAAGGTATTTCTAATGTTTTCATTATTTCATCCTTCTCTAATTCGCCTTTCTCATTTCTTAGCATATTTATTATAACAGCAACAACATGCCCCCCTAGCTTTTCAGTAATTATTTTGGTTTTAAGTGCATCTGCCAAGCTTGCAGGCGTAGCTTCTGTTATTAATAATACCTGATCAGAGCTTGTTAATGCTGATAATACAGATCTTTCAACACCTGCAGCAGCATCAATTAGGACAAAATCATAATTTTCTTTTATTGTTGAGATAATTGATTTTAAGCGTTCAGAATCAATCTTCCTATAGCTTTCTATGCTTAATCCTGAAGGCAGTATTTCTATTCCTTCAGGCCCTTCATATATCGCATCCTGTATCGATGTTTCACCCAATAAAACATCATGCAAAGTAATTGGGGAGGTTTGCATCCCCAATACTAATGAAAGATTTGCCATTGCAATATCCGCATCAACAAGCAGTACTTTCTTGCCATGCCTTGCCAAAATAATTCCTAAATTAGCAGTTAGTGTTGTTTTGCCTGTTCCGCCTTTTCCTGATGCAATTGTAAGCACTTTGCCCATTTTTAAAATCACTTCAATATTATTTCTAAAGATATTAATTACAATTTTTAAGTTCGTTAATATAATTACAAAACAAGATAATATAAATTTTAGTTTCTCTGATTAAATGCGGTCTACTCCCAATAATCCCATTTTTTTCATTATTTCATATCTTGATTTCTCTTTTGATTCTTTTATGCCGGATTCAAAATATTGGGTTGAATAAGTTTTAGGGATCATTTTTACTAAATCTTTCAGCTGGTATTCCTTAACCTTCATCAAATCCTTGAAGGTAATGGTTAATTCTACCTGCTGCTTGCTTAATGAGTTTATATCCAACACACCATACTTTGCTTTGAATGCATTTAATGTTCTTAATAATGCTTCTTTCCCCTCAATTGTCTGGTTTGAGGTATCATAGGTAAATAATGAGCCAACAATAATTCCATTCCTAAACAATAAAATCCCTTCCTCAACTCCGGCATAGCCATAAACAGTAACAACAATATATCCTGAGAATTCACTTTCTTTAAAACTTTTAAATAATTCTTCAGCGCTAACCTTATTTACATTAAGGCATTCCTCAATCTTTTCTCCTGCCGGAAATTCCATAGTATAATTAAATACCTAATCTATTTAAATTTGCTTTTTGTTATTATAAAGTATTGATTTGGAAGTGATTGTTTGGAACTCGATAATTTTATCTCAAAGCTTTGTAGGGGTGGGGATAGCTTTGAATTTCTGCCAAAATCCAAGGTATCCTTAAATCTTGCAGACCTTTCTAAAAAACTTTCAGAAAGTAATTTCACAATAAAGGCAGAAACCAAATTAGTAATATTAGTGAATTATTCCGGCATAAACATAAGTATCTTCCAAGATGGCAAAATTCTTGTTAAAGAAGTCAAGGATGAATCAAAAGCAAGGGAATTAGCATCGCTTATTCTTGCCAGAATTAATGCCTAAAGGCCTTTCAAAAAGTTTAAATAGTTAAAAAACCTATTTTCCTCAACAAACAGCATTTAAGGAGGTGTTGGTTTGGTTGATTTTGTAGCAGGCTTAAAAAGGCCGTTTCAGGATATTAAAACTTTAGTTATTGGGATTATTTTGGGAATGATTCCGTTTGTAAGTGCTCTTACTTTACCTGGTTTTGGTTTAAGGGCGGCAGAACGCACTTTGAAAGGAGATAATAAACTTCCAGACTGGTTTGAAAATATTGGGGATGTAATAATAAAGTCAGTTATGTCAATTGTGATTAGCCTAATTTATATGTTGCCAGCACTTATTGTGCTTGTTGCAGTAATAGTAATGTTTGCAGCCAATCTTTTAGGAACATTAACAGCAGCAATTAGCGGAGGAACATTTGATTACACAGCCTTAATGGCAGCATTAGGCCCAATGCTAATGTATTTTGCAGTAGTAATTGTCTTATTATTAATTGCAGTATTCCTTTTGCCATCAGCACTGATGCATTATTTAATCAGAAGTAAATTCTCAGCAGCATTTTCCTTTGGTTCAGTAATCAAAAAAGCATTAACTATGAAATACATTGTTGCATGCATTTTCTCAATCATTTTATACATTCTCTTGATGATTGTTGTTGGAATTTTATCATTAATTCCAGTAGCAGGAACTTTAATTGGTTCAGGATTTATGATGTATGTAATACCAGTGGCAGAATACACCTGGTTTGCAGAAGCCTGCAAATAAATTAATGCACAAATAGCAGCGTGTTATTAACACGCTGTTTCTTATTCTTTTTTAATTACATATTTAATGATTGAATTATGAAATCACTTTTTTTAGGCAAAATTTTTGGCATTGAATTGGAATTGCATTGGACATTCCTTTTGGTAATGATATTTGTGATAATTTCACAAGCTATTTTCTCCCCCCAAACATTTTTGCCCATAATATTTCTTTTCTTCATGCTTTTCCTTTCAGTCTTTTTGCATGAATTATGCCATTCCCTTGTTTCCTTAAGCAAGCACATAAAAGTAAAGAAAATCATGTTATTGCCAATTGGCGGCGTTGCTTTAAGTGAAAGAATGCCTGAGAATCCAAAGGATGAATTTCTTATTGCAATAGCAGGCCCATTATTTAATTTCTTGGTTGTTTTTGTGCTTTTGGCAGTTGTTTCTGTTTTTAACCTGCCATTCCCTTGGGAGTTTTTTAATAATCCGCAAAATATAGCCAAATTTGAAGAATATCTTTTAACCTATCCTTTGTTTGCTGTTCTTTGGGTTAATTTTATGCTGGGGGCTTTTAACTTATTTGTGCCTGCCTTGCCTCTTGATGGCGGCCGTGTTTTTAGATCACTTTTAGCTTTGAAGTTTGATTATGTTAAAGCAACACATTTGGCTACACGGGCAAGCACAATTTTTGCAATAATGCTTTTCTTCCTCGGATTTTTCAGCGGAAGCTTTATGTTAACAATAATTGCTGCGCTGATTTATTTGGGTTCAAACCAAGAGGACCAATTAGTTACCCTGAAACATGCCTTTAGCCATATAACTATTTCCCATTTAATAAAGAAAAGGCCTTTTGTGATTGATGAATCGAAAACCCTGAAAGAAGCAAAGGAATTGATGCTGAAAAAGAATGTTACTTCCTTGCTTGTAAAAAGAAATAAAGGCTATGGGATAATTTTATCAGAAGATATTGTAAAACAAAAGGCAAATATTGATTCCCAAATTTCCAAATATGCTGCCGAGCTGCCAATCCTTTCTGCAAATTCCGCCAGTTCAGATGTAATGGAAAAATTTTATACAACAGGCCACCCTTTTTTGCCAATTATTCATAATTCAAAGCTGATTGGAATCCTTGAAGCATCATCGCTTGAAAAATTGCAGAAATTGCACATATTACAGAAACTCAAGCCATAAAATTCTGTTTTTAACCTTTCCTTGTTAGATTTCTATTGCTGGGATGGCAGAATCCGGTTCAATGCGCCAGTTTCGAAAGCTGGTGTCCGTGAGGACATGTGGGTTCAAATCCCACTCCCAGCGCACCTTTTTTCTTTCTCTTTGCTAAAGAGAAAGAAAAAATGTAGCATATCAAAAAAGAAAGAGAAACTAAATTTTAATTGGAAACCAAGGTTTTCCCTTAGTTCCACGTTCCTCCCTAACCCCTTCCTTTTTTTTTAAAATCAGATTTCTATTCCTCCCTTAATTTCTCAGTATGAACCACAAACCTATTTAATCCCATTTCATTATTTCTCTATATTATGATTCCAATTGTGCAATTATTTTCAGATTTTTTAATTTCATTAATTTTAAACTGGGGTTATTTATCCATTATTGTTTTGATGGCGATGGAATCTTCAAATCTGCCCATCCCGAGTGAGATAGTAATGCCATTTGCAGGCTATTTAGTTTATCTTGGTAAATTGGATTTTATCACAGTTGTCTTGGCCGGAACCTTAGGAAATTTAATTGGCTCAATCCTTTCTTATTGGGGCGGGATGTATATCGGCAGAACTGCAATTTTAAAATATGGAAAATATGTCCTGATTTCTGAAAAGAAACTGAATTGGGCAGATTCATGGTTTGCAAAATACGGCCATAAGGCAGTTTTCATCTCAAGGATGCTACCGGTAATAAGAACATTTATTTCAACTCCAGCAGGCATTACTAAAATGGATTTCAAGAAATTTGTGCTTTATACAACCTTAGGCTCTTTGCCTTGGAATTTTGCTTTAGCCTATTTAGGCATTTATTTAGGCCCAAATTGGAATTCCATGATAAATTTCTTCCATATGTTTGACATAGTAATAATATTTGCAATAATTGTATTTGCGGTTTGGTATTGGAAGAAGATAAAATCTAATTAGAATCTAATTGTAGATTAAATTAGTATGTAGTTTCCGCCACAATATTTCACAATTAAGTCACAAGCTTCTTTCATTTTTTCTTCAAGCAGCTTGTCGCCTGTTTTTGAATTTCCTTGGACTTCAAGAACCGCATTTTTAGTATTCTTTGTTATTTTGGATTCATCATCCTGCCTTACATCCATTCTGCACAAAACATTTCCCAAAGAATCAATAATTGCATATTCCCCTTTTTTGGCAACTGCCTTTTCCTTTGCCCCCATTGGAATGAATTCCTTATCCTCTTTCAAAATGACAAATTCTAAATCGCCTTTTAATTTATCCAAATCATGCGCCCTGATTGTCAGGCCAGAATCCACACTCACAACATTATAAGCATCAACAAAGCTATTTATTGTCGGCAATTTCCCTGCTTTTTTTATCATTCCAAGCAGGCGCTCCGCTGGCGTTAATTCATTTTTGAATTCTGCTGTTCTCTGCACCTTGTAGGCTTCAACAATTTCATTATTTTCAAAGTTTTTTTCCTTTGCTTTCTTTTCAAATTCTTCTTTAAATTTTTCCAATTGATTATTTTTGCTTTTTATCTCTAAATTTGTAAGAATTGCATACCGGCTTTTTATCCCAATTTTCTTTGCCTCTTCGCTTATTGAAAAATTAATTTCTTTTTTGGTTTCTTCTGCTTTATATTCAACCTTTTGGAATAATATTTCTGTTTTCCCTATCAAGGTTCCTGCTTTTAAAAGGCTGAATTTGCATCCAGTTAAATCTCCTTCCTTAATGCCTAATTGTTTGTTTATCCTTTCAGAGGTTTCCGGCATAAATGATGCAAGAAGTATCGAAATAATCCTCAAAGAGTCAGCAAGCACATATAAAACATCTTCCAATTCCTTGCCTTTTAATTTCCATGGCTCTTTTTCATTCACATAAGCATTAGCAGCATTAACAATACTCATTATCTGCTGCAAAGCCAGATGCAATTCATATTTTTCCATGTGTTTATTTATTTTTTCAATCTCTATTTCATTCTTCTGTGCAAATCCTAAGTCAATATATTTCGCAGGGATTTTACCATTACAATATCTTTCAATCATTGTTAGTGTTCTTTGCAATAAATTACCCAAATCATTTGCCAATTCATTATTAATATGTTTACAAAGCAATTCCTCGGAAAAATGGCCATCTTCACCAAAAGGTATTTCCCTAGTTAAGTAATATCTCAAATTGTCTGCCCCGTATCTATCAGCTAATTTTATTGGATCAATTACATTGCCTAATGATTTGCTCATTTTCTCTCCACCGGCAGTTTTTATAAATCCGTGGACAAAAACAGTTTTTGGTAATTCAATATCTGCTGCAGTTAAAATGCTCCACCAAATTACAGTATGGTGCCACAGAATATCCTTCCCAATTAAATGGACATCAGCAGGCCAGAATTTCTTGAATTTTGCAGACGGATAATCTATTCCAGAAATATAATTCAGCAAAGCATCAAACCAGACATAGATAGAATGTTTTGGATTAATTGGCAAGGGAATGCCCCATTCTAAATTTGCCCTTGATGCTGATAAATCCTGCAATCCCTGTTCCATCCTGTTAAGAATTTCCTTTTTCCTGTGTTCTGGCAGAACAGTTGCATCTTTTTCAAAATATTGCCTCAATTTCTTCTCATATTTCCCCATTTTGAAGAAATAGCTTTCTTCTTTCAATAATTCGCATTTTTTTCCATGCGTAGGGCAATTGCCATTTGCAAGTTCTTTTTCTGTATAAAATGTTTCACAATCAGTGCAATAATGCCCCTCATATTTCCCAAGATAAATGTCTCCTTTATCATAAACTTTTTTGAAAATTTGTTGGCATATTTTTTCATGCTCTTTTTCCGTTGTTCTAATAAAGCGGTCATTTGAGATATTCAATTTTTTGCAGAGTTCAATAAATGCTTTGCTCTGGTAATCCACAAATTCCTTTGGTTTCATTCCTTTTTTCTCTGCGGCTTGCTGTATTTTTTTCCCATGCTCATCAGTGCCAGTAAGGAAGAATACCTCTTCACCAAGCAAGCGATGCCATCTTGCAATCACATCAGCACATACTTTTTCATATGCATGCCCTAAATGCGGATCGCTTGAAGGATAGTCTATTGCAGTTGTAATATAAAATTTCTTCATATCTTATTACTTCATTTTAAGAACTACTTTTAATATTTGCCTTTGCTTTCTGTTGCATTTTTAAACACTTTAACCCAAGTTTAAGTATGCCTCCAAGACCACGAAGACCTACATTTTCTAGGACTGGAAAGGTAAGCTATGTTGGAAGAGAGGTTAGGACAGATAAAGCCACAGTTTCTTTAGCAGATTTTAGGAGTAAATTGATTCAGCAAAGCAGATGGTTGGGAAATGCGAGAAAAACTAAAGCCGCTTTAGATCAACAGCTTAGGCAATTTGAATTATTGGAACGGGTATTATCTATGCTTGAAGAATCAGCAGAAGCTGTTGCTAGGCGTTTTCGTATAGCATCAAATACTGTTAGAAGATGGAGAAGAGGAGAAAATCTGCCACAATATTTATCTGCTAAATTTTTCCAACAAAAAGAAAGGGCAAGAAAACCAATAAAAATCCCAAAACCTGAAGAGCATAATGCAGATTTTGCATATGTTTTAGGGGCTATGTGTGGAAACGCGTCAGTAAAAAGAGAACAACCAGTAATATTTCTTAGAGCAAGAAATAAGGTTTTTGTTGAAAGTTTTAAGAAAAAGTTGGCAATTTTCGTTCCAACAAAAGGAATGATGGGCATGAAAGCAGGTAAAACGTGGGATTTTAGTGTAACCTCAGTTGCAGCAGCTCAAGCCTTTAATCAATTAACTCTTTATGGTAAAAAGCCGCCAGTTAGTTATTTACAAAATAGAGAAACTAAAAGAGCTTTTGTTAGAGCTTTATTTGATAGCCATGGTTATCCTTCAAGCAGAAGAGGTAATGTTAGAGTATTTTTTTCAAAAGCAAATCCTAAAATACTTGATTTTGTCAAAGAAGTTTTAACAGAGGAAGGAATATCCTTTTCTAATTTTTCTAGCAGAGGAGTTCCGGGCATAATTATTGAAAAGCAAGCTGCCTTGCAGAAATTCTCCTCAGCAATTGGATT
Organism: Candidatus Diapherotrites archaeon CG08_land_8_20_14_0_20_34_12; assembly: GCA_002779065.1. GTDB lineage: Archaea > Iainarchaeota > Iainarchaeia > Iainarchaeales > 0-14-0-20-34-12 > 0-14-0-20-34-12. The sequence goes on from PEXL01000023.1 coordinate 12,584, forward strand.
TACCCAATAACTATTCATATTTCATTATTTTCTCTGCATCATTGGTTCAGAAACCTAATTGGTTATTAATAATAAATTAAATGTTCTATTATATCTATAATATTTTTTTAGCCCAACACTGTTTCTCTTAACACACACATGATATATAAAACATGGGTGAATAGGTTAGTTATTTTGCACATTAGGGGAGTCTATTTTCTTTCTCTTGGCACAAATAAAACTCAGCAGTTTTATTGGACACATAAAATCCAAAGGATTTTATGTTGTTCTCTTTCTTTTTCTAAAAGAAAGAGAAGGCGGGGTTCAGGGGAAATCTACTCTTCCAATTCGCTTTAAAAGAGCAAAAAAGAAATTAATTAGGAGATACATATGGTTGAACAGACACTTGCAGAACGAAATCCCCAATTGAACAAATTTCTTTCATTCTATGAACAGGAATGTAAGAAACAGATCGAACACTTGGTGCAAAAATATCCGGAAGAAAGGTCTTTAGCTGTTGATTTTAAAGAATTGGAGCGATTTGATTTTGAATTAGCAGATGAACTGCTTGAAAATCCCGATAATTTAATTAAAAGTGCAGAACAGGCAATTGAAAATATTGAAGTTCCTTCTTTGCAGGTAGAAAAATTTGCCCCGCATATTAGATTCTTCAATCTGCCAGATGACCGAAAAATATTATTAAGAAATTTAGGGTCTGCACATTTAAACAAATTAATTTGTGTTGAAGGTGTGATAAAACAAATTACTGATGTGCTGCCAAAATTGAAAAAAGCAGCCTGGCAATGCAGGCGCTGCGGAAATGTTTACAAGGTAGAACAGGATTCTACAGAATTAAAAAAGCCAGCATTTTGTGATTGCAGGCATAAGGATTTTTCCTTGGTTGAAGAAGAAAGTGATTTTGTTGATTATCAAAAAATAATTATTCAGGAATCCTTAGAAGCATTGAAAGGAAATGAACAGCCGACTGATATCCAAGTTTATATGTCTGATGATTTAGTTAACAAGGTTTCAGCCGGTGACAAAATAATAATTGTGGGAATTTTAAGATTAGGTCCATTGAATAAGGAAAAAGCGGCATTTACCCGATATTTACAAGTAAGGCATTTGGATAGGGTAGAAAGAGAATTTGAAGATATTGTGGTTAGTGAAGAGGAAGAAGAAGAAATAAAACAATTGGCAAAAGATCCCCAAGTTTTTAATAAATTGGTTAAAAGTTTAGCACCGGGAATTTATGGCCATGAAATGGTAAAGGAAGCAATTATTTTGCAATTATTTGGTGGAGTGAAAAAAGTAATGCCTAATGAGCAAAAGATTAGGGGGAATATCCATATTTTGCTTGTTGGTGAACCTGGTGTAGCAAAATCGCAAATGCTTCTTGCAGCAAATTCACTTTCGCCAAAAGGGATTTATATTGCAGGAAAAACATCATCCGGGGCAGGCATTTCAGCAACAGCAGTAAAAGATGAATTTGGTGAAGGAGGCTGGACAATTAAAGCCGGTGCATTAGTATTGGCATCAGGGGGAGTAGCGTTTATTGATGAGCTTGACAAAATGGATTCTGAAGATAGGGGCGCTATGCACGAATCACTTGAGCAGCAATCCTACCATAAGGATTTTGAGATAATGCTGGTCGATGGTTCAAAGCACAAGATAGGTAAATTGGTAGATTCCTTATTTGAAAATAATCTAGCAGGAGTGATTCAAGGTAAAGATTGTGAAATTTTAGAAGTAGATAATTTGCAAGTGATTACCACTGATTTTAATAATCTAAATCCAATTAATGTTAGCGGGGTTAGCAGGCATAAGGCTCCAGATCATTTTGTAAAAGTAACTTATTCAACTGGCAGAAGCATAGTTGTTACACCAGATCACCCAATTTTTGTTTTTGAAAACAATAACTTTGTTGAGAAAAGTGCACATTTATTGAAAAAAGGGATGTTTTGCCCAGCAGCCAAAAAGATTGAGATTATTACAAAAAATCAATCACTATTAACAGAGGTTTCAGTTAATGGGAGAAAGGAATTGTTTTTGCCAGAACAAATGAACCCAAATCTAGGGGCATTTTTAGGGTATGTAGCTAGTGAAGGGCATAGCTATTTTGATGAATCAAATTCATATGCCGAGATAGGTGTCAGTAATACAGACCCAATTATCATAAATCACATGACTGAGGTTTTTAAGGATAGTTTCAAATCATACCTGAATATAAATTCAATAAAAGCAAGCAATAGGGCAAAGGCAACAAAAGATATTACTACTGTAAGATGCTGTTCTTTGCCGCTTTATAATTATTTCAAGAATAATTTTAATGAGTTGGTTGCAAAATCACCTTTTAAGAGAATCCCAGCCAAAGTACTTTCTACGAGCCCAGAAATTCAGGCAGAATTCCTTAAAGCAGCATTCAGTGGTGATGGTTTTATAGATAGTGAGCGATTTGGTTTTTCTACAGCATCTTTGTCTATGGCTGAAGATTATGCTGATCTACTATTGCAATTTGGCATAATCTCAAGAATTCAAAAAGAAGAAAGAAAGGGACACACATATTATAAAATTGTTATTAGTGGCACAAATTCTATGAAGAAATTCCTTCAATTTGTTCTAGAAACAGATAAACGATTGGGAAGGCTTAATTATTTTATCAAACGGAGTTCAGCCAAATTAAATGAAGAGGATTTTATTCCAAATTGCCTTCTGCATGAGCTTAATGCTTTGTTGAAATCATTAAAACTAAGTGATGGTTCTTTTGTCTTGGCAATCAACAAAAATTATTCTGCAGAGAGGAAAAAAGTTATTAAACATTTAGATAAGATTTATGCTAAAATCAAATTATTAAAAAGTTTGGATTGTGAATCCCCCAGAAAAATCCGTAAATTATTTAATCTTACTTTAGAAGAAGTTGCCAATTCTTTGGATTTAAGCAAAAGTATGGTAACTTATATTGAAAGAAATCCGAGAACTAAACAAGCTGGCAGATTATTATTAAATGTTAAAAAATTAGCTTCAGACAAATTATCAGATTTAGATGTCAGATGCTCAAAAATTAAGTCGGTTGTAGATTCCGATCTGCGATTTGTCACTGTTGCAAAAACAGAAATAATCCCTAATATTGATTCAGAGTGGGTTTATGATGTTACAGTAGAGCCAACAAAGAATTTTATTTCAGCAGGACTTGTTTTGCACAATTCCATAAGCGTAGCAAAAGCAGGCATTACTACAAGATTTAAGACAGAAACAAGTGTTTTGGCAGCATCAAACCCAAAATATTCCAGGTTTGATCCTTATACCCCTTATTTGGAACAAATAGATTTACCCCCGACCTTAATCTCAAGGTTTGATTTATTCTTCTTAATTAAAGATGTGCTCGATAGAAAGAAAGATTTAGAAATTGCCACACATATTCTGAAAACACACCAGGGCGGAGAGAAAATTCAACAACAAAAAAATCTTGGCAAAAAAATTTCCAAAGAGGAATGGAAAGAGATTGAAGAAAGAATTACCCCACCAATTCCAACAGAATTAGTAAAAAAATATATTTCCTATGGGAGACAGAAGATGTTCCCAGTTCTTTCAAAACAAGCAATAGCTTTAATTTCTGATTTTTATGTCGGATTGCGTGAAAAAGGCAAGCAGGATGGGAATTATGCCGCTACTCACAGGCAATTAGAAGGTTTAATCAGATTAAGTGAAGCATCAGCAAGAGTAAGGTTATCTGATACAGTAGATATTGAAGATGCTAATAGGGCAATACGCTTGTTTGAATATTGTTTGGAAGGAACAGTAAAAGATCCAGAAACAGGCAAGATTGATATTGATATTTTAACAAGTGGAAAATCACATTCCCAAACAGAATCAATAAAAAAGATTTTGAGAATTATAAAAGACAAATCAGCAGAACTTGATGAAGTTACTTTAGAAGATGTGTTAAAGGAAGGAGAAGTGCAAGGCATTGATCGGGATAAGGCAAAGGATTACCTGGAAGATTTGCATAAAAAAGGGGATATCTATTACCCGAGGCACAATATAATAAAACCAGCTTCAAAACAGTAATCGCTTAATTTAGGGCAGTTCAATTTGCACAGTCTTTGGAAAAATGTTTGCATCATTTACTTTTTTTGCAATATTCTCAGAAAATTCTGAGGGTATGGAAGCAATGTTTCCTTGTGGTTCAATATAGATTTTGAATACAATATCATTCCCTTGGTATATTGGGCCCTCAATTTTATTTAAATAATAAAAAGTATCCTGCTTAGCCAATTCCTTTAATGCTGCCTCCTTTACAATTGAAACAGCCACAACATTCTTTTCTGCAGAGAAAAAACTTGTTACAATAGCAACCGAAGCAATAAGTACAAAGAGAGTAACTATAAGCAGTTCTAATGCTGTCTGCCCTCTGTTATTTTTTAACCACATTTATCTCACATTGCGTTGTGCATATTTTTTCCAAGCCTAATTTAACAGCCAAACTTTTATTTCCGGTATTCTCAAATACTTTATTAGAACCGGTTTTGAAAGCCAATCCTGCTTTATAATAAGGAATATTAAAATTGCATTCAGTTTTATTGCACTCAGCGTTTGTCCAATTTTTTGAGAAATTTTGCTTTAAATTATTTACAGTAATTTTAATATTTACATCATCAACTGATAAATCAATTTTTGTTTCCCTCGGAATTAAGATTAAAATTTCCTTTTTTGCGCTTCCGCTTATTAAAGCTATTTCTTCAATTGAATTAGCAATCTTTTGTGCTTCAATCTTTGCTTGCGTAACCCTTTGGGTATCATCTAAGCTGCCCATACTATTGCTAATTCCAGGCATCACAACAGCTTGCAGATATACTAATCCTATAAGTATTATGATCATAAATTCAATTGTTGTCTGCCCTCTTACGCGATTATTATATGCCACAATAAATCACCAATAATATTCAATATAATATAAGCAAGAAGCATTGCAGGCACCATTGGAGCACTTTCTTTTATTTCTATTTCCTTTATTTCTTCATTCCTTGCAATTTCTTTTAACTTTAAAATTTGCTCCTGTGTAAACCCACAAGCTTTATTCGAGCTTGCAAATAGGTCCTTTGCTTCTATCTTCTCTTTTAACCTATCCATCTGATTATGTTTTATGTAATTTATAATACTTTTTATGTTCAAACTTTCCTCAAATCTTAAGCTATTATTTTCAATAAGCACATTGTTAGCAGGAATCATCCCTTCTTCAAGATTTTCTATTTTTACTTTCTTTTTGAGTACTTTTCTGCCAGAAGAAAGTAGGCTGAAAATTAATATAAATAAAAATATTGAAACAATTATGATCAAAGAATCTAAAATTAACTTTATTGAATAATTTGATCCGTAAAAGGCAAAGATAAAACATAAAATTGCAATTATTTTTGACAAAACTTTATTTTTTCTATCAATCAAGCCAAATAAAAGGATTGAAAACAAAGCAATAAAATAATTTAATTTGAAAATTATAGTAAAATAGCTTAATCCAGAAAGGAATATCCCATAAAAAACCAGATTTTTGCTTTTCTGCAATTCTTCTTTGAAAAATTCTGTTTTGTTTATTTTTGTAAATATTAAAAAAGCGCCATAAGGCAGCATTGAAAATATGCTAAGTATGAAAAAGTTGATTGGGAATATTGGTAGATTGATCGTATTAAATAGCACAAAACCTAAACCAAAATATTGTGCAATGTTTACATTGATCGGGTTTAATGCGGCAATCCCAGTAAATAATTTTACATCCCCGCCAGCCCATAATCCCAATCTGTACAAAATAAGAGCAAAAATAAAACCATAAATTGCTGCAAATGCTGAATATCCAAAATAAATCCAATCATTCAGCAGTACTGATTCTATTGCTGCCAATATTATCCCGAAAACAATTAATCCATAACTCAAAAAATCAGGCACAATCCTCTGTTTTAAATCAGTATAACTAGCATAAATAAGTGCTAAAAGAGAAATAAGAAAAGCAATTGCAGCAAAGTAAAAAATCATGAAATAATAAGAGACAAAATGTTTATCTATTTGTATTTTTTAAAAAAATTAGGAAAACCCTTCATTGAATCACACTGGCAATAGTGTTTTCTCTGAGTTCTGCCACCCTGGCTACAGCTCCGTTTGCTATTTGTGTTAGCACACTAATAATTGCCACTACGGCAATTGAAAATGCTAACACAAATGCTACTGTCAGCAAATAATCAAACGAAACCTGCGCTTTATTATCCATTATTGAT
>PEXL01000039.1 GCA_002779065.1 Candidatus Diapherotrites archaeon CG08_land_8_20_14_0_20_34_12
TAGGGATATTTTATTTTTTCAAAAGAAATAGGTTTCTGTGGGCTCTCATCTACATCTTAAAAGATGTAGGTTTCCCGCTCACACGGCTAATTTTTGCAAATTTCTACCCGTAAAAATTTATTAAAACAACACATTCCACCATTTTTAAATGGTGGTTTATTAGTGGAATATGTGTGTCAAAAACCAGAAAATATTTATTAATAAACTACTGAATTTATTTAGTGGTTTTTGACGTGCCCAGAATCTAAACTGGCTGGAATAAACAAAATTCCACTAAAGAATAGTTCGCTTTTTCAGGCGGTTTCTAATTATGCCTATTTTAAACCATATTTGGGCGATACTGCCTTATTTTGTCAATTTTAATCAAAAAAGGCTCAATTTAAACCGTTTTAAACAAATAAGGCAAGGATTTTTCTCTTCTTATTCAATGAATCCCATTATTAATGGATAGAAACAACTTAAAGTGCATTAAACCAGCCAACTTTCAAAACAGCTGATTAATACTCACCTAGGGCAATTATCCTTTGATTATACCTTAGGACATCAAAAACCAAGGCATTAAAGGCATTTTCGCAAAAGTAATATTTAAATATTTTTTGGTTGACAATTAATAAAAATAATAGTCAAAATCCTACACACATAAAGGATTCGAGGGTTAAAAACAAAATGAAAAATTCGAACAGTCCAGCAACAGGGTATCACCTTATTGCTGAATTGCACGGTTGTCCAAAAGAGTTATTGGAAAAGGTGGATATATTAAAAGAAATATTAATGGGTTCTGCCAAAGATGCTGGTTTTGATATCGTTAATGATGCATTCTACCAATTCGAACCTGTGGGTGCAACCGGTGTTGTAGTATTATCCGCATCACATATTTCCGCACATACTTGGCCAGAATTCAATTATGTTGCTTTAGACATTTATTCTTGCGGCGGGGCAGAAAGGGCAAAAAAAGCATTTGATTTATGCGTAAAAAGGTTTAAGTCTAAAAAATTCGAGGTAAAAGAGGTGCTAAGATTTAGATGACAAAACAAAAACAATAAGTATCTTTTTGTGCCAGCTTACAAAATATAAAAGTTAAAAATTGAAAAGCACATATTAACATTTTTAGAGATCAAATTTTTGGGGAATCTAAATTTTAAGGGTGGGCAAATGGTTGACAAGAACATAAAGAAGCAGTTCTTCAAAGGCAAGGCATGGGGCCTACTCACTAGCATTGACCTCTTTGATTGCAACCCAAAAAAAATAAGAAATAGGAAAGCAATTGTAGCATACGCCCACAAGCTATGCGACCTGATTGAAATGAAACGCTTCAGGAAGACGGTTGCAGTAAGATTCGGTGCAGAGCCTAGAGTTGCAGGCTATTCTTTTACTCAACTAATTGAAACGTCATTAGTTTCAGGGCATCTTGCTGAGGACACAAATGCTGCATACATTGATATTTTCAGCTGTAAAATTTATGATCCAAAGGTTGCTGAAGCATTTACAAAAAAACATTTTGGTGCAAAAAGAGTCAACAGCAAATACATGGTAAGGCGAATAGAACCTTACTCAAAAGATGAGCTTGCAGAGGAAGTAATCCAGCATGACCCTAGCAAATGGTTTTTTGAAGGAGGGCAATTTTTGAGGCATCTTGAGCCAGTACATCTTTTCAGGGTTGGAAAAAAATTACTTTCCAAAAAAACAAAATATCAGCAACTTGATATTTATAAGACACCTACTTTTGGCAATATGATGGTACTTGATGGGATGGTTCAGTTCACTGACGCACATGAATTCACATATCATGAAATGCTTTCCCACCCTGCAATGTTTGTGCATCCAAAGCCAGAGCACATTTTAATAATTGGGGGCGGTGACGGAGGAATTGCAACAGAGCTACTTAAGCACAAAGTAGTAAAGCGCATTGATTTATGCGATATTGATGCTGATGTTTGTGAGGTTTCCAAGAAATATTTCCCAAAGATTGCAAAATCACTTTCAAATCACAAGGTGCATGTTTACAATGAAGATGGGTTCAGATTCTTGGACGAACGCAGAGACACTTATGACTTGATAATAGTTGATTCTTCTGATCCAGCAGGGCCTGCAAAGACTCTTTTCCTAAAAAATTTCTACCAGAAGGTTTACAATTCACTAAAGAAGGATGGAATTGCTGTACATCAATGCGAATCAATGTTCATACACGCAGATATAATAAAGAGGTCACTCAATTCAATGAAACAGATTTACCCGATAGTTGACTATTATTATGTTAGCACACCAATGTATCCAACAGGGCTAATAGGATTTGCATTTGCATCAAAGAAATACCATCCTTTAAATGATTTTAATGAAGCAAAAGCCAGTGCATTTAAAGGAGCGTTCAAATATTATTCCGCTGATATTCATAAAGCATCATTCACTCTGCCAGAATTCGCAAGGAAACTTACTGAATAGCAATTTCGGAGCAAATATCTCAAAAATCTCAAAACACTTTATAAATGAATATTGGTCATTATTTATAAATCAAACAAGCATTTAACTAGGTGAATTAATGAATATTGTGGATAAAATAAAATCACTTGACAAAAAACAGTGGTTTATTTTACTGCTTATTTTCCTTTTGGGTTTCGGCATAAGAGGCCATTTACTAAAGTATCCATTAATGTTTGAATTTGATTCTTATTACCATGCAAGGCAGGCATCTTATATTTTGCAAGATGGGATTGTTCCTGCTAAGGATCCGCTGGCATATTATCAGATAGGTTATACTTCACCGCCAGGATTAGGTGCTTTTTTCTGGTATTTTACAGCAATGTTTTACAAGGTATTTACATTAAATGCGCCATATAATCAAGCATTATGGATAGAATTTGTAAAAATATTGCCTGCTTTATTTGGTGCCTTGACAGCAGTAGCATTATTTTTCTTTGGAAAAGAAATATATGGCAAAAAAGCAGGATATGCCATGGCAATATTTGCTGCCACTGTTCCAGCATATGTTTACAGGACAATGGCTGGCTTCTTTGAAGATGATTCCCTTGGATTTTTGTGGATGGTTATTGCCTTTGTATTCTTTGTAAGGGCAATGAAAGAACCTGCACTAAAAAAACAAAATATAATTAATGCTGCTTTGGCAGGAATCTTCCTAGGAATAATGGCCTGGTCATGGGCATTTTTCTTGGTTGCTGCGGTTTTGCTTTTAATTTACTTTATATTTGCCTTCTTCCATTTATACACAACGTCAAAGAAAGAGGAATTGAAATCATTTGTTGTTCTTTGGGCAATAACTATGGGTTTGTATGCATTAATTTCCTATCCTCAGGATCAGTTGCAGTGGGTAACCTCAATGATTTCATTAATTTCCAGTTCTTTGGTATTTTTAGGAAATTATTCTTCATTAATAGTTAATGGATTTATTATTTTAGCATTCATTGCAATCATAGCATTAACTCTGATAAAAAAAGATACTGTAAAGGAGAGTAAAACACTTAGTTTAGTTATTCCAATTGTGATGTTCTTCTTTGTGTTGCTTTTAGCAATATTATTGACAGATCCGAACCAGATGTTTGAACATAAATTCAGGCCGCCAGTAATTACTTCATTGGTCGGGGAAGAAAGCTTTGGGTTCCCTACGTGGGGGCACAAATTCAATGCAATGGTTATCTTCCCAGTATTGGCGCTCATATTAATCCCTTTAAGATTAATAAAAAAGAAGGAAGGGCATCTTTCTATTTTAATTTATTTTTGGATTTGGGTAACATTTTTTATGGCATTTTATAAATTACAATACACATATACATTTGGATTGCCTGTTGCTGCTGCTGCAGGAGTAATTTTCAGTGAACTTTTCCTGTTTATGAAAGATAGGAAAATGCCTGAAGCAAAATTAGGGATAGCAGTATTCATGATATTGCTGTTAACAAGTGTGGCTGCTGGCAGTTATTTTGTAACACAAAATCCTCCTAGCATTGAAAGCTGGCCTGAATGGAAACAAACACTGTATTGGTTAAAAGATAATACGCCGGATAAAGCAAAATTATTTAACTGGTGGAATGAGGGGCATTGGCTAACATTTATTGCAGGAAAACAGGTTCTATTAGACAATAGAAATATGGATGGAATAGCTGAACAAGATTATGGCCAATTTGTAACTACAACTGATCTAAATAAAGCAATTGGGATAATAAAAAAATACAACCCAGATTACCTTGTTTTGGGCGGTGATTTATTCATGTCACAAAGTTCAATGCTGATTTATGCTTACTGGACTGTTGATTTATCTTCAGTACCTGAATTGCAGGGAAAATTATCGGGTTATTATGGATTTGATTTGGATTGCAGCAAAGAAACAGACAAATATGTTTGTTCTGGGAATATTGTTCCAAATGATCAGTTTGAAGCAATACCTACTGTCTGGACTTCTAATGCCTCAACGGTTCAAGGAGGAAAATTACCCTTATGGTATTATACAAATAGCAAAAAAGACAAATTATTTGTATTAGGGCCAATATTAAATTATACAACATTAAGCAGATTATGGTTCCATGAACCTGAAGCAATGAAATACTTTGATGAGGTTTATGAGAGTAAAGCTGCAAAAATATTCAAGGTAAATAAAAAGGCTCTTGGGTTAGAATAATCCCAGCATTAAATTCAGATTTGTACCATAAAACTCATTTTATTAATATAAGAATAAATACTTAGTGAATTGCTGTGTTAATCTTATTATTTTACATTTTATTAGGTATGATTGCTTCATTTCTTTTGACATTTTATACTACTCCTTTGCTAATTAGGGCAATGGGAAACAGGAATATTGTCGGGATTGATATGAACAAATATGACAAAAGAAAAATCCCGGAGTTAGGCGGAATAGGGGTATGGTTTGGTTTCTGTTTTGGAATGATTACAATAATATTTTTAACATCATATGTTGGATTAATTCAATTTGATTTAATTTCTTTATTGGCCTCGTTTTCAACAATCTTGATGATTGCATTAATTGGGGTATTTGATGATTTGATTGGTTGGAAGACAGGCATAAGGCAATGGCAGCATGCTTTGTTGCCAATATTTGCCGCATTACCTTTGATGGCTATCAACATTAACAATCCGGCAATAAAAGTGCCTTTATTTGGTCTTATTGATTTTGGGATAATATATTCAGCAATTTTAGTGCCAATAGGGATTACAGGAGCGGCAAATGCCACTAATATGCTAGGAGGCTTAAATGGTTTGGAGGCAGGATTAGGCGCAATAATTACCTTAACTCTAGGATGCATTGCATTAATTTGTGGAAAACCGGAAGCAGCTATTCTCTGCTTTTTGATGTTAGCCTCATTGCTTGCTTTTTTAATATTTAACTGGTATCCGGCAAGAATTTTTGGCGGTGATTCATTAACATTAATGATTGGTGCAACGATTGGTGCTGCTGCAATTATAGGGGACCTTGAAAAAATAGGTATTTTGTTAATGGTTATTTATTTTATTGAATTATTAATAAAAGGAAAACATAAATTCAAATCTGAATGTTTTGGAATTCCGCAAGCAGATGGAACATTAATGACAAATCCTGCTGGCGGATCACTAACCCATTTTGTAATGAAACAAGGAAGATTTACTGAAAAACAGGTTGTGCTAATACTTTTAGGGGTGCAATTACTTATTTCTATAGCAGTTATTTCTGCGTCTTTGTTGAATATTATTTATATCTGACATCCTCCACACCCTAAAGGGTGTGGGTTCCCCTTTAGGCTGCATATTCCATTAGTGTCTTTTGATGAATGTCATTTTGA
>PEXL01000058.1 GCA_002779065.1 Candidatus Diapherotrites archaeon CG08_land_8_20_14_0_20_34_12
AGATACTTTTTTAGAGCTTACGCTATTCAAATCATTTACATTCATATTAGTCACCTATCGGGCCCCAAATGGTGCCCTTGGGCACCGCGTCCGATAGGTGAGGTATGTTTATTCAAAATATAAAATTAGTGCGACCGTTCACCTGGCAGCCTTTCAGCCAGCCAGTACTCTCGGCCGCTTGGACAGAAAAAAGGATTTATGATAGAATGCTACTATATGGCAAAAGAAAAAAATGAAAAAAACTCTGAGAATGAAAAAGTAACCTTCAATATTGACAAAGATAAAAATTTCTCAGAATGGTTTACTGAAATAATTAAAGCTGCTGAGTTGGCTGACATTAGGTATAATGTAAAGGGCTTTTTAGTTTTCCAGCCATGGTCTGTTTTGTCAATGGAATCAATGTATGATTTATTTGAAAAAGAATTGCAAAAAAAAGGCCATAAGCCTTATTGGTACCCTTCATTAATTCCTGAAAGCAACTTCATGCTTGAAAAAGACCATGTTGAGGGATTTGCCCCTGAAGTTTTCTGGGTTACAGAACATGGCGCTGGCGAGAAATTTGAGGAAAGATTGGCTTTAAGGCCAACAAGTGAAACTGCTTTTTACCAAATGTTCGCTTTATGGATACGATCCTACAGGGATTTGCCGTTTAAAACATACCAAAGGGCGCAGGTATGGCGCTATGAAACTAAAGCAACAAGGCCATTTTTAAGAAGTAGGGAATTTTACTGGATTGAAACACATAATGCTTTTGCTTCACTTGAAGATTCAAAGAATCAAGTAAAAGAGGACATGGAAACTACAGAAACAGTATTGCACCAAAAATTAGGTGTTCCATATATTTTCTTTGAAAGACCTGCATGGGATAAATTTGCCGGTGCTGTTTCCACATTCGGGGCAGATACTTTGACGCCTGATGGCAAAACATTGCAATTGCCTTCAACGCACATTTTAGGACAAAATTTCTCAAAACCCTTCAATGTTGTGTTTAAAGACAAGGATGGTTCAGAAAAATTGACATATTTGAATTGCTATGGTCCTTGCATCAGCAGAATATTTGCAGGGGTAATAGCAACACATGGTGACAATTCTGGATTAGTATTCCCTTTTGAAATTGCACCTGTCCAGATTGTGATAATTCCAATTGCTGCTGAAAAAGACCCTGCAGTTTTAAAAATGGCAAACAAATTGAAGGATGAATTGTTTGAAAATGGTTATAGAATTGAAGTGGATGATTCCGACAAAACAATGGGGGAAAAATTCTACTATTGGGAAATGAAAGGTATCCCTTTAAGAATAGAAATCGGGCCAAAGGAATTGAAAGAAAATCATATTGTAATTTTTAGGAGAGACACCAAGAAAAAAGAAGTATTGAATCCCGCTGATTTAATTGATTATATTGAAAAAACCGCAAAAAAAGAAATTATAAAAAACTTAAGGGAAAGAGCTGATGCTAAATTCAAGGAAAAATTAAAATCAGCAAAAGATATTGAAGAATTGAAGAAATATTTGGAAGAACGAAATCTTGTCAGGATAAATTTCTGCTCACTTGAAAAGGATGGGGAGGAATGTGCAGGCATAATTGAAAAAACATTAACAGCGAAAATAAGGGGAAAAAGAGCAGATATTCAGGAAAACCCATCAGGCAATTGTGTTGTTTGCGGTAAGAAAGCAAATGTGGTTGCCTATGCTGCAAAAGAATATTGATCAAAAGGATTTAAATCAAGGGAAAGGGAATCTACTTTCTTTATTTTATCATTATAATACTTCTTAAATCCAAATTTTTCATAAAGCATTCTTGCTTTATCATTATCTTCCTTTACCAAAATAATTACTTTTAATGCACCCATCTTTGTAAGCAACTGCAAAGCATTTTCAAGAAGGGATTTTCCATAACCTTTTCCCCTAAACTTTTCAATAATAGCAATTCCATTAATTCTGGCAAGGCCTTTCTGAAGAAATTCTATTTCCAAAAATCCAGCTAATTCGGAATCCTCACTCACTTTTAAAAAAATGAATTTTTTTGTATCTTTAAAATGCATCCTTAGCTTAATTAGGGTCATTTGCGTATAGGAAAATTCTTTTTGAATTAATGGTAAAATAACCCTAAGATCAGGCTGTTCTAACAAGGAAACAGCCATCATATTTTACCCACAAATGACTTTATTTCATAGCCTGACATTGCACACCCATTATTCTTAAGGGCAAATAATGAAGCTTTTAATGTCAGTTTCCCTTTTCCTAGATCATCTTCCAAAAATCCTTGTTCGTAAGCCAAAGCAATTAATTCGCTTGATCTAATTATTGTCATTTGCGGAATTAATGAAGCAAATTTGGAATAAGCATTTTCATCATAAGAAATCTTTTCATTTCTCCTAGTTTCTAAAAGACGCCCCAATTCTTCCGGGTTTTCAACAAAGAACCTAGTAATTCTTTCATCTATTGCCAGAATTTTGGCATTCAATAATTTTACCAAAGCAATTGATTCTAATTCTCCGGCATGTATTAATCTTAAAGAACCTGCCCCTTCAGATGAAAAAACCTGTGATGCGGCTTCCTCAATACTTTTCATTAAATTATCCAATTCTTTTGTTTGTTTTACAACAGTTATTGTCCCTTTGTTTATTGCTTCCCTTATCCTTAATGCATTTAATTCAAATCTGTTTATTGAAAGCGGAGTATCCACTGATTCCCTTTTTACATTCTCGGAAATTAAAAAATCAAGATTATTTTTTGCTTTAAGTTTATAAAGAATATTAAATAAACAGCTTCCGGATAGTGCAATCAATGAACTTGAATCCAGAATTACTTTAGTTGGTTCAGCCATTTTCACACCTTACGCAATATAACCTATTACTTTTTTGAGTTCATCTAACCTTACTTTAATTCCTTTTTTATCAGCATCAATATCATGCTGGGTTGTAACACCAATATACTGCTGAACAGCACTTATGTCAGCCATTGTTAATGCAGCTGCTTGGCTTAAAGATAAACCATAGTAATAAGCATCTGCAGCATATTTTACTTTGGCTTTTTCATAGGTTCCCTGAACATATCTCCCCAATTCCTTATCTAATCTTTCCAGATGCACTGAAATTGAATCCAATTCTTTTTTGTATTCTTTCAAATTATCATTTTCAATTGCCTTTAACGCTGCTTCTAGTGATGAAAGTACACTCATTTTGTATTCAAGCCAGAAACCTGATGTTACAACATGCTCCTTTGTCAGAAATTTGTGCAGGCAATATGAAATCATTGCAGCTTGCGCCAATAATTGGTCATTTTTAATTGATGCTTCTCGCATCAATTCGTTTGAAACACTCCTAAGAACCATTACCTGTTCTGCAACAAATGCTTTTTTTAGTTTAGTAAGACCATCAATTAAAATTCTGTGAGACATTGCTATAATTAGGCTGCTTCAGAATAAATAATTAACTTTTTTCAGCTATGGTAAAAGACATTGATTTTTGAACTTAATTTGGTCTTTTACTATCTAGCAAGAGACCTAAATAATCAAACAAAAATTGTCTCTTGCTATATCTTCAAAATTTCTCGTTGTTTTGATCCCTAGGAACTTTTTTTCTCTTTTTTAAAGAGAAAAGGGATTTGAGGCTGCCCGGATTTGAACCGGGGTCGTAAGCTTGTTTGGGCACTAAAAAATTAAGTTATTTGTCCAAGAATTCTTTCTTTTTGAACCCTGGGACCTTTTTCTTTCCATTTAAAATCCCTTTAGGGATTTTAAAGGACCCTTAAAATCTTAATGATTTTAAGTGGTCTTTAGAAAGAAAAAGGGGCCACCCAAAGCTTATATGCTAGACCAGGCTACACTACAGCCCCATTAACCTAATAATTCGTCACTAAAGGTTTTAAAAAATGCTATTCTAAGGTAGGGTAACCTTAAATAATTCTTTCAATATAATGGATTTATGCTTTTTCAGAATGTAGCGGGCTATTTCAACAGAATTGAGGAAAAAAGCTCACGCTTGGAAATGACTGATATATTGGCAGAACTCCTTGAAAAAACAAATGAGAAGGAGATTAAACAACTAATTTATTTATGCCAAGGAAGGATTGCTCCGCAGTATAAAAATATTGAAGTTGGAATGGGTGAAAAATTTGTAATAAAGGCAATCGCAACAGTTACAGGCTACAAAGGAAATGATGTTGAAAAACTTTACAAAGAAAAAGGCGATTTGGGTTTAGTTGCTGAAATGCTTTCTGAAAAAAAGAAACAGAAGGCATTATTTTCAGAACATCTCACAATAACTAAAGTATTCGACAATCTGATGAAAATTTCAAAATCAGGCGGAGCAGGATCACAGGAAACGAAGATAAAATTGCTAGCAGAACTTTTGAATTCTGCAAATCCGGTTGAAGCAAAATTTATTGTAAGAATTCCAATTGGAAAATTAAGGTTAGGATCAGGAGATCCTACAATAATGGATGCTTTATCTTTAAATTATCTTGAAGAATTTATAAAAAAAGAAAATAAACTGTACAAAGAAATGCTTCAAGAATATAAAACTGAAGAAGAAGCAAAAAAGCACATGAAATTCAAGTTAAGGGAAGCAATTGAAGAAAAATATAATATTTTTTCTGATTTAGGGAATATTTCCGGCATGTTAAAAGCAGGGGGATTATCCGGATTGAAAGAAATTAATATTGAATTAGGCATACCAATAAGGCCAACATTAGCAGAACGCTTGGAAAATGCTGAAGAAATTGTGAAAAAAATTGGGAAATGTTCGGTTGAACCAAAAATTGATGGATTTAGAATGCAAATTCACAAGGACAAAGATACTGTCGTAATATTTAGCAGAAATCAGGAAGAAATGACTCCTATGTTCCCCGAAATTGTAAAAGCAGTTAAAGAACAGATTAATGCAAAACAGGCAATATTTGAAGGAGAAGCTGTTGCAGTAAACGAAGAAACCAATGAATTTTATCCTTTTCAGGTAACAATCCAAAGAAAGAGGAAATATGACATAAAGGATTTTTCTGAGAGATATCCGCTTAAATTATTTGTTTTTGATTTGATGTTTGTTGATGGTAAAAATGTAATGGGCTTAAAATTGGTTGAAAGAAATAACCTGCTTGAGAAAATTATAAAAAAAGGAAATTCAATCAGCAGGATTGAAGGAATAATTACTGATGATCCTAAAAGAATTGATGAATATTTTGATGAGTGTGTTGAAAAAGGGTTGGAAGGGATAATTGCAAAAGATTTGAATTCGGAATATATTGCGGGGGCAAGAAAATTCTCTTGGATCAAATTGAAAAGATCTTACCAAGGAGAATTATCAGATACAATTGATACTTTAATATTGGGTTATTATAAAGGGAAAGGGCAAAGAACTAAATTTGGATTGGGTGCCTTGCTTGTTGGGGTTTACAACAAGGAAAAAGACAGATTTGAAAGCATAGCTAAAATAGGAACAGGATTAAGTGAACAGCAATTGGCTGAATTAAATGAAATGCTTGGCAGCATAAAGGTTAATAAAAAGCCAGATACTTATATTTCTGAATTGCAGGCAGATGTTTGGGTTTTGCCCAAATATGTGATTGAAGTAAATGCAGATGAAATAACCAAGAGCCCGATACATGCATGCGCAAAGAAAGGCGAGGAAGGTTTAGCCTTAAGGTTTCCGCGCATGGTAAAATTAAGGACTGATAAAAAGCCTGAAGATGCAACAACAGTTGGAGAGATTAAAAAAATGTATTCAATGCAGAAACATGTTCAGAGGGAATGAATCGGTATGAGTAAAATCAAAGAACGATTATGGAAAGTAGTTTTGTTTGCAATCAGCTTTCTAATAGTAGTGTTCATATTAGTACAGGTAAAATTCATAAGCCAGGATTGGATAACCTATTTTTGGAGATCAGATAAATGGC
>PEXL01000019.1:0-10275 GCA_002779065.1 Candidatus Diapherotrites archaeon CG08_land_8_20_14_0_20_34_12
ATGGAATATGCAGCCTAAAGGGGAACCCACACCCTTTAGGGTGTGGAGGATGTCAGGATAATGTGGTTTTTTGAGATTCTATGCTTTGGATTTGTAATGCTCCGCAATCTTAATCTTTTATATTTCTGTTTTTATTAGTAATTCATTGATATAAAATTCAAAATTAGAAATTAAGAGTAATTAGCAGCGTTCGAGAAGCTCCACCCAAGAAGGCAGCGCTATCCCAATCCCTGCAGAGCTTAACTTCTGGGTTCGAGAAGAGACCAGGTGTTTCCTCTGCGGTATGACCGCTAATCATAGTAATAACCGCCCTAAGCATTTAAAAATATAACTCTGTATTAGTTCATAATATTCTTCTATAGAAAATCTATTTTAATGTGATTTTATGATCGTTCCAAAAAGTACAATGGATTATTGCAGAAAGTGCAATATACACACAGAACACAAATTGAAATTGTACAAATCTGGGGCAGCAAGAGCATTATCAAGTGGACAGAGAAGAAATGTTGCAAAGAAAAAAGGTTATAAGGGAAAATATCAATTCCCTGCAATAGTAAAAAAGGTAAACAAAAGGCCAACCTTTGTTCTTGAATGCTCAGTTTGCCACGCAAAGCATTACAAAGTAGTTCAAAAAAGAATGAAAAAGACAGAATTCGAGTAAATTCAAATTCTTTTTTTCTAATTTTATTTAAGTATTTCTAATCTAATTTACTTATATCTTCTTTAATCTGTTTTCTAATTTAATTTCTTTTATTTTATTCTGAAATATAAATAAATAACAAATTCCTGCGCTGCTTTTGCATATGGGTAACCTATTTATATTTGAATAACCTATTCTATTTGATGATTTCAAAAGCAAGGCCGATGAGGCCGAGATACCGAAAGGCAGATGTTGAACGCTTGATCTGGAAGCCCCAATTGTGGAAAATGAAAAGCGCATTTTGGGAATTGGGCCAAGAACATTTGAGATCTGACCCTAATTTTAGATTTACTGTGCATAGAATAAGGGCAGAACTGAATGCAGGAAGACTAAATAAACAAAAAGCAGATGACTTGTATTTCCAAGCACTGGATGAATCAATAAGAAGGGCAAGGGCCCAAGCACACTAATTAGCAAAATACCTTAATTATTTTTGAAATACTTAATTCATTTATTCTTTTTCAAGCGGGAACGGAATCACAGTATCTTTAAAAGTATTGTAAACGATGTGTGTTTCTATTTCTGAAACGTTATCATTCTCACTCAATTCTTTTACCAAAGAATGCAATTCCTTTGTTGATTTCAAGCAAGCAATAAGTGCAACATTGAAAGGGCCGGAAACTTCCAGAATGCTTACAATATTGTGCTTATTTGAAAGCTGTTTTATCAGATTAGATTTTTCTTTTGATTCTATATTGAAAAGAATTATTGCCTTTGTCAGATAGCCGGCTTTCTCCAAATCTATCTTTGGAATTAATCCCTCAAGGATTTTTTCATCCCTCATTACCTTTAACCTGTTATAAACTGTCTGGGAAGAAATATTCAGCTTTTTTGAAATATCCTTATAATTAGAATCAGAATTTTCAATAAGGCAATTTAGAATCCTAATATCAATCGTGCTTAGTGGCATGCAACCAGAGCAATTAGTGGCAAAGTTATATAAATAGTTTATGTTTCTACTTGAAAAGCTTTTATTTTTCCAAAATTTTCCGCAATTCGCTTTAAATAAATCAGAAATAAGAGTTATTTATGGATCTTGCATTTGTTCAATCACCAAGAAGAGGGAAGAAATCTGTTGCAGACTGGATTATTTTTATGTTAAGTGCGGAATGGCCTCTTTCTGCAAAAAGTATGCATCAGAGGTTAGTTCAGAAATACGGAATTGATGTTTCATACCAAGCCGTGCAAAAATATTCCCGCATGATGCTTGGCGAGAAGGTGCTGTTAAGAGATTCATTTTATTACAAAATAAATGCTGATTGGCTTGATTCCATCAGAAAACAGGCAATTCATGTAAAAAGAAATTATTCAACCTATGAAATAAAGAGAAACGGGTTTTGCAAAAAGTATATTAATTAATATACTCATAAATATACTATATGGATTCGTGGTGTTTTGATTATATCAAAAATGATGATAAGGTCAACTATCCATTACCTAACATTTCACAACAATGTTTCTTGGGATTTGGTGGTTGCAACCATATTGAGTCCAAACAAGATAAGGTTAAACAGCCAATATGGCAAAAACAGGTTTACTTTTGTTAAAATATTTGGAGATTTTGCCATAGAAGTTCATGTGAAAAAGGACGAGAACTTTATTTGGGTTATAAATGCATTCAAAATGGGAAGATAATTATGAAATGTACGCAATGTAAAAATAAAATGAAACGAATCAAGTTTGATGTTGGTTATGGTGTTGGGATAGAATCACATACTTGTGAAAAATGTGGATTTAACATTACTGACAACAAAAAATTAGATGCTGGTTTAAGTAAATTAAGGGAAAATATGAATAAAGAGGTAAAAATAATACGAATCGGAACTGGAATTGGAATAAGATTCCCGAATGATATTGCAAAATTATACTCCTTTAGAGAAAAAGAAGAAGTATTGATTAAACCAGAACTTGATGGATTAAGGATACTCTCAGTAAAAAACAAATAAAAGAAATGAAAAGATTAATCCCATTTCTCTAATGCAATCCTTAATTCATTGTGTTTCTTTGCATATTCTTTCAATGTGTAACCATGCACGACAGCATCCATTGCCTGCCGCATGGCCATTGCCCCCTTTACTGTTCCTTGAGGATGTCCATGGATTCCTCCACCAGCCTGTGCAATGAAATCTTTTCCAAATATTTTGTATAAATCTTCAACATGCCCTGGATGCAAGCCGCCTGAAGCAACAGGCATCACTTTTTTTATTCCATAAAGTTCTTCCTTGCAGGCTTTAATATTTTCAAGCACTTCTGTTTTTCCTTCTGACATTTTCCCAACCGCTGTTCCTACATGTAGTTGATCAACACCAATTAAACGAGAACATTTTGCAAGCACAGGCATCGATATTCCATGTTCTTTATCTTTTGTTAAAGCAGCATGCCCTGCCCTATGTGCATGCATAACCAGATTAACATTAATATCCCGCAAATCCTGCAGTGCAGCCCATCCAACAGTCAATATATCAACCATTAGATATTCATTGCCTGAATCTTCAACAAGCTTTGCCCTTCTTAACATTTCTTTTCCTGAAGCAGTTACATTTATCATGTATGCCTTGAATTCGCCAGTTTCCTTTTCTGCCTTTCTTTTCAACCGCAAGGTTTCTTTCAACCTTGGCTCAAACCTGTTGAATGCTTGCGAGGAAAGGTTTTCATCATCCTTTACAACATCGCAGCCGCCAAACCAGGCATCATATGCCACCTTTGCATGATCCTTTACATTCAATCCTAATTTTGGCTTTACAATTGTTCCAACAAGCGGCCTGTTTTTTACTCTAGTAAGTTTTCTTACTCCATCTATCCCGTATTTTGGCCCTTTGAAACTGTTAGCCAATTTTTTTGGAAAAATAATATCCTCAAATCTTACTTTTTCAATCTCTTTCAAGCCAAATAGATTTCCTGCGATCCCTGAAAGAGTATTTGGCATATTTCCTTCTTCAAACAATTCAATTGGATATGCAACCTTGAAATAAGGATTTTTTAATTCAAAAACAATTCCTGCCAGCTTTTTCATATATTCTTTTTCTGTTGTTAATTCTGTCCATGTTCCAATAGATGATTCTGCTGCTACACCGCCAGCAGCTTTCTCAAATGTAAAGCCATTTGGTTTCAGCCTGAATTTGCAAACAAGGTCTGTTTTTTTTGGCTTGTAACTTTTATCAATAAAATTCTCATACTTCATGGAACCACCAATTTAATTGTTTTTGATTGACTCATAGAAGGTAGATTTAAGTATTATAAATAGATTTTGATTAATGTTAGATAACATGCCTAAAATTCCACAGAGGGTTAATCTCTTGCAGCTTTCTAGTAAGGAAAGGTTAAGAGCTGAATACAAGGAAAAACTCCTGCAAATAGATGAGGGCAAGTTCAAGGCTTTTTCAAGTATTGAAGAATTGAGAACCTGAAAATAAGATTTCAGATAATATTTATAAAATGTATGTTTTATATACATTTTAAGTAGGTGATACATACATGATGCTAAATTTGAAGATTGAAGGCTTGCCTGAAGAGGTAATAAATGAGCTTGTTGAAAGAGGGATTGCAAGCAATAAAAGCGAAGCGATTAGGTTGGCTATTTTGCATTACAACGACCATTATGGCATAAAGCCAATAAAGGAATATCTTGAAGATGAATTAGCCGTAAGAAAAATGCAATACCTAGATGAGCAAATTGCAAAAGGAAAAAGGAAACTCATAAGTGCTAAAGAAGCACTTGGAAAATATTCAAAGTTGCTTGAGTAGATTCCTATGTATTCTCCTGAATTTGATGAAGGCTGGAAAAAATATTTTAATAAATTGCCTGAAGAAATAAAACCAATGATTGCTAAAAAGATTAAACGAATATTGGAAGGTCTTCTAAGCCGGCATTTAATGTATGGTTTGGATTATTTTGTGGAAGAAGTTGGGCAGCATAGAATTTGTTATAAATCTTTTGAAGATAAAAAAATAAGACGATTCTATTTTGTTGGAGTTCACAAGGAATATGATAAATGGAGGAAGGCTCTTTTATGATTTTAATTATCTGCGGCCTGCCTGGCGCTGGAAAAAGCACGCTTGTTGAAAAGCTTGCTGAGAAACATAAACTGAAAACTGTTTTTGCTTCCAGCATTTTGAAGGATTTGAAAGATAAAAATGCAGAAACGATTGATGTAACAAAAACAAAGAAAGGAGAAGGTTGGTGGGAATCTCCTGCTGGCAAGAAATACAATCAGGAACGATTGAAGAATCTGCAGATGGACAAGCAGCTTGATGGGAAATTGCTTGAAATAATTGGCAAAAAAGACAATCTAATTATTGATTCAAGGACAATGCCTTGGTTAGCCAAGAAAAAAGGTTTGGTTAAGATTTGGATTGATGCCTCACCTTCAATAAGGGCAAAGAGGGTTGCTGAAAGGGATGATAAAGACTGGAAGCTTTTGCTTATCCAGATGAAAGAAAGGCTTGAAACCGATAAAAAGATCTACAAAAAGCTTTATGGGATTGAATTTGGCAAGGATTTCAAGCCATTTGATGTTGTTTTGAATACTGACAAGCTGGATAAGCAAGAAGTATTTGAAGAAGTGGATAAGAAAATTCAGAGATTAATTACAAAATAAAATAAGGAATAGAAGTTTAAACTTCCTTTGTTTTTATCGCTAACCTGATATCTTCTTCTGTAACAGTCCTTCTCTTTGCATGTGTTGCAAAGTTGACTGCTTTTTGTGCAATCTTAATTCCTTCTTCCTCAAGTTGTTCAGCCAAGGTTCTTGCAGCCCCTTCGCTTACTCTTGTAGCTCCACCTTTCCTAATTACTCTATCTACTGCGGCTGTTGGCAATTCTACCATATTATTCCTCCAATACCATAATGTGTAAAAACACATTGAATAAGTTTATTATAGGTTTATATTGATAAAAGGAATTTAAATAGTTTGCTATTCCTTAAAATAAGGCAGAAAACTGGTTTTTATATGGAAAATTTTGTGAATCACGCGCTAATAAAGGAAAATACAATCGAATCAAGACAATATCAGGAAGATATTGTTTCAAGCGTTCTGGAAAAAGGCAATTCACTCGTTGTAGCCCCAACCGCATTGGGTAAAACAATCTTAGCTGTAGTAATAGGGGTAAAAAGGATTGAGAAATTTCCAGAATCCAAAATTTTAATCTTAGCTCCAACTAGGCCGCTTGCATTACAACACCAAAAATCATTTTTTAAATTCACAAAGATAAAAGAAGATGAAATTTGCTGCATTACAGGCACAATAAAACCAAAAGAAAGGAAGGAAATGTTTGAAAATTCAAAAATAATCTGCTCTACGCCTCAATGCATTGCAAATGATGTGAAAAAAGGATTAATTTCTCTAGAAAATGTTTCGCTTTGTGTCTTTGATGAAGCCCATAGGGCTATTGGCAATTACAGTTATGTGTTTGTTTCGAAAAATTATTCAGAAACAGCAAAAAATCCCCTTGTTGTTGCATTGACTGCTTCCCCTGGCTGGGAAAAGGAGAAAATTCAGAAAATTGCGGATAATCTTTTCATAAAAAACATTGAGGTAAGGACACACAAGGATAAGGATGTAAGGGATTATGTGAAAGAAATTAATGTTGAGTATGTCCCAGTTGAACTTCCTGCTGAATTTACTGAAATTATTATACTCTTCAAGCAGTATCTAGCAGAAAAAGCATCAGAATTGCACAGAATGGGTGTTTCACACACAGCTAATTTAAATTTTTTCTCAAGAAAAAATCTTTTGGAGCTGCAGAAGAAGGTTTCAAGGAATTTGGCAATAAGAGGCAGAAGGCAGCCGAGCTTGTTTGCGGCGGCCAGCAAGATTGCAGCAATGATGAATGTAATGCATTCCCTTATTTTAATTGAAACACAAGGGGTTGATTCTTTAAATAAGTATTTTTTCAGGCTTGAACAGAAAATACTGAACAAAGAAGCAACAAAGGCCGTAAAGGGTTTGATGAATGATGACAGAATAAAAAAAGCGGTTCAGCTGACTGAAAAATTGAAAAGAGAGGGCATTGAGCATCCTAAAATCCAGAAACTTAGGAATATTCTTGAGGATTATTTGTCAAATAATCCCAATTCAAGGGTTTTGGTTTTCAACCATTATCGTGATTCGATTATGAATGTTTATCTGCATCTTAAAGATTCAAAAATCATAAAAGCAAGGGAGTTTGTCGGCCAGGCAGATAAAGGAACTGTAAAAGGCATGACCCAGGATGAACAATCAGAAACAATTTCAAAATTCAGGCAAGGCGAGTATAATGTTCTGCTTGCGACCAGTTTGCATCCTGATGAATTTCTAATTATCAAATCCCCTAAGGGGGAGATTGATGCTGTAAAGATTGGTGAATTTGTTGAAAGATTTTTAGGAAAAACCCAAAGCTCTAAACCAATTAGGGGCTGGAAGGTTTTATCTTTTGATGGTGAAAACACGGAATTTAAAGAAGTTACTTATGTACATAGGCATTTAAGAAAAAATAATGTGATAAAGACGAGGTTTAAAAATTGTGGAAATGTTTTAGTAACTGAAAATCATAGTTTGATAAGCTTTGGTAAAGATGGGAGACCTTTAGCTGCTAAACCAGAAAGGAACTTGTTTGTCCACACGGCCTTGGAAGCCGAAAATACACAAGAAAAAAAGATTCTTGATTTAGCTAAAGAATTTTGGGAGAGATCTCCTAAAGCAATCAGAAGAAAGATATATTGCACATTTAATGGATTGACACAAGCTAGGATTAGGGAAATGAAATCAGAGCAAAAACTGTTGAAAGTGTTATTAAAGCAAAATGGCGCTTATATGAGAATTAGTGAAAAAAGTGGATTAGATGTTTCGACTGTTGCCAATGTTGCAAAGCGATTAGAAAAAAGAGGCTTAGTTGCTGTCAAAGGCAGGATAAATCATAGAAATACCAATATTTTAGAAAAAGGTCAAGGGTATTTGATTTTTTTAGACTGGTTTTTCAGAAAGCAGAAGTACTACAAAATGAAATATAGAATTTCTTTAGATGATGTTGTGAAAGCCCCTAAATCAATAAAGAATTTTTCTAATTTAAATATTGAAACAGCTTATGGTAAAACAAAGTTACCGCAATATCTGGAGTTGAATGAAGCATTGGCTTCATTTTTGGGTTGGTTTGTTTCTGAAGGTAACTTAGTTGATAGTAATAAAAAAGGCAGCATATTATTAAGCAGCATACAAAAACCAATACAAAAGATAATGAAAAAAGCCGTCGTAAGTGGACTTGGAATTAATCCAAGAATCTCTAAAAAAGGCGTCATTGTAGAAGGAAGGCTTATTTCTTATTTGGTTAAATATATATTAAAAGCAGGAGACTCAACCATTAATAAATCAGTACCTCCTAAAATATTTTCTGCCCCAAATAGAATAAAATGGGCTTTTTTAAAAGCATATTCCTTAGGTGATGGGCATTTTGACAAAAAACAAAGAAGACTTGTCTTAACAACAATAAGCAGAAAATTAGCTACAGGTTTAGTTTTTCTTTTAAGACAACTTAACGTTAAAAAAATAACAGTAAGAGAGGAGCTACATAAAAAAAAGAACTGGCGAAATGTTTATCGGGTGCATATATCAGAAGCACTGCCTTTCTTCCTTATTCCTAAAAAAAGAAATAGTGGTTGTTATTTTAATGCGGTGCCGAGAGCTTTAGAAGACCCCCCCTTTTTTGAGAAATTTGCAAATAAATTTCATATATTAACTAGCAATAAAAAAATCAGATTGACAAAAAGCCCTAATAATAAAACAAGTTATGATTATATTAAATCAATAGAAAAAATAAAAAATCAACCAAGATATGTTTATGATCTAAGTGTTAAGAAAAATGAAAATTTCTATGCCGGGCCAGGATTAATATGTGCCCATAATAGTGTGGCAGAAGAGGGTTTAGACCTGCCAAATTGTGACCTAGTTATTTTATTCGAACCTGTTCCAAGTGAAATAAGGACAATACAAAGAAGGGGAAGAACCGGACGATTAGATGAGGGAAGGGTAATCATACTGATGGCAAAGGGAACTAGGGATGAGGCATATTACTGGGTTGCATACCATAAAGAAAAAAAGATGCACAAAATACTTTCAGGCATGCAAAAAGATGCTGCTTTTGATGAGAAATCTGAAAATGGTGAGAAACTTGAAAAAAAACCAAAAACAGTAAAAGACAAGCAGACAAAATTGTTCGAATTTAAATAAAAAGCCATAGGCATTGTTGGTACCACATTTTATAAACTTTTCTTAATATATTTATTATTGTGGTAACAAATGGTTTTTCTGCTTAAAAAGAAGGAAGGAAGAAGCACTTATTATTATTTGGCGCATAACCAAAGGATTTCTGGCAAAAAATGGAAGTCGTTCAGGAAATATCTTGGGATTACTGCCCCAAACAACAAAGAGTTTGAAAGGCTCAAGAAAAGGTTTGTTGAAGAATTTAATATTACTTTGGAAACGCCATTTGAATATCTTGACAAGGAAAAACTAGCAAAAGTAGACTACCTTATTGGCGAATTTCAGGACAAAATCAAAAAATACCCGAGAATTGCTTTGGAAAAAATTGAAAGGGATTTCACAATAAAATTCACTTATAACACCAATGCAATTGAAGGAAACCAGATATCACTTATAGAAACTGCTGCTTTGTTAAACAAAAAAATAACGCCCGAAGGCAGAAGCTTAAGGGAAATTCACGAGATAACAAACACGGAAAAGGCATTGAATTATGTTAAAAAGTATGGGGGAGAATTGTCGAAAAGATTATTTTGCAATTTGCACAAAATAATAATGGAAAACATAGATGAGGAAACCTCTGGAAAACTAAGGGATTTTGATGTAGCAATTCAAGGGGCAAATTGGTTCCCGCCAAGAGGAAAAGAAGTCAAAAAGAAATTTGGCGAATTTATGAAATGGTACAAAGAAAACAAGAACAAATATCACCCAATAGAACTGGTAGCAATAACTCATTTAAAATTCATAGAAGTACACCCTTTTGGTGATGGCAACGGGAGGATAGCAAGGCTTATGACTAATTTCCTGCTTATGAAAAAGGGTTATCCACCAATAAATATCAAACAAAAAGACACAATTGAGTATGTGAAGGTGTTGCAATATGGCCAGAATACCCAAAGATTTAAAGAATTATGTGATTGGTTCCTGCAAAAGTTAGGGGAAGGCTATGTTGAAAGCATAGCACAAAAAGAGGAAAAGCACTAGATTAAGGTTATATGAATTTATTATATTGAATACTGTCGGCAACCTTGAGGGAATTGTATGGAGATCGAAGAAGTACAAACAAATATTAAGATTGAGAAAAAGGCTAAACCAAAAAAACAAACCACAAGCAAATCAGATGAGCCCGAGATTATTGAAATTTATGCTGATACAAGGGAGAGGAATTGCAATATTGTAAAAATACTTGAAGAAAGATTCAAATGCAAGGTAAATATCAAACAATTAGAAATTGGCGATTACGTTATTTCAAATGATGTCGTAATTGAAAGGAAAACCGTTTCTGATTTTATAAGCAGCCTTCTTGACAGAAGATTATTTAATCAAATAATGGCAATGACTAA
>PEXL01000019.1:10300-21493 GCA_002779065.1 Candidatus Diapherotrites archaeon CG08_land_8_20_14_0_20_34_12
CTTGAGGGAAATCCTGAAATGCTTTTTTATGAAACAAATATCCACAGAAATGCAATCATCGGCGCTTTATCTGCAGTCTGCTTGGAATACAAAACACCGTTGCTGTTCGCAGCTGATGAATTTGAGACAGCAGAATTCATTTATGTTATTGCAAAAAGGTTTCAATTAGGAAAAAATAGGGAAATCAGTTTGCATGGAAAGAAACCTAAATTTTCAATTGCACAGGAACAGCAGTATGTTGTTGAATCCTTGCCATTGATCGGGCCGCTTACGGCAAAAAATCTTCTTAACCATTTCAAAACTGTTAAGGATTTCGTGAATGCAGATAAGAAAGAATTGGCAGAGTGTGAAGGCATAGGAAAAATAAAGGCAAAAAAGATCCGTGAGGTTTTAGATAAAAGATATAAAGAGAAAGACGCTGATACTTAATATGCTTTAATTAGCAAGGATGATTTAGATGTCACCAAAAATACGAAGAGCAATAGGCAATTTCCTAAAAGGGAGAGCGAAAAAGCTTGATTTTAAAAGAAATTTAGCAATTGCTGATTCTTATGCTTCATTAACTCAAAGTCAAGACTATAGCAGAAGGGCACAACTGGCAAGAGTGCAGATAATTGGGACTGATGAATATGCAAGAAAGTTAGATAGTAGGGCCCAAAAGGCAGATAACAAATCAAAGAGATTCTCAAAAAGAGCAGATAGACTTGAAAGAGCGTCAGCTAGACGAAGGCAATTAGCAACAAAATTAATGGCAAAAGGATTGAGGGTAGAAAAATAATATGAAAGCATCCATAATAATTCCTTGTTATAATTCAGAAAAAACAATCAATCTTTGCTTGAATTCTTTGCTAAATCAAACATTCAAGGAAGATTATGAAATTATTTTCGTGGATGACGGTTCAACAGATAAAACAAAATATTTGATTGAAGAATCACGAAAGAAAAACAAAAACATAAAGCTGATTGAACAACAGCATGCAGGCCCTGCTGTCGCTAGGAATTTGGGAGCAAAGACTGCAAAATATGATATTTTGGTTTTTACAGATTCTGACTGCGAGGCAGAAAAAAATTGGCTGGAAGAAATGGTAAAACCATTTTCTGATCCAAAGGTTGTAGCGGTTCAAGGTGCATATAAAACAAAACAAAAATCAGAAATTGCAAATTTTATTCAGCTGGAAATAGAGGAAAGATATGTACGGATGAAACGTGCAAACCATTTGGATTGGATTGGAAGTTATTCCGCTGCGTATAAAAAAGATATTTATCTGAAAGAAGGCGGCTTTGATTCAAAATTTGAAATTGCATCAGGTGAAGATTCTGATTTATCCTACCGGTTGTCAGAAAAAGGATTAAAATTAATGTTTAATCCAAAGGCAATTGTTTATCATGCACATGCTGAATCCTTGGAGAACTATTTGAAGAAGAAATTTGGGCATGCATATTGGCGTGTTACTCTATACAGCAAACACAGGCAGAAAATGATGAAGGATTCATACACTCCGCAGGAATTGAAGCTGCAGCTAATAGCTATTTCAATTTTCATAGTTTCTCTTATACTTTCTCCTTTCAATTTGATGTTTGCGCATTTGGCCTTAACCGCTTTTATTATTTCAATTGTCCTGATGCTGAAAACTGCAAAATTTATGTTTGACAGAAATCCAACAATTGGTTTTATCAGCGTTCCAATTTTATTTTTGAGAGATTTATCATTAATTTTTGGCTTTGGATTTGGGCTTTTGAATAAAAAATCAAAATAGTTGGGAGTTATGACTGAAATAAAGGATTTGAACAAACTAATTAAATCAATGAAGCCTGCATTAGCAAAAGATAATTTTGTTTTTTGTACACTTTCTGAGAAACAATTGTTAAAATTAAAAATTAAGCCAAAATTAATTTTTAGGGAAAAAGAAGGTGTCACTGTTATTGTAGATAAGAAAATTGCCGATAAGAATTCACTGAAATATAGTTCAGTATGGGCGATGATTACACTCACAATCCATTCTGATTTAAATGCTGTTGGTTTTTTGGCCGCAATTACAAACAAACTTGCAAAATATGGGATTACGGTAAATGTTGTTTCAGCATATTACCACGATCATCTATTTGTGCCATTCAAAAAGGCAAAAAAAGCAATGCTTCTTCTGAAGGAGTTATCCTCTAAAGCTGTTTAAGCATTTTGGAATATCTTAAAAATCAAACACAAAGTAATTATTAGTAAAGCAGCCGTGGTCTAATGGCATGATTGGGCCTTCCCAAGGCTCTGACCCGGGTTCGATTCCCGGCGGCTGCATTATAATTAGAAGAAGTTGGAAAAATAAAAATTAGGTAGCTATTATGAAGCAAATTATAATCCTAGCAATTCTCCTAATATTTATTATGGGGTGCATTACAAACAACAAAATATCAGGAATTCAGGATTTGGTGCTTAATAAACAAGACCTTCAGCAACTTGGAATGATGAGCGATGGAACTGATTGCCAAACAGATACCGAATATACAAATAGCATAGATTCATCAGTAGGGCAATATAGCATCTGCGGTTATGTCATGTTAAAGGATACTAACGTCGTGATTGAATTGCAGAAATTTGCAAATTACGAAGCCCTAAATGGCTCATACCAATATTCATCCCAGCACTTGTACAGTATCGAAGGACTAATAAGTGAGAATGATTATGGGGATATGAGCAGATTCCGTGTTAATAATGTGAATGATTATGGGGGCCAGTACAATGACCCAAATGTTTACTATTATCATCTTTGGATTGCCAAAAATGAATATCTCATTCACATTACGTCTAAAGGAACCAAGGAAGCTGACAAGTATATTGCAAAAATAGGGCAGCAGATCTTGTCAAAATTCGGGTAAATTAGATAAAATTAAATATATTTTATTAAACTGAATTTTTAGGTACTCTAAATAGGCCATATGGAAAAATCCCCCTTATTGACCTTCCAATAAGTTCGAACTGAAGGCGCTCAGTATATAAGATTCCTGCCCATATGCTCCATTTTCATTTTTCTTAAATTCGCTGTAGTACATTCTGTAACCCTTGTCAATTTTTACTACATCTGGGTCAGTGACCAATCCACCTGAAGTGCTTGGCCCAATTAATTTTCCTTCATCCAATACAAAATTAATCCCATTAGATGAACTGGCACTCATTATCCACTGTTCGCCTACCCCAAACTCGTTTTCAAAAGTTGTGAAGAAAAGTTTGTAATTGCCATCTTCCAGCAATACAATTTCTGGATCTAATGAAATCTTTCTAAGTTCAAGGTTAGTTTCTTTTGCCCATGTCAAACCGTCATCGTTTGATACTGCAGTTGCAGAGGTTAATCCTCTTGTATAATACATTCTCAGACTTCCATCATTCAATCTAATAATATCTGGCACTGACGTAAACATTTCTCCTGGTTTTCCATCACCAACATCCTGAAACCTTATGCCCTCTTCAATTTTCCAAGTTAAACCATCTGAGGAAATTGCGCTGTAAAGTTTTCTGTCATTTTTGTTATCAAACATTTTGCTGCCCTCAAAAAGCATTCTGTAGTTCCCGTCTTTCATTTCAAAAACAGCAGGGTTAGTGACCATATCTACTCCCTCAACATCTTTTGAATCAATTAATTTTTCCACATAGATAAAGTTTAAACCATCAGAAGATTTTGCTAGTTCTATTCCTTGGCCAGTATAATACATCCAATACTCATTATTTTTGAATAAGGTACAGGAGCTAACGCCACCAATTCTTAATCCCTCTTCTTTAGTCCATTCAGTAAGCGTGTTTACAATTTGTTTAGGCACAACAGCAGGAATTGCTTTTCCTTGCTCTTCAGGCTGGCTTTGGACAGTTTTTTTATCTTCTTCAGGAAGTTTTACTAAGACTTGATTCTCATCATAAGAATTCTGAGTTTGTGTGTTGAGTTTGCTTGATGGGTCTTTGTTAGTTTCTGCATTGGGGTTTGATGATTCTTTGTTAAAATATTCTTGTTTTTCAATGCAACCACTAACGAGGATAATCAAAACCAACAGAGCAATTGCAGGAATTAATCGCATAGAAATATATTAGCTGGAAAATTATATAAAAGCGTTCTTTCGAAATTTGGCTTCACTAACAATTTTCCACCAAAACAAATCAGGCTATAAAAATGAAATTATTCTCCAAATACCCTTCTTTCTAACATTTCATTTTGGGGATGATTAAAAACAAATTGATTGCTTATTCTCTGGAATTCATCCAGTTTTGAAGAAAATTCTTCGATATCTTTCATTGTCTCGGCCCTATCACTACTTCTTTTTACCATTGAAAAATCAATTAATGTTACTTTTGGGTGTGCCCCTTCAAATTCAACACACCAATTATGCAAATGAGGATGTTTATGAACATAGCCATGCTTCCATACATTTACCATAGTGGCAATCATTTGCCTTGCTATCGCCCTTACCTGAGCTCTATCTAAATTTCTGCTATAGATTAAATCAGCCAAAGACCTGCCAACAACCTTTGATTTAACAAAAACCTGATTTCTTCTAAGCTTAAGCTTGGTCTCAGCAGCTGTTTCAGAAGACGCTGGCAAAATAGGTTCAACATCTAAGCCTTCCTCATACAACTGCTTCCAAATAGCATACTGTTCTTTATCAATTACTCTTAAAACAACATTATCTTGCCTTGCTAATCCAACCATTTCCTTTCCAACTAAACCAATAGTATCCCTTTCCTTAATTACGGATTCTGGCCTTACTCTTTTATGTTCTGCCTTTGATACTAAATAATCTTCAATCCTTTGCAATGGAAAAGGTTCATTTAGCATATTCACTAACCTATGAAAAGAACCTCTTTCTTCAAAAACCCCAAAATTTCCATTTACCTTACGAAACAACGTTAAAAGTATCGCAATGCTAACATGCCTTCTGTCTCCTCTTAATTGTTTTAAAACAGCTACAAATTTCCCGGCTTTTTGTTTTGCATCAGCACTATCCTTAAAAAATCCCGCAGAACGAAAAGATCCGTCCAAAAGAAATTCATTTTCCATTCCATTAAATGCAGCATGCGGCCAAACATTTTCAAAAAAATCAAGCCCGAGTTTGAATCTAGCTGAAGAGGACTCTGCTAAAGAAAAATATGTATCAAAAGGAAACGAACGCCCTTTGAAAAATGCTTTCCTTGCTTTTAATTCTTTTACTAGTTTACTAAATCGATAATGCTGTTTGGTTTTTTCCATGACTCCATTAACTTTTTGTGTGAGAGTTTGCTTTACTCTAGCATAGTTTTTAGCAGCCTTATCTTTTATTGCTGACTTGAATCTTCTCAATCGCGAACTTGGGCTAAAAACAGGCATATTAATAATTCAGGGGCAGAGTTTATTAAATCTTAACCGTGTGACACTCCATGGGCTGAAGCCCGCGGCGTCTTATATTCACAATTGGCTTTAGGCAAAAGCTTGCGCAAGTTTGTTATAAGGCCCGGTAAAAACAATTGTGTTCTCAATGATGTAAACAGAAATTCCTGAAAAAATTATTTTTATTTTCTCCTTGCTTTTGATGTTTTGCGAAATTAAGCCTTTGAAAAAATTTATTAATTTGGAGAAATTCTGTTTTGAAACAAAAAGCTGCTGGTTTTTCAATTCTGCTTTGAATTCTTCCTGCAGAATTGGCTTAATCATATCATCGCATTCGATCAAAAGCTCTTGGGCATTTTCTTTTTCAAAAAAGTTTGATAATTTATTCAAACTTTCTTCAGTCATTTGCATTTCAATCTCATGCGGAAAATCCAATTCTTTCAATGATGCAACATGTTTTGTCAGAACTGATGAAAGATAATTCATGTGTTCCATATCCTTTGAAAGTTTTGCAATCATTTCTTCTAAATCAGAAATATAAAAAGTGCTGCTATCTTTAGAAACCTTTAATAAATCAGAATCGGTTTTACTTCTTTCAATAAGAGTAGTAAGCAGTTTTACAATCGAATCCAAATCTTTATTGCCTTCGTCAATAATTGTATCATTCAATCTCAGAATCAGTTTATTTTTCATTTCTTTATGCAATTCAGCCAATCCTTTTTCCGTCAACTGGATAAAACCTTCATGTTTTCGAATAAAGCCCAAAGCATTGAGGTTCTTTAATGTCCGGCTTAAAGCAGCGCGTGCCGAGTTGCTATTTGTGTAATTTCCAACAATTCTGGCAAAGAGCTCATTTGGCGTTATGCTATTGTATTGCTTAATTGTTAACAAAACAGAATTTTTGGAGGTCATGTTAATGCTAAAAGTAATATCCTAATATGATATGCTTCTTTTATAAAACCTTATTCCTCCAATTAGTAAAGAATTGAAGCAATGAATTGAATTTGGTTGATTTATATGTTTTATGAAAGTGAACAAAGTAACTATGGCAGAGATTCCGGAACATTTAAGAAAAAAACATATGGGGATAAACCAAAAAGCAGCGGATTTCACAAGCCAGGATTGCACAAATCCAGTTATCATAAACCAGGATTCCAAAAAACAGGATTTCACAGGCCTGCTGATAGAGGCCATGGATTCAGAAATGATTTTGTACGCGAGAATGTTGAAAAACCAAAACCATTGTCTGCTGATTTTGTAGACAGGGTTAGGGAAAAAGGAAAGTTAGACTTTGAAGGTAATATTTATCAGGCTGATGAAAAAATTGGATTGATTTACAAGTATGATCCAAAAACAACCAAAATCCAGAGATTCAGTTTAATGGGCGAATTCTTAGATAAAAAACTTCCAAGAGAATTAATTAATCATTTAGGCATTGAAGAAAAAATTAAAACAGAAGAACCTAATGGCACAATTGTAACCTATGTCATAGGGCCAAAGGATCAGATGCCTACGCATGTTTTCAGGTTTTACAAATTAAAATCAGATTTCGAAAGCAAATTTTCTGCTGAAGGGCTGACAAAGTTCAATATTACCACAGGAGAACAAACGGAGAGTGTTAGGGATAGAAGAGAAATTGAACGATTAAAAGCAGAGTTATTGTGATAGATTCTATTTCTTTGAATTATTGCAATCTTACTTTATCCCCTATTTTCAATCTTAGTTGTTTTGTGATATTTACATAAGATATAATTTCAATCACGTCATTCGCATGTTCTTTTTTCTCAGGAAAAACAATTGCTGCAGGGATATTCCCTATTTTTATTTTATAGCATAAAACATCGCCAAATTTTTTGCAATCTTTTTCAAATCCGGCAATATTCCGTTTCTCCCTTTCTTGCAGGAATTCTTTCAATTCTTTTTTATCAATCTTCAAATTTAATGTTCCAGGGAAAGGGGTAAAATTCAGTTTTTCAAGAAACTGTTTTTTGTATTCTGGCATTTCAAGAAACTGTTTTGCCCTGCCCAAACCTGAAATAACTTCCCCAAACATAAAGATTTGGACTTAAGCAATCCTTTTAATATTATTCAGCCATTGTTTTTTGGTATTGTGGTGGGATGGCGGAGCACGGTTTAACGCGCCAGCCTGGAAACCCATCTTTCTTTTTTCTTTTTAAGAAAAAAGAAAGCTAGGTGCCCCAAAGAAAAAAGAAAAAATAAGTTATATTTATTTAATTTAGTTTCTTTTCTTTTTGGATAATACCTAGACTTTTTCTTTTCTTGGAAAGAAAAGAAAAAGGCTTGGAAGCTGGTATCCTCACGGATGCACGAGTTCAAATCTCGTTCCCACCGATTCTGCCTTTTCTTCTTTTCTTTTAAAAAGAAAAGAAGAACCAAGTAAAATCCAATGATTTTACTGGTCCAATAAAATTCCAAATGAATTTTATTAGGAAATGTAGGTTACCAAAAGAAGAAAAGAAACTTAGTTGTGCCAAAAGAAAAGAGAAACTAAAAAAATTCGCAGGGATCAAAAGAAAGAAAAATGAGTAACGTTCTAGTAATAATAAGATTTGTGAAAAAATGTCGATTAAACTTTTGTTGGAAAATGATGATCCTGCACAAAAAGCAACAATCTTTCTCTTAGTAGCAAATATTTTCCTGTTTTTTGTAAAAATATCAATTGGTTTGCTTTCAGGAAGTATTGCGATTCTTTCAGATTCTTTTAACTCATTGACTGATAGCATTGTTTCAGTTGTTATCTATTTCAGTGTTAGGCTTTCAAAGAAAAAAGCAGATAGCGATCATCCATTTGGGCATCACAGGGCAGAACCGATTGCTGCATTTATGGTGGCAATATTTACCATAATTGTTGGATTTGAAATATTCAAATTTGCCGCTGAAAAAATACTTGCGAATCAATTTAACCCTATAGGCCCAATAGCTCTGCTTGCAGTTGCAATAACTTTCATAATAAAATTATTTTTGTATTTTTATCTGACAAAAATAGGCAAAAAGAATAACAGTCCGGCTCTGCTTGCATCAGCAACAGATGCCAGAAATGATGTTCTGATTTCAATAACTATATTCTTAGGGATAATTGGTGCTTTGTTTGGCTTTTTAATCCTTGATACTTTAGCAGCAATTGTTGTCAGTTTTTACATTGTAAGATCGGGATTTGGCATAGCTAAGGAAAATGTAACTTACCTCATGGGTGAAGCCCCACATAAAGAAATTGCGGATAAAATAATACAGGTAGCTATGTCAATTGAAGGAGTTATTTCAATCCATGATTTAAAGGCACATTATATTGGAAATACCCTGCAAGTAGAGATTCATATTGAATTAGATAGATCCTTGACATTAAAAAAAGCACATGATCTTGGTGAAAAAGTAAAACAAGCCGTGCAAGAATTGGAAGAGGTGTCAACATGCTTTGTGCATATTGACCCAATCTAAAAAATTTTTATTTCAATTTGCAAAGTTTTACTGCAGCTTCAACTGCTCTTTTTGCATATCCTTCTGCCCTTGCTACTGCTTGCGCTCTTGTCATTTTAGGCCCGGAAATTCCATTGGTTACAGGCTTATCATATTTCATTGAGAGATCCATGATTTCCCTTGCTGCGGTTAATGCAACAATGTTGTCATGATCTGTTTCTCCTTCAACTACTGCCCCAAGAGCAACAACAGCATCAATTTTTTTGTCTTCTAGAAGTTTCTTTGTTGCATAAGGAATATCGAAAGTGCCAGGCACTTCATATACCTTCTCTACTTTAACCCCCAAAAACTCAGCATGATCCTTAGCTTTCTGAACCATGATATTTGTAATATCATAGTTGTATTTTGCCACTACAATTCCAATTGCTACCATAACAATCCTCCACAAGATGTCGAATAAACATTAATAATTAAATAATTTTTATTTTCAAGGCATCTAACAATATATGTTCGACACCTCGTCCAACTATATTAAACATTCATTAATTTTATAATTCAAGCGCTTTGGCATTTTCCTTTCCCTGCCTTTCTCCAGAACCTGCTTTCTTTCTTAATTCTTCAGGCCTGAATAACAAATGTAAAGCATTTATTGTATGTTTAATTGTCCTGTTTTTCATTATTTCTGCTAATTTTTTATCATTTTGTGCTTCATCTTCATGCACAAACACTTCGATAATGTGCTTATTTGTCATTAATTGAGCTTGAATTATGCCTTGTGATGCTTCATGTGCACACTGCTTGTCAATCGGCATTTTGCCAGGCATTCCTAAAGCAATCACAATATCGCAATTTCTTTCTTCAAATAATTTCTTGCAAGCAACAGGCAGATCTTTCACACCAGGAACAGTATATCGTTCAATCTTTACTGGAAAAGTGCTTTCCTTTATGGTTTTTTCTGCCAATTTACCCATATCCGCCATTGCGAACATAGTGTCTGCAATACCAATCTTCTTCATACTATCCAAACTATTGTTGTGTTGAATAAAGTTAAAAAACAGCTGCTTTAACACTAACTAGCCTATTTTGGATTATGCAAACATCAGACTAATTTCTACTTACCAAATCTCCTTTCCCGTTCCCCGTATTCATTCAATAGCTTGTTTAATTTTTCAATCGTTAATTCGGGATAATAATAATCAGTGAAAAATAGTTCAGCGTATTCTATTTGAATTAAAGGGCATGTCGAAAATCTTTTTTCATATCCGGTTCTTACAACCATATCTATATGATTCTGTATCTCTAAGTATTCGTAAATAGCATCATTTGCCAGTTTGACTTTTTTATCTCTAATTTTCTCAATTGCTTTATACAGTTCCCACTTAGTATCATATGCAGTCAGAAGATTGCAAATTGCAGCAGTATTGCCCTTTGTTGCATTTTCCAATTCTTTTGCCTTTTTGACATAAAAAGATGGCAAGAGGTCTAAATCTCCAATAAACTTAAATTTTATGTTTTTCAAAAATTCCTTGTTTTTAAGCCAGCTATCATATGCTGCAACCTGTGCATCACATATTTCTTTTAACCCAAGGCCTTCCCTCTGCAGAACATTATTTCTTGCAATTGCAAAGAAAGACAATTCCTTGATCTTTCTTTTTAACAACAAGTAATCTATCAATTCTGTTGTGACATGGTCTGCGATGTGTTTGTAAACTACCTTAAGGTCCAGGTTCTTGCCTTTTGCATATCTTCGGTTTCCATCCGGAATTATTAGAATGTGGTTTGGTAGGACCATATGGATCAAATATAATACAGTATTCTTGTATTTAAAATATGAGGGATGTCAGTCTAACAGATCAACCGACAAATCCTGTTAATCAAGAACAAGCAGAAAATAATAAAATTAAACCAACAATAATTACTAATACAATTTTTTCATATTAGGGGATAGAAAGTAGAAGAATTTCATTCATGCCCAATGTTATATTTTTGTGTGTACATAATAACCTAATAAGTTATTATTCATACAAAAAGCACATAACACCTTTTATTTGCCCATAAAAGCTATTTTATATGAATCCGCTTTCCTTCACCACATTAAAATAACCCACAAACACATTTTCCCAGTATATTTTGTATGTTCCCAATAATGTCTCATTAGTATTAATTATCCATGTAGGAGCATATATTTCTCCTTTGCTGTTGCTGCTAACAGTCCCTTGCCATCCAACAAACCCATCCAGATTATCCACATACTTTATATTAAAGCTTGTATTCTCTTTAAGGCCTTCTGCTCTTAGTTCTACAAAATCGCTTCAACTAAAAACAAATGCAGGTTTTAAAGATAGCTGCAAGAATTAAGAATGTCAAAGTCAAAAGAATAAATAAGACAAACTTTAGTTCTTTCCAAGAAACTTTTGGT
>PEXL01000059.1:0-17915 GCA_002779065.1 Candidatus Diapherotrites archaeon CG08_land_8_20_14_0_20_34_12
TAATTTCCCACGGTATCTAAAAAAATATATATGTAATAAAAGCATTGGAAATATATTAATATATCCCCAAAAATACGATTATTGACGTTAGTTTATGCCTGCTGAACCCAAACCAATTAAAATACTTGCCCCCTAATTTAATATTCAAAATTAGTGAGAGGATTTGAATGGCAAAAACTACGGTAATATTGGAAAAATTCAAGTGCATTGGCTGCGGAACTTGTGCAGCATTGTGCCCGGAATTTTGGGAACTTGAAGATATGAAAGCAAAATTAAAAGGGAGTAAATTGAAAAACACTTCTGAGGGAGAAATAGAAACACTTGAAAAAGATTTGAATAAGGATCAGTTAAAATGCAACCATGATTGTGAACAAAATTGCCCTGTTGCTTGCATTCAAGTAAAATAAATCTTTTTTTATGTGAGCAGGGCAGTTATGCCTTGCCAATAATTTTTTTTTGATTATTATGGTTGATGAGAAATCAGTTCTTGATTCTTTGAAAAATGTTTATGATCCTGAATTAGGAATAAGCATTGTTGACTTGGGATTCATTTACAAAATAGACATTATTAATGAAAAAGTAACTGTTCGCATGACTTTCACAAGCCC
This sequence comes from Candidatus Diapherotrites archaeon CG08_land_8_20_14_0_20_34_12, assembly GCA_002779065.1. Classification (GTDB taxonomy): domain Archaea; phylum Iainarchaeota; class Iainarchaeia; order Iainarchaeales; family 0-14-0-20-34-12; genus 0-14-0-20-34-12. The sequence continues at coordinate 609 of PEXL01000059.1, forward strand.
GCATTGTCCATTAAGCGGCATGATTACAGATCAAGTAAAAGAAGCTGTTATGAAAGTTGATGGAGTCAAAGAAGTTAATATTGAACTTGTTTTTGACCCTCCATGGAATCCGAGCATGATGAATGCTGAAATTAGAAAACAATTAGGGGTGTAAATATGAAACTAGATTTAATAATTGGTGCAATAATTGTATTAGTTCTAATATCAATTGCTGGTTTAGTAGTAATGAATATGCTAACTCCAAAAGCAAGCAACGAGAAAATAGCTGATTTTGCAAAATGCTTAACAAGCAAAGGAGCTAAAATGTACGGCACATTTTGGTGCTCACATTGTAAAAGTCAAAAAGAATTATTTGGTGATGCATTTCAATACATTACCTATGTTGAATGTGATTTAGGCGGAGGAAAAACCGCACAAGAATGTATTGAAAACAATATAGATGGTTATCCGAGATGGATAATTAACGGAAAACAATATGCAGGAGAACAAACATTCCAGGAATTGGCACAAGCAAGTGGCTGCGAACTGAAAACAGAATAGGAATAAATGCTAAAAAAATCAATATTATTTTAAACGCCTTTGCCACTCTACTTTATCCCACATTCTCTCATGGATATAGTAAATCACAATTGCCACAACAGTAAAAACTATTGTAATAAGGGAGGTTTCAAAGAGATTCTTTGTATAAAACCAGGATATAAGTGCCAAAGCCGAAGAAGCAAGTACTCGATAAGTAACAGTCTTAGCCAAAGAACGCTTGCATGAATCCTCCATAAAATCACGTTTAGAATTAAGGCATCTAGCCTGACTTAAAAGATAAAGAAGAAATTATTTCTTCTTTTTGCCTTTCTTTGCTTTTGGTTTCTTTTTTACTCCACCACAACAACAGCACGGCATAAAATTACCTCCGAAAATTTAGATATAATAGATTAGATTTACTGTTATTTAAATATGTAGTTACAAAAATACAAAATAAATCTCAGGTTATTTGCTATTAGGATAAAATAGATTTTCATTTATTTTCTAAAACAAATTGCTTTAATGCTTCAGCAGACATTTCCCCGCATTTTGCTTTCTTTGTGTTCATTGAATAAAATGCAGGCACGCCTAAAAGACCACAATCCCTGGTAATATCTTCAGCATGCAAAGACATTATCTGCTGATTTTTTTCATCATGCCATATTTCTTTCTTATCAAAAACATAACCGGTTTCTTTTTCAACCTGCTCAACTATTGGAATCATTTTCTTGCAGTGGGGACATTCTGCCCCATAAAATTCAACAAAAGCAGCATTTATATCACAAACTTCTTTGCCTCCTTGAATTACTGTAATCGGGCAATTTTCAGGATGCTGCGGGTCACAGGTACCATAAAGTACTAAATTGTAAGCACCTAATGCTAAATATATTGAGCTTACTATCATCAAAACAAGCAGAATCCATGATAAAATTTCAAAGCGCTTATTTACAAAACCTGCCAATCCTTTGTGCCTTTTGAAAATGTGGGCTACAATATTTGCCCTAATTTTTTTATCTAAAGCAGAATCGCATGGCTTAAAAGTAAGCCTTTTGGTAACACAACCAAAGGATTCTTTAGCCAATTTTCTGTACTTGACAGAAAATATCCCTAATATTAAAAATACAAAAAATGCTATAACGCAGATCATAAGCTAATCAAACCCTAAATTATAATAAAGAAGTCGTTTATTTTAAAAATGAATATCCTTAGCAAATCGAACAAAGGATTACAAATAAAAACCGTTCAAAGCAACAAATTAGTATGGGTTTAGTGAAAAAAAGAACGTCCAGGGCGAATAATCCTAAAAAATGGAAAGAAAGGACGAGAGGAGAGGGGCCTGCTGGCAGAAGCTTATTGAAAAGAGCTTTTCTAAGATCACACAGATTTGCCCCTGAACAAACATATGATTATCAAGCATGGTCAACATATGAGAAAGGCGATCCTGATTTCCATGTAGACAGAATAGGCAGGGCTGCACTTGGGGAGAATGATGAAAGACGCCTCAAAAGAATGGCTGATGCCATTAGATTCAGGGATTCTTTTTACTCCGGGCGAAACAACGTCAAGATAGCAGAAGGAACTAGGCTATATGAAAGGCTCAGGGAACATTTAAGGGTAAGAAAAGGAGACATACTTGAAGTAACTCTTCCCATAATTGGCCACAGGGCTGGAAACATATATGAAGATCTTTATATCTCAGTGAAAAGCCCGCAAGGAAGAGGCCAGATTTTATTTCTTTCACATTCCTTACCTAAAGACAGACGAATATATGGAGAACTTCATTCAAGGGTAATAGATGCAATAGAAAGAGGCGGAACAAAATTGCTGCCTGTTGAAGTAGAAAGATTTAGGGAAGATACTAGTAAACTTTATGATGGCCTAACTAAGCTTGTCAGAGATGTTGGGAAACTTGATGGCGACCGCATAACAGTAAAAGCATCGGGCATAAAAAAGGAATTTGAAGAACCGCCCTATTACCGTGAAGTAGCAATTCCTCATTTAATGGGGGTTGCAAATACATTAATTACTGGAAAACGGATTGTAGTTGAAAGGGATATTGAATAAAGAAACAGATTCAAAACTTTTGCTAAAAAAAGTTTACCAACAGTTTTCTCTTTCTTTTTTGAATAAAATATTTTTTTTCTCTTTTCTTTTGCATAAAATATTTCCACATAAAATTTCTATGAAATTTTATGGGACCAGTAAAATTCTTACGAATTTTACTTGGTTCTTTTCTCTTAGAAAGAGAAAAGAAAAGATTTGCACGGGACAGGATTCTAAACTTTCTTAGGAAGAAAGTTTAATCAAAGAATAATATTTTTTTTATATTAACATACTGTCCTAACCATTGCTTCGCAAGGGTTTTGCACGGGACAGGATTCGAACCTGCGTAGGCACTAAGCCACCAGATCTTGAGTAAGGCCTGTAATAAGCATTAGAATACTAAATTACATCTGGCCCGGTTGGCCGCTTCGGTACCCGTGCAATAGATAAAACTGTTAAGGGAATTAATTATAAATCTTAGCTTTACTTGTGGCTTAAAGCTAAGAATATTTTGCTATGTGCTCAAGACGCGGCTTAACTACTCTTATGTAATCATTCACTTTCAATGCCATTGAACGGTCCAAGCGGGCTGCATTGAAAAATATCTCTTCATTTTTCAATAATGCTGGGTCAACAATTAACTCCAAATCAGGATTAAAAGAAAATGGAAGAACTGTGCCAACAACACTACCTGCTAGCCTTTCTGCAATTTCCGGATTAGCAAAAGATGCATAGGTTCCTTGGAATAAGTCTTTAACAGTATTCAAATCTATTTTTGCATCACCAGGTATAACGCCCAAAACATACTTTGTTACTTTCTTTCCAATCTTCACCATGACAACAATACACTTTGCTGCCTGCGAAACCTTGTTGCCACGCATCGGACTAACAATTTCAGTTCGTCCCTCTGAGGGATGATCAATCAACCTATATTCTGCTTTATGTTGATCAAGAAATTCAATGAGTTGAATATAAGTATCGTTCGAGTTCATAAAAATCTTATTTCCCTATAATATGAGTTCCTGCTTTTCCTTCCACTGCTTGCATTAATTTGTCAATAGAAGTAATAATTACCTGCTTTCCGCCTTTTTCCAAAAAATCAATTGCTGCTTCAATTTTTGGACCCATACTTCCAGCAGGAAAATGCCCTTGCTTCAAATAATCTTTTGCCTCTTTTACAGTAACCTTATCAAGTGGTTTTTGCTGCGGAGTATTAAAATTTAAACAAACCTTTTCTACTCCTGTCAAAATAATTAATTGGTCTGCTCCAATCTGCGAAGCTAAAAGTGCTGATGCCCTGTCTTTATCAACAACACCGTCAATCCCTTCCAAGCAACCATCTTTTTCATAATAAACCGGCATTCCTCCTCCTCCGCAAACAATCGGGATTATGCCTTTATCCACTAATTCATTAATTGTTTCTTTTTCAACAATGTCTTTTGGAATTGGGCTTGGAACTACTCTTCTAAAACCACGGCCGGAATCTTCAATAAAAACCATTTTTTCAGTATTCTCTTTCGTTTTAATTTTTTCAACCTGCTCTTTAGTATAAAATGGGCCAATTGGTTTGGATGGATTTATTATATTGGAATCTTCTTTATCACAAATAACCTGCGTTAAAATGCAAACTATTTTCCGGTTAATGCCATGCTGCTTTAATTTATTCTGCAATGTCTGCTCAATCATATAACCTATTTCTCCTTGCGATTCTGCAACTGCTACCCCTAATGGGATGTAATATGCTTTATCCAAAGCAGCCTCTGTCCTTATCATAATGTTCCCTACCTGAGGGCCATTTCCGTGGGTAATTGCTAATTTGTATCCTTTTTTAAGTAAAGGAAGAATTCCTTCAACCGCTGCCCGGGTATTTGCAAATTGTTCATACACTGTGCCATACTGACCTTTTCTAATTAGAGCATTTCCGCCCAATGCTAAAACAATTTTATCATTCATGCCAATCCTTTTCTTTTTTATAAAAAAAGAAAAGTTTTAGGCCTATTCCAAAATAAAAAACTGAAATAGTTAGCTTTTCTTTTCTTTCTTTTGATATGCTACATTTCCAAATAAAATTCCAAAAGAATTTTATTGGACCAGTAAAATTCGCAAGAATTTTACTTGGTTCTTTCTTTTCTTTGCGAAAGAAAAGAAAGAAAAGGTGCAACGCTGGGAGTGGGATTTGAACCCACGAGGGCTTACGCCCAACAGCTTACCGTCTTTTCTTTTTTCTCTCGAAGAGAAAAAAGAAAATACAGGTTGTCAAAAGAAAAAAGAGAACTATTGAATAAATATCAAAAGCCAAACTTTCTCTTTCTTTTGATTACCTCCCCAGGCTTCTTTTTCCATTTCAAGCTTTGCTTGAAAGGACCCGTAAAATTATTTTGAATTTTACTTGGTCTTTTGAACCCTAGGGCCTTTTCTTTTTCTTAGAAAGAAAAAGAAAAGGGGCTAGCAGGCTGTCGCCTTAACCGGACTGGGCCACCCCAGCTTTTTGATACTTAAAAGGGTTAACTAATCTTTAAAATACTAACTAGATGGTAAAACCAGATCTTCAAGGCTTTCAATGTGTCTTGGGTTGCCTGAACGTTTACCTTCTTTAACCCTTATTAAGGATTTATCCCTAAAAGAAAAAACCCTACGAAAGGGTCTGATTCTTTCAGTAATATGCCCTCTTGAATAAGTATCACTAGGCCTTAAAAAATTATCAAACTCGACAGTAACCTTGCCATTACTTATAGAAACCGCATGTCCTCTATAATTGCCCCCATTCATAGTGGCTTCTGCCCTTTGATTTGGATCAACCTTAAAGAATTTGGCATATCTTAACTCTGGCCTCCTATTGCATAAATCAACCAATTCGACAACATTCCTGATTGAAAAATGTTCTGGCCTAAGTTCATGCGGCTCAATTAAATCAGAAAATTTCACCAACAATGCTTTAAAACTATTTCCATTAAGCAAAAGAGTTTCATTGGCTTTTGAAAGCAGCCTTGCTGCTTCGGCCTCACTTAAATCAGGAATTACAGCACGCAACTCTTCTGCACGCACTTGCCTAAGGAACTGCAACTTTTTTCTAAATGGAATCCTTGTGACTGCTGTTCTTCTTCTTAATTCAGATATTCTCGCAAATCCTCTCTTTGACCATGCTTTTGCGGCAATTCTTCTACTTCTTTGGGGTCTTGGAGCCATATTACCAAATCATATTTAAAAAAGTATATAATTTCTACTATTGGATAAACAGAATTATTAGATTCTATAAATAATTTTGGAACTAAATAAAAAAGAGTTATTTTCCTCTGGTTAAAGCAGGATCTGTTAATGCTGCAGTAATTATTTTCCTGCTAAATAAAGTAGTATGCCTTGTTTCAAGGATATTTCCTCCTACTCTAAGTCCATCATTTGGCAGTTCCTCTTCAATCATACGCACAGTTACTTTCCCATTTTTAGCAGATACAACACTGCCAATATAAGTATGACCTTCTTTTGCATATCGTACTCTCATTTCAGGCTTAAAGAAAGTAGGATATCTTAAGAAAGGATTTCTATTACCTAAAGTAATTAATTCTGCTAAAGTTCCTACGGATAAATATTCGGATTTAAGTTCTCTTGGCCTTACTCCTTCAAGTGCAAGCGTATCTAAAAATTGGATAAATCTATCTCTTCCAATTAAAAGCGCTGGATGTAACCTTGCAACATGAGCTCTTGCTTGTTCAGGTTTAAGCCTAGTAGCTAAAGAAAGTTCTTCTGCTCTTTGAGCTAATCTTATGGTTTGTCTATCTGATACTCCTTGTTGTGAGACCAGCAATGCATTTGTTCTTCTTAATCCTTTAAGTTTTTGTGTTCTCCAACCTGGCGCTTTTTGTTGCGTAGTTCTTGGCCTCAATCCGCTTGGTCTCCCAACTGGTCTTCCTGTTGGCATAATATCAAATATATTAAACCATGATTAATTTATATGTATTTTGAATGTTTGATTAAACAGCAAGCTCAGCAAGCGGGTAAGCTGGAATCTTAAATTTGTGAACAATTGAATGTGCCAATTCTTTGGAATAACCATGCGTTGTTAAAACCAATTTTGGCTTTGATTCATCAATATACCGCATTAACTGATTAAAATCTGCATGGTCTGACAATGGGAATATGCGATCATACGGCCCATGGTAAGACCAGCCTGTTGCTTTTGCTGCTGCAATTTTTTTCCTTGATGAAAAATGCAATGCCTGCAATAAACTGGCAGTAATAAATTGGGGGGGCATAATTAAGATTTGGGAATCATTCAAATTATGCTCTAATTTAATATAATTCCCTAGTTTGACACCGTAATTTTCATAAATTTTATTAGTTGAATAAATAGAATCATATACTAAAGGGGAAATCCCCAAATGTTTATTTACAAAGGCAGTTAATTCCTGCGCTTTGCCAATTTGATAGCCTGCTAAAATTACTAATTTATTTTCATGCAATCTTCTTTTTATCCAGGATTCCATTTCAGCATAGGTTTCTTCCCTTTTCGGGAAGGAAAAATGCGGCATTCCGAATGTTGATTCTATTATCAAAACATCTGCTTTTTGGATTTCTGCTGATTTTTCAACCAAAGAATCTTGCAATTTGAAATCGGATGTGCATACTACCCTGTTATCATCATTGATTATTAATTGGGAAGAGCCTAAAACATGGCCTGAACTTGAAAATTCAAATTCAATATCATCAATTTCATATTTCTTGTCAAATTCAACAATTTTAGGGTTAAAAACTTTGCCTGATTGTTTAATCAAATCAGCTGTTTGCTTTGTGGTAAAGATATTCTTGCAGCCATTTATGTAAACATGGTCGTTATGCGCATGCGAGATAATAGAATATTCTGCCTTGTGTTTTGCACTTGCATCCAGGACAATAAAATTATCGTCTTTTATAAAAATGCCTTTTTTTTCAAATAGCCGCATAATGATCAAGGAATGCAAAATTTCTGCAGTTATACTATAAGGTAAATCCAGTATAAAAGAGTTGCTGAGATATTTGATTTTGCTTAAGCACAGGGAAAAGAATTTAAGGAAATAACACTTATATTTTCACAGGATGGATGCTTTAATAAATATCAGAAGGGCTTCCCAATCCCTTGATTTGCTGGATTTGGCAATAAGAAATAAAGGCTGGGCTGATTTAAACAGGGAGCAATTGGTTGAAGAACTTAAAAAGGTAGAGGCTGAATGCTCTAATTTTAAGAATGAATTACAAAAAGCAGCTGAAAAGACAAAGGAAAGTGTTTCAATTGATCACATAAATCTTGATAATTATTTTAAAGAGACGCATAAAACACTAGAGATATTAAAAAGGAACATTGAACTTGAGGAAAAAAAGGGGGAATCAACAAAATTCACTTTTGCAAATGTTTTTGAAAGGGAATCTGTCCCTGAACTTTATAATGAATTGCAGCAAAGGCTGTTTTCCTTGCTTTTAAAAGGCCGCTTCATACTTGAAAGAATGGAAATAGCAGTACAAAGGCAGGATACTTCTTCAATTGATAAAAAACCTTTAGCAAGGAGATTGCTTGATACGCTTGAAGAAAAGGATGATGAATTAAGAAAGGTAAGAGGGGATTATGAACAGCTAAGGGTAAAAAGCTTTTTAGGGTTGGTAAAAGAAAAAACTGTTGCTGAGCTTGAATTTTCATTAAATGATAGAAATGCCGAGCTTGAAAAAAGAATTGCTGATTTTGATAATAAGCATAGAGAAATTATTAGAAGGGTAATAATGATACAAAAGGAATTGCTACATTTAAGCAGAGACAAAAATATGATGGAACATGTGCTTTCAAAATACATGGATGGAAGCAAGGAAGTAATTATGGAATTGAAAAAAGAAAGGGATTATGCAAACAAAGTGATTATGGAGATAGAAAATGATACCTCGAAAATGCGGGAGAAATACCTTACTAATATGATGAATATGGATAAGGAGAAAATTGCGATTAAAAACGAAATTGAACAGGGTTATGAACAAAAATTAAGCACGCTTAAACAAAGAATCATGGAAAAAGATGAACTAATTGAACATTTAAGAAAGATTGTTGTAAGAAGGGAAAGGGAAGAAGTAAAAGAAGCTGTTAAAAAAGAGGAAGTCAGACCTTTGCTGAAAAAAACTAAAAGAAAGTAAAAAATCCAAAGATTTTTTACTGTTGCAAAATCATCAGATTCTGCCTAAAAATAACTTGAAAATTGCTATTTGAAAGGCACATATTTGCCAAATTCTGATTCTTCACTTTTTGAAAAATATTGTGGGGCAAAACTCCCTGGTTTTTTAATAAACCTTAAAATATAATTAGCCCATTTTGCAACTAACGCCTGCCTTTCCTCTTCTAATTCATTTGAATCTGCTATTTCTTCCAATTCGGATTCAATAATTGCTTTTATTATTGGTTTCCCTGAGGATAATTCTAAATCAACCAACTTGTTCTGAAGAATTGAAATATCCGTAGTTTTTTTAGGATATAAAACAAATACAAAGAAAATGTCTGCTTTTTTTGCATTCTGCTGAATTTTTAGTGGAATATCTAATCTTGAAGGTGAATAATCAACCGAGCATTTAATATCCAGTATTTCTTCTTTTAACTTCTTTTCAACATCAGGCAATATATTTACAATTGTCTCAGAATCACAAATCAAGCATACTTTCATCATATTTTCACTGCCAAAAGGCTATTTTCATGTTATAATTAAATAAAAAAGTATATAAAAGGATAATTAATTTACTATATTGACGATATGGACGGATTTTCAACACTTGATTCTGAAGAGTATTATGAACAAAGCCCAATAGAAAAGATACAAGGATATCTTCCAATGATTATTGGCGCAATTGTTTTAATAGCAATAGTGTATTTTGTTTATACTTTTTTTATTGGCAATAATACTGATGTCACTTTTTCAATTAAAGATATTTCAGGAAAACCCATAACCGGTAATTCTATAAGGGTGTTTTCAAGCTCGGAAAATAAAGAAGTATTTAAAGCGAGTGGAAAGGCAGGTTATGATACTAAATTAAAATTTGGGGATTATAAAATAACTGTTTCTAGCTCTGATTTCCCTCTTTATGTTGAAAATATTGCAGTTGACCAGGAAAATAATGCTTTTGATGTTGTGTTAAAGAAACAATATAAATTGGATTTGGGAATAGCCGTAACAAATAATAAGCTAATTAAAGGCATAGATAATTCAATTGAAATTACTATAACAAATAATGGAAATGAAGATATTTCTGATTTGGCTTTGGATTTAAATTTTAGCAATAAAGCAGTTATGGCGGACTCAGTAAATAGCATTATGGCCATAGCAGGAACTCAAACAAAGATAAAGGCAATTGCAAAAATTCAACCTAGCATAACATTAAGCCGAGATGAAAAAACAAAGGGGATAACTATTTCAGCAAAGGTTGTTGGAACAAACATATCCAAAAAAATTGATGGTATTTTTATTATTGAAAAACCCGTGTTAGAAGTAAGCCCTAAAGAAGTAAAGATGTCCTTAAGTGCTAATGATATAAAAACACAGGAAATAAATATGCAAAATAAAGGAGGGTCTCCAATTACTGGAATAAGTTTGGAAATATTGATAGATGACAGTTCTGGAAATGACAAAGAAGAGGCAGCAAATTGGGTTTATTTTACAAGCCCTGGAAAAACAACTGAATTACTGGAATTATTGCCTGAAGGGCAGCAAAGGCAAAAATCATTTACAGTAAATGCACCAAAAGCTGCAAGGCTTGGTACAATTAGCGGGTCAATAAAAATATCAACTGCGAAAGAGATAGGGATTGAAAATATAATTCCTTTTAGTATTGAGATAAATAAGGAGGTTGGGGTAAAATTAACGGTTGACTTTGAAATGGATGTTTTCAACCTGAAATTTAATGGAAATAAATATCCTTCACAAACTAAAAAGATAATAATAACAAATAATAGTGATGTGGATATTGAAACCCCCATTACCTTTAACGTTTCAAATAAGGATGAATGTAGTGAGGACTGGTTTAAATTTGAGTCAGGAAATAACATCAAAAGTTTGAAAAAAGGAGAAAAGAATAGCAACTTATATTACACTGTTTCAGCACCAAAAGAAGTTGCAATTTTAGAAGAGGGGGATAGAAAAGCATTTTGTAAAATAAACATGTCTTATAAAAATCCGGTTAATGAAAAAACAGAGGTACAAGAGTTTACTGTCTTTATAAATGCCGGAAGCTAAAGGCAGCTATTTTTAATATTTTGGGCAGCATATTTGTTAGAACAGTTAGGAGCAACTGGACCCGTAGCTCAGTCTGGAATCAGAGCAATTCCCTCCTAAACCAAGCCTTTTTCTTTTAGGAAAAGAAAAAGGCTAGGGATTACAAGTAAAATTCCAAAGGAATTTTACTGTACACTAAAATCTAAGGGATTTTAGTTGTATCCAAAAAGAAAACTAAAAAATTATATTTAAAAAAACTCTTTTTCTTTTGGGGTAGCCCTAGACCTTTTCTTTTTCTTAAAAAGAAAAAGAAAAGGGTTGGGCAAGGAAGAGGTCCTGGGTTCGAATCCCAGCGGGTCCGTTAGCATTCTACTTAAAGTTGAACAATTCAAAAAACACATTTTTGTCTTTTGTATAGAAATAGGCTAAGCAAATAATAGCAAGGAAAACAATAAATAAATCAAGGGCATTCATAAGGAAATAATTTTTTATATTTAAAATATCTCCAAGATACATATTTCCAAAAGGATAAATGAAATTTATTGCCCAATCACTTGTTATAATGTCTACAACTGAATGCAGCAAATATCCAATAAAGAAAACAAAAATCCCTGCAAAATAATTGAATTTAATATTCTTCTTTTTGCAGTAAAGGTAGAAAATTGCCGAGAAGAAAATTCCAAACAGCAACCCGTAAATTGGCGGATGCAGCCATTCATGATGAATTTTTCTGTAAAGGTCAAAATCGCCAAGCAAAAGAGGGTAGCCATCAATGTCCGGAGCTAAACCACCTAAAAATGCCAATCTTAAAATATTTTTATCTTTGGAGAAATACCTTACTGCAAGATATGAGATAATTCCGTGAATTATCGTAAAGGGCATGTTAAAACCAAGACTAATAATATAATAGGTTCAATATTTATTAAGTTTAGGTTATTTGAATTTGATTAAAGGATTGGTATGATGATAAAGCCTTCAAAATTGAATTTTGGCACTTCGGGGATTCCATTAAGGACTGAAAATCCGAGCACTGAAAATGGGATTAAAAAAGTACATGAATTAGGATTAGATGCAATGGAATTAGAGTTTGTAAGAAATGTAAATATTAACGAAGATAAAGCACCTGAAATAAAAAAAATAGCAGAAAAAGAAAATGTGATATTAACCTGCCACGGGCAATATTACATAAATTTGAATGCAGAAGAAAGGGAAAAGATTGAGGCAAGCAAAAATAGGATAATGCACGCAGCAAAGATTGCTTATTTGTGCGGAGCATACAGCATGTGCTTCCATGCCGCATATTATATGAAACAAGAACCAAAAAGTGTTTATGAAAAAGTGAAGGATTCTTTGAAAGAGGTAACAAAGAAATTGAAGGATAAAGGCTATGATATTTGGGTAAGGCCAGAAACAACAGGTAAAAGGGCACAATTTGGCACTCTTGAGGAAATTTTGAAATTAAGCCAAGAGATTGAAAATGTAATGCCTTGCATTGATTTTTCACACCTGCATGCAAGAACGCAGGCAAATAATACTTATGATGAATTCAATGACTTGCTTAGGCTGGTTGAGAATAAGCTGGGAAGAGAAGGCCTGAATAATATGCATATACACCTCTCCGGAATAAATTATGGGGACAAAGGGGAAAAAAATCATTTGAATCTCAGGGAATCTGACATGAATTATGCTGATTTATTAAGTGTATTTAAGGAATTCAAAATTAAAGGCATAGTAATTGGGGAAAGCCCTAATGTAGAGGTAGATGCTCTTTTCTTAAAAAAGGAATTTGGAAAAATAGAGTAAAAAATAACAGGATAAGGGAACGCTTAGGTTATCTTCAATTGGCAAGAGCTCAATTATTGTGCACAGGAAAGTAACTAAAAAAGCCAGGCCTATTTTTTGCGGGTATAGTGTTCCTAAAAAAACAAATGAAATTAAAAAAAAGAACATTGTTCCTTCATATGTTTTTTTGCTTGTGATTTTGTATCTGCCCAACTTCCTGCCAATTATTGTTGCAAAACCGTCAGCATAAGTTAAAAGGCATAAAGAAGCAATAAGCATTCTCTTTTGCCCTAAGAAAGAATCTATCAAGAATAAAAGGAAAATACTTAAAACAAATAGAAGCATTGCCCTTCCGGGTGTTTCTTTCTCATGCTCTCTTTGCATTTTCCCTAAAAATAGCGTAATTATTGGGAATTTATCAATGCCTTTTTCTGAAATATAAAAACCCAACACTAATAAAATAAGCGAAAGTATTGCGGGAACATATGATGGGACAAAAATTGCCAAAAATATAAAAAAAGTTCCAAAAAGAATGTGAAAAACCTTTCTTCTTAACTCAAACATTTTATCACAATTTTTGTAAAACATAGAACATATGGTCTTTTTCAAATGGCTCTAGATTTACTCTTTCAATTATCTTAAAATGCTTCTTTAATTCTATTTCCTGGACTTCAAATATATTTTTCACATTTGAGGTAGAGGAAATGCTCTTTGCTTTCAATGCCAACAAAGCAAAGCCATTCGGCTTCAGAAAAATCTCTGCATTTTTCCGCAGTATATCTACTTGATTCTTTTGTGAGACATCCTGGAAAATTATATCAAATTTTATATGTTCTAAAGATTCAACATACCTATCTGGCTGATTTGCATCAGCAATTATTGGAATAATATTTTTTCTTTGCTCGCAAATCCCCAGGAGTTTTCTCATGGTTTTTTCACTGATATCTATCCCAACAATTAATCCATCATTGCCAATGATATCAGAAACATGCGAGGCTGTTGTGCCCTCGGCAATTCCCAGGTAAAGGACTTTTGCAGCATTATTAATTGGCACTGTTTTAAGGTTCTTTTTTACTGCTGCAGCTAATTTTGACCTGAATGGAACCCATTCCCTGTATTCAGAACCGTTTTCTGAGAAAAGCCGTTCTCCATAAACATTTATGCCTTGCACTAAATTCTTGGTGCAAATTCTGCCATTAACCAAAAATATGCCATTGAATAATTGCCTAAAACCTGACATAAAAATCAAAATAAGTAACTACAATCCTTTTGTTTTTTCAATCAAATCTAATTCTAATTCACTAGAAATATCCCTTTTTGTGAAATAATCAACCTTTAAAGCCAAAGAAAGTTTTGCTGCTAACATTCTTGCTACCTTGCCTTTATGGTCCGGCCTTGCTTTTTTTACCATAGGATGCTGATATAGCAAACCGTATTTTGGGGGCTTACTTCCTGTTTTCAAATGCTGGAATAATGCCTTTTCCGCCCCAAGTATTTGAACTGTTGATGCAGGCATTTTAATCAAACGCTCTAAAGAACCAACTATTGCAAGCATCTTTGCCCCAATTAAGGTTCCTGCTAATTTAGAAAAATTTGGCAATAATTTTTTCATTTCAGTATCAATATAAGCGGCTTCTGCATCTCTCTCCACCTTCAAACTTAATCCTAAAGTGCACATTGCTTTTATTCTTGCCAAATCTGCTTCTTCCATCTCAGAACCGATGCTTTCTTTTGCAAGCTTTTCTATATTTTTTGACGCTTCTATATTTTTGTAAATGGCTGAAATATTTTCTTCAGCAAAATCTTTTCTTAATCCAATGCCTTCAATTAATTTAAGGTACATATCATTAGAATTTAGTTCTTTTTCAAGCTCAGGGAAATGCATTGAATACCATTCACTTATTTGCTCGAAAAGCAGATTGAATATTTCATCCAATTGGTTTAATGCACTTACTGCCCTAATTATGTGATTGTCTCTTCTTTCATAGGTCTCTTTTACCTTCTTCTTTGTTTCAGTAATGAATTTTGACCTTAATTTTTCCAAATTAGCCATTAAAAATCACTTAAATTAAACATTAATTGAAATTATTTCAACTTTTCTGCTTAGCAATTCTTCCCTATGTTTTTCCATGCTTTCTAAATATGCTTCAATAGCTTCTTTTATATTGCCAATTGCTTCTTTCTTTGTTTTGCCATCAGAGATACAACCTGGTAAATCTAAACATTCTGCTACGAAAATGCCTTCTTTATCCTTTGAAATTAAAACATTAAAAGACATTGTATTACCATTAACTATATCATTAATACCCATTTTAAATCTTCTCCAAGAACCTTAAAAGATCTTCTAAGGATAAGCCTGCTTGGCGCAATATTGCCCTTAAAGTCCCTTTTGCCATATTATTTCTAACAGACACAACCAACCTACCAATTCCTTCTTTAATCAAAACCAAATGGCTTCCTTTCTGATGATCAATCCTATAGCCAATCAAACAAAGTACTTTACATAAGTCCTTGGATGATATTACTGGCAATTTTGCCATACTACCAACTCTTCTTAGCAGAAATATTAAAGATGCACAATATTAAAAAGCCTATTCAAAGTACTTAGTATATTACTAATAAACTAATAAGTTGATTTTATGGCGCATGAGGATATTACAAATTTAGCATTAAGAAGGATGCTTTACTTCCCAACTGCTGAAATTTATGGCGGATTGGCAGGTTTTTGGGACTTTGGACCTATTGGCCAAAGGATAAGGAGAAAAATAGTGGAATTTTGGAGAAAAGAACTTGTTGAAAGAGAAGGTTTTGTTGAAATCTCTGGTTCTCAAATTCTGCCGGAAGCTGCATTTAAGGCAAGTGGGCATTTAGATAATTTTAATGATCCTATTGTTCAGTGCAATAAATGCAAATCATTATTCAGGGCGGATAATCTAATTGCGGACCATACTAAAGAAATAATCCCTGAATCTATGTCAACTCAGGAATTAGGAAATTTAATTAAGAAACACGAGATTAAATGCACAAAATGCAAAAGCAATGATTTCAGTGAAGTAAAAAAATTCAACATGATGATTAAGGTAGATGTTGGGGCTACAGGCGAAAATGTCGGTTATTTAAGGCCTGAAACCTGCCAGAATATTTTCCTGGATTTTCCCCGCGTCTTTAAAGCTGCAAGAGAAACCTTACCGTTGGGAATTGCCCAAGTAGGTTCTTCTTTCAGGAATGAGATTGCGCCCAGAAACACTCTGTTGAGGGAAAGGGAACTTGGGCAGATGGAGATTGAGATATTTTTTGATTTGGATAAAATAAATGAAATTGAAAATTGGGATTCTGTTGAGAATTATAAATTAAATCTTTTGAGGTTAGGAAAAAAAGAGGTTGAAAAGGTTTCATGCAAAGAAGCGGTTGAAAAGAAACTAATGTCTGGAAAATTAATTGCATACTGCCTTGCAAAAGTGCAAAAATTATATGAGAAATACGGATTTAAGATTGAAAATATGCGATTTAGGGAATTGGATAAAGATGAAAGAGCTTTTTATGCAAAAGAAACCTGGGATTTTGAAGTGCAAACAAGCTTGGGTTGGGTTGAAATTATCGCATGCAATTATAGGACAGATTATGATTTAGCAGGGCATTCTAAAGGAAGCAAGCAGGATTTATCGGTTAATATTGAAGGCAAGAAAATAATGCCGCATGTTTTTGAAATTTCTGCTGGTGTTGACAGAACATTGTATGCTGTTTTGGATGCTTGTTACAGGCAGGAGAAAAGAGGTTCTGAGGAAAGAATATTCCTTGACCTGCCAACTGCAATAAGCCCTTACACTGTTGCTGTTTTTCCATTGGTGAAAAAAGATGGCCTGCTTGAAAAAGGAAAGGAAGTTCTTGAATTAATTGAGGATTATGGATTTGATGCTGTTTTTGATGAAAAAGCAAGTATTGGAAGAAGATATGCAAGAGTGGATGAAATCGGTGTAAAATATGTTATTACAATTGATTATGACACAATGAAAGATAGCACAGTAACATTGAGGGAAAGAACCTCAATGGAACAGAAAAGAGTAAAAATAAATGATTTGCCGGAATTGCTCTGGCGCTTATCTTTGGGAAAAGCAGAATTTGGCACGATAAAATAGGCTTTTATTGTCTCAGTAGCTATTTGTTTATTACACAACTGGTTTTCTCTTTTGACCATAAAAGACTTTTCTCTTTTCACAAAAGAGAAAAGGGTTTTGCCCCAATAGCTCAATGGCAGAGCATCACTTTCGTAAAGTGGGGGTTGAGGGTTCAACTCCCTCTTGGGGCTAAAAAATAGACAATTAAAATCAGGCTGTCTTTAAAAGCTGCGGCATGGTTTTGGCTTCTGCCCTTCTTAATAAATCGTGATAAGTCCGCATCGGCATTTCTGCTTTACAGGCCAATTGTTCTAAAGTAACTTTTCTCGGCCAAGAATAATAACCCTCATTCAAGGCTATTTTAATTGCAGACCACTGCTTTTCTGTTAAATTGTAAGGCTTATCCTCGGGCTTGAATTTATTTATATTGAATATCCTTACCTCGCCAATGTTTTCTAATTCATCAACAGTCCTTGCAACTGCTTTTGGATTTAATGCAGTATTTTTTGAAGATTTAACATTCAGCTTGGACAGGGAAAGGACAGTAAAATTGCTAAATGAAATGGTAAAATTGAGGAAAAAGGGCATAAATTTGAAATATGGCTGCCAAACAAGATATGACTATTTAGATGATGAAT
>PEXL01000059.1:17984-23461 GCA_002779065.1 Candidatus Diapherotrites archaeon CG08_land_8_20_14_0_20_34_12
ATAAAGAAAATGCTGGAAAAGATAAATAAATCAGGGATAAAACAAGGAGTAACTATTGTTCGCGGATTCTTGGGAGACACTAAAGAAAGCTTTGAGAAGACAGTTAATGAAGTATATGAACTAAAACCTGCAGCTGTTTTTTGCGAGATGGCAAAGGATTATCAAAAATAATTGGTGAGCAGAAGGTTATTGATTTTTACAATAAAAAACATAATGAAAAACTGCAGAATCCAGAGGATGAAAAGCAGTATTTATTGATAAAACAAAAAAAAGTTATTCAAGCATATTCAAAATTAAAGAAAATACTCTGCAAAAATGGCAGATATTTGAGAAAATCTGCTGGGTTTTACGTACTAAAAAATGCCTTTTAGGCTCTTGCAGATGCTTTGTTTGGCACTTGACGAAACTTATTTAAATAAGTATTCCTAGGATTACTATATGCTTGAGAAATTACCATCCACAATTGCTGGTGAGATATCATTAAGCAGAGACCCTGGGGGCAGCATAAAGAAATGGCGAGAAATCTTCAATATTACTCAGACTGATTTGGCTAAAGAATTGAAGATAAGCCCTTCAACCATAAGCGATTATGAAGGAGGAAGAAGAAAAAACCCCGGAATTAATGTTGTAAGCAGATTCGTGAATACTATTATTGAAATTGATGGGAAAAGAGGCGGCAAGATAATTAAACAATTAGAGAAAGATTTTGAACCAAGCTTTGATACATTTGAAATACACGAATTTTTAAAATCAGTAAAAGGAACTGATTTCATGCAGATGATAAACGGCATTTGCTTGGCGAATGAATCAAAATTGCAAGAAACAAATATTTATGGGTACACAATTATTGACTCACTTAAGGTCATAATAAAAGTGCCTGTGCATGAATACATGCACCTATATGGAAAAACACCGGAAAGAGCTTTAATATTTGAGCAGGTTGAAACCGGGAGAAGCCCATTAATTGCGGTAAAGATCAGCAAATTCAGCACAAACATGAATCCTGCAATTATTGTTTTGCACACCCCAAAAAAGCCTGAAGAAATAGATGCTGTTGCAATTAAAATTGCTGAAAGTGAAAAGATTCCTTTGCTTATAACTGCCAAGCCACTTGCAGATATTGCTAAGGATTTGCAGAAATTCGAAACCTAACCAAGCCTTTTCTTTAGAAAAGAAGAGGCTAGGTATTACAAGTAAAATTCCGAAGGAATTTTACTGTACACTAAAATCCTCTGGATTTTAGTTGTATCCAAAAGAAACTAATTCTGAAATCGAAATATAATTAACTTATTGATTTACTCTTTGCCTTCTTCATCAAATCTGACACAAACAGTCAATCTTTTTATTTCTTGGCCTTCTTTCAAACCCATTAAAGTATTAGAAGTACCCATTCTTCCTTCAAACTCTGCTTTTAATTCTCTGGCTAATTGAAATACTACCCTTTTTGAGCCAACATAGTAATCAAAACCATTTGGCAAAGATATTCTTTTTATGATTTTTGCCAAAGGATCGTCTTTTTGCCTTTTCAAAAATAAATCAACAAATCTCTTTGCTCTTTCAATTTTATTTGGGTTATCAGACCTTACTTGCAATATTCCTTCAAAATAACCGCCTGCAATCCTAGAACAGTCAGGGCAGTTAGTTTTTGATAATTTTATCTCAGTATCTTTTTCAATCAAAACCGGCAATCCTTTAAAGATTCCTTTAACTGTGATTTTTGCAGATAAATAATTTTCTTTCAGCGGCATGAATTTTATTTTAAAATCGGCTTTTCTTAAATCTTCCATCTTCAACTTATGGAGCAAATATTCTGCTATTGCATCAGTATTTTCATATTTCAACCAGACATTTTTCAATTTAATGCGATCGCATTTTTTGCAGAATAATATTTCAAATTTATCTGGAATTTCAAGCATTTTATGGTCCTGCAAATAACAATTTTTACAAAATCCTTCAACAAATGGGCCTTCAGTTGAACCACATTTTGGGCAAAATCTTTCTAACATAAAAATCATTCAATAATAGCGTGCTTTAGAATAAGTATTAATTTCACAATTTTATTGCTTTTCCTGCTTCAAGAGTACTTGTTTCTATCCCTAATTCTTGCTTAATCAATTCGGCAAATGGGTCCATTGTTTGCGGGTCACCATGCACAAGCAAAATTTTCTCTGGATTCCATTTTTTATAACATGCGAGCATGCTATTTTTATCAGCATGTGCTGAGAAATCAAACTTTCTTACATCAGCAGTAACCCTTACCTCTTCGCCTTTAATGCCAATTGTGCCTTTTTCAATCAATTGCCTTCCAGGGGTTTTTTCTACCTGATAACCAGTTAAATAAACACTTGATTTTGGATCATTATACATTCTTTTTAAATAATACAAAGCAGGGCCGCCTGCCAGCATACCTGCACTACTTACAACAACACAGGGGTTTTTTAATAATTTAGCCCTCTGCCTTTCATTCTGGACAAAAACACAATTTTGCATTGCTTTTTTCAGTGTTCTTGGATCTTTCAAATATTCACTATGCGCTAAGGTAATGTCAAATATTTTTTGGCCCATGCCGTCAAGGTAAACATCTGCATTTACTTTATAGCTGTATAAAATTTCAATTAGTTCTTGCGATCTGCTTACTGCAAACGCTGGCACTAAAGCTATTCCTCCTTTATCTAATGTTTCATTTATTGCATCAACAAATTCCTTTTCAGTCTGTTCCCTTGGAGGGTGGTTTGTTGTTCCATATGTTGATTCACTAATAACATAATCTGCTTCCAAATTTGTATCTGCCCCGGCTAACATCCTTGTTGGCAGGGGATTAAAATCACCGGTATATAAAAGGCTCTTATTTTTGTGCATTAATTTTACCATTGCCGAGCCAATAATATGGCCTGCATCATAGAATTCCATTGACATGTGTTTTGTAATATTCAAATGCCTGCGGTATAATGCGAGAAATGTAAATGTTTTTGTGTGCTCTATTTCTTGCTTAGAATATTTTATTTCCTTGCTTTCAATATCTGCTATTTTTAATGCGTCTTTCCATAATACCTCAGCAATTGCCAAGGTTGGCTGAGTCATATAACACAAGGTATTTCCTGTCAGAAATAAATGCGGCAAATATCCTGAATGATCCAAATGTGCATGGCTTATCACAATTGCATTTAGGTTTGTTTTTACCGGCAAAGGATAGGTAGTTCTTTCAGGTTCAATCTTTGCACCATAATCCAACAGAATTTTATCGCCTGCATCAACAACAAAGGCACTTCTTCCTACCTCTCTGCATGCACCTAATCCTTCAATCTTAAAAACCATATAATCATCCTATTCTGTTTTTTCATTTATTACATAAATTTCTTTTTATTACATAAAAGTAAATGCTAGTATTGAAAAACATATGTCTAGGCTAACAAAAAACCGCAACACTGCGGATACTTATTAAAATAAGTTACTTCTTATTTAAATCATGCGGATACGAAATATTTGGACAATTCTATTTTTTTTAATGATAACACAGACAATTTTCGCTTCATTAAACTATGATGTCAACCTAATTGAAAATAATGCAGAAGTGAATATGCAAATTGAACTAATAAGCGAAAATGCGGCAAATGTATTCCAAAGCAAAATGCAGATTCCTGAAACCGCGGGGATAATCAGCATAAAAGACAGCGGTGGAGAGATAAAGGATTATACTTTAAATGAAGGGGAGTTAACATTCAAAACAAATTACAGCATCGCAAAGGAGAAAGAAATCGCAGATATTAAAATGAAATGGCCTGATATTGTAGATAAAAGTTATTTTGGGTTAAATTGCTCTAAATTATCTTTTTCAGGGATAAAAGACACTGAAACAACAGTAGATATTGAAGGAAATAAAATAATTTCATTTGAAGCATCTGCTGGCTTTGATACATATTATTCTGAAAATAAAATAACTGTGAAGGGAGAGGGGCCTGTAAATATCTATTTGTGTTACTCAGATAAAGGGCTTTATTTCAAGCACTATGTT
Organism: Candidatus Diapherotrites archaeon CG08_land_8_20_14_0_20_34_12; assembly: GCA_002779065.1. Lineage (GTDB taxonomy): Archaea > Iainarchaeota > Iainarchaeia > Iainarchaeales > 0-14-0-20-34-12 > 0-14-0-20-34-12. The sequence continues at coordinate 21,997 of PEXL01000059.1, forward strand.
TTATTTGGGGAAACAGTAAATTTAAGTGAGACACAGGATTATTTTGATATTATTCCTTTAGTATTAGGAATAATGCCTGCTTTTTCAAGATTTCCAATTGTGGTAATGAATGATGAAGATTATGCAAAAGAAGTGAATGAGTACAGCCAAGGAACACATATGCCTGGCGGTGTTTTGATTGTCAAAAGGTCATTATTTGATGATAAGCAAGGGGCAACAAATGAGGGCATAATAACAGCAATACATGAGACAGTTCATTCATTTAATGAATTAGCTTTTCGCTGGAATAATACGAAGTCAAGTTTCTTTGATGAAGGAATAGCCAAAATGATTGAATCTATTGCTTTGAAAAAAGCTGGCGCTTATAATGCAAAATTGTTTTATGGTGAGGTGCAATATGCTGAAGGAAATAAACTAATTACTCTTCTGCCTAAAGGAGATGTCGAAGATCTATTGGACTATTATGTTAATGACCGCACATTTATGATTGATTGGGATCCTTCAATCTCAGATAAAAGAGCTTTTAGTTATGGCTATGGAGAACTGTATGCAAAAAAATATGTTATGGATCACGGATTGTATGAATTGCAAAAGGCATATCGCGAATTTGTTGAAATAAAGGAAAGTATGGATTCTGAAGGCAAGGTTTATGATAAAATAAATGCAGTTTTGGGAGTAACTGAACAGCCTTGCTATCTAAAATCTTTGCAGGCTTTAAAGGATTGTTTAAATAATGCAAATGCTTATGATATTATATTGCCACAGCAAACTAATGTCTTAATTGTTGGACAAAAAGAACTAGCGGGCACAAAAGAAACAAGTATTGAAGAAATAAAAGAGATAAAAAAGCAAAAAATATTGGATGTTTTTTATGAATTGAAAAAAAGATTCAATTCATTGTTTGAAAAAGTAATTGAGGCCTGGAAAAACTCAATTAAAAATATTGCAGAGGTAGAAATATGAGGAATATAATTTATTGTGAAAAAGATATTGCAAATGTAATGCCTGATAGCGATGCTATTATTTTCGCTAGGCCGATAAAGGCAAAGGCATTGATGAAATTGCTGAAAAAATGCAAACATCTCAAGAAAATCTGTGCAAGCAAATCATGCGAGCAAAGGCTTTCATCTAAAGTTAAAAAAATTCTTTCCAAAGAAGGCATTTCCATTCACAGGGAAAGCCACAGAGGCAGGGCTATTGAAATAGACATGAATGACATGAAAAAGATTGCGGAGATGAGGAAAGATTATAGGCCATTAAGGGAAATAGAAAAGATACTGGGAGTGCCAAAAAGCACAATACATTATCTTGAAAGGCATTCTAAAAAAGAAAAAATCAAAAAAGGGAACAAGATATATTACCTTAAATAAGGAGAAATGACAATAGGGGCTCCGCCCCTATGACCCTGATAGACTCTGCGGGTGCTTCGCACCACGCAGTATCTAACTATATTGCCTGAGCATCC
>PEXL01000041.1:0-4859 GCA_002779065.1 Candidatus Diapherotrites archaeon CG08_land_8_20_14_0_20_34_12
TTCTTCTTTTCTTTTTAAAAGAAAAGAAGAAAAGGCGGAATCGGTGGGAACGAGATTTGAACTCGTGCTCTCTTGCGAGAACCAGCTCACATGCACAAAAGATTGCCTTAATTATTCTTAAATATTATTTCTTTTCTTTTTGGGCAACCTACACTTTTTCTTTTCTTTAGCAAAGAAAAGAAAAAGGGCGGCTCAAGGCTGGCGCGTTTAACCGGGCTCCGCCATCCCACCAACAACCCCTTTCTTTTCTTACAAGAAAAGAAAGGCCCTGCGGTTCAAAGAAAAGAACCAAAGGATACTAGGATTCAAAAAAACAAATGCTCATAAACTTATTAAAACAGTACTACAACCCAAAAATCTATAGAGTTATCTTAAAAAAGCAGGCAAAAAGAAAACTTTTTGCAAAAAATTAAATATGGTGGACTAATCCTAAAATTTCATCCCTTAATTTTCTAATCCGGTCTTCATCTGTGCTATCCCCCTTTATGATAATAGTTAGAGTAATTCCAGAACCAAAAGCCCCTTTTGAATATGGCTCATCATGTCCTCCACTATGATCAAAAGGACCGCAACGAGCGCCGGAAATACTTGCCTCTACAACCTCCATAAAAAACCCCTCCTTATATCAGTTGTGTTTTCTGCATATAAAAGGCTTTTGCCAACATTCTTCAACTGAAAAATATGTAAATTAGAAGTATTTTCTTTTTAAGAATAATTATATCAAAAGTAGAAATAAAATTAAAAGAGAAAAAAAGGCGAAAGTAAATGTTTTGAGGGACAAGTCAGGGAACTGCTCAGCAGTATAACTTATCCCTCCACTCCCAACACACAATATTATTAATTAGCAAATGGGTTTAAATATATTTCCTGAGCAGACATAATTTTTTCAAAAAAGAAATTTCAGAAGGAAAAATAGTTTTGGTTTTTTTAAATTTTCAAGAATTATTTCTTTCTTACTCTTGCAAGATAACGGGATAGTAACTCTTGATAGATTATTTTTTTAAAGCAGGCAAGGAACGCAATTTTGGAGCAACAACAGCTCTATTAAGCAGTATTCTGACATGTTCTTCCTCATGAAGGGCTATTTCTTCTATAGGCGACCCTCCCAAGCTTCTCTTAAAAAGCAGATTGGTCAAGGTAATAATATGCCGCAGGAGAGAATTATTGTAGTTGATTTTGGCGGACAATATGCTAATTTAATCGCACGCCGAATTCGTGATTTAGGCGTATATTCAGAGATAAAACTGCCTGAAAGCCCTGTAAATGAGTACAAGGGGGCAAAAGGCATTATTTTAAGCGGCGGGCCAAATTCGGTTTATGAAGGAAATGCCCCAAAAATCGAGAAAAAGCTGCTAGAATTGGGAATTCCTGTTTTAGGCATCTGTTATGGGCATCAATTGCTTGCTTATTCATTAAAAGGCAATGTAGAAAGAGGGGAAAAGAAGGAGTATGGAATTGCTGAGCTTGACATTGTAAGGGAAAATGAATTATTTAAGGGATTGGATAAAAGGCAGATTGTCTGGATGAGCCATGGGGATACGGTAAGCAAACTTCCCGAAGGATTTGAAATAATTGGTTCAACAAAGAATTGTAAAATTTCTGCGATGGGAAATTCTGAAAAGAAAATTTATGGGGTACAGTTCCATCCAGAGGTAGTGCATACAAAAAAAGGGATGAAAATACTTGAAAATTTTATAAAAATCAGCCAATGCAAAAGAACTTGGAGCATGGACAATTTCCTTGAGGGAAAAATTGAAGAGATTAAAAAACAGGTTGGAGTAAAAAAGGTTTTGGTATTAGCTTCTGGCGGAGTTGACAGTACTGTTTGCTTGGCAATTTTAAGCAAGGCTTTAGGGCCTGATAAAATATTGGCTTTCCATGTTGATCATGGATTTATGAGAAAGAATGAAGCTAAAGAAGTGCGAAAAGCACTGGATAAATTGGGCTATTGCAAATTGCAGATTATTGATGCTAAAAAAGAATTCATGGAAGCTCTTTGCGGAATAATAAATCCTGAGGATAAAAGGATTATGATTGGGGAGCTATTCCTTATTGTTAAAGATAAAAAATTGAAAATGCTGAATATGAATCCTGAGGAATGGGTGCTTTGCCAGGGAACTATTTATCCTGATACAATTGAAAGTGCAAGAACTAAGCATGCGGACAAAATTAAAACCCATCACAATAGGGTAGAGCAGATAATTGAACTGATTGAAAAAGGGCATTTAATTGAGCCCTTAGAGATGCTTTACAAAGATGAGGTAAGAAAATTAGGCAAGAAATTGGGATTGCCGGAAAAAATTTTATGGAAACACCCATTCCCTGGCCCAGGATTGGCAATAAGGGTTTTATGTTCAAATGGTGAATTAGAAGAAGCAATTCTGAAAACAGAAAAATTAGCTGAGAAAAAATTGAAAGGAACAGGATATAAAGGAAAAATATTGCCTTTGAAAAGTGTTGGGGTTCAGGGAGATTCAAGGACATACAGGCATGCGGTTCTGCTTTCGGGAAAATTAGATTGGGAAAAACTTGGGCAGATAAGCACAAAGCTGACAAATGAAATATTTAATATTAATAGGGCAGTATATTCTGTTGAACCACAAAAGGTTGATTCAATTGAACTGATTGAAGGAAAATTAACAGAAGAAAGGGTTTCTTTATTGAGAAATGCTGATGCAATAGTCCGCGAGGAGCTTGAGAAAAACAAGATATATTATGAAATATGGCAATGCCCGGTTGTATTATTGCCGGTAAAAGTAAATGGCAAAAAAGAAGCTGTTGTAATTAGGGCAATAGAAAGTACAGAAGCCATGACCGCTAATTTTTACAGAATGAATCCAAAAATACTGGACAAGATTGCAAACAGGCTGATGAAATTGAAAGGAATTTCAGCTGTTTTCTATGATGTTACTAATAAACCGCCAGCGACGATTGAGTGGGAATAGTTGCGGAAGTGCAACATTTTTAATATGCTCTATACACAACTATAGATGATGAATATTGCATATAAGCAGGCATTTGAGTCTGCAAAAGAAAAAATCGAAAACGGGAATTATTCCAGGGCGAACAAGGAAACTATTGTGGAATTTCTGGATTATCTCCGCATGCAGGAAATTGATTTCGGCGCAAGGTCGCACTATGCCGCCTTTTTGAAAATGTTCCTTGATTTCACAAAAGACAAAAGCCTGAAAAAGTGCACCGCGAAAGATGTTATTGATTTTTTGGATTTCAGGAGGGAACAGGTAAAGCCCTATACAGTCCATCTAACTTATGCTAAATTGAGAAGATTCTTTGCGTGGTTTTACAAGGGAAAGCTCCCGTTTGAATTTGCGCAGATTAAGGTGCACAAGCCGCATCATTCAAGGGTGAATGCCGAGCAGGTGCTCACAAAAGAGGAGGTTATGAAACTTGTCGGTTCTATTTCAAATACAAGGGACAAGGCTCTCATATACTGTTTATGGGAAAGCGGATGCAGGATCTCGGAATTTTTGGGCATAAAAATATCCGACCTCAAAATAGACGACAGGATTGTAAGCTTCAAGGTCAACGGAAAAACAGGCGAGAGAAACTGCTATCTGATTGAATCAATCCCTGCACTTATGGACTGGATCAATGTCCATCCAAGAAAAAAAGAACAGGATGCCCCTCTCTGGATGAATTGGGAAATCACAAGAGGCAGGCCCCTGCGGAGGGATCAGGCATTCAGGATCATCAGGAGGGCCGCTATTGCCGCAGATATTAAAAAACCAGTTTTCCTGCATGCCCTGAGGCATTCAAGGGCAACCTTTATGGCAAAGCAGGGCAAAAATGAGGCATTCCTGAGGATTTACTTCGGCTGGAGCCATAGCTCGAACCAGCCGACAAATTATGTCAAGCTTGTCCAGTCGGACATAAAGGACGAGCTTCTGGTTTCCTCAGGGTATGGGGAAAAGAAAAGGGCTGAAAGGATGGACAAGCCGAAAGAATGCCCAAGATGCAATACCCTCAATGACTGCAATGCAGAATACTGCAAAAAATGTTTTCTGGTCATTGATCCGCAGAAGGCAATGGAGCTGGAGCAGACAAAGGACACTGCCCTGAATATGATGCACAGCATGCTCAATAACTTCAAGGAACTTGAGAAGAAGGGATTTGACCTGCAGCAGTTCAGCAAATTCATGGAAAGCTGGGCAAAAGCAAACGGCGGGAAGCATGAGCCTTGAAATTTTTCTGCAGATGCGGAAGATGAACAAAAAGATTGACGAGCAGAATGAGCTGATAAGGCAGCAGATATGCCTTCTGGAAGAATTGAAAGACAGCATCAAAACAGCTAACAGATAATTATTTTCCAATCACGCAAAGGGTCCTTGCACTTTTTTTATCATTTCCGCCGATTACAATTACCTTATTTTTATTGTCCACTATCGGGTGCTCATCATGATGCGGGTATTCATAGGCTGTCCAAAGTTCAGCATACTTAATTCCATCAGCCTTGTTCACCTTTATTATATCTCCATTTTTCCCTTCAACCTCTATTATGGCAAACTTATTTGAGTTGCGCAAATCGAAGCCATAAGTTCCGCTGATTATACATTTTGAAGTTATATCCATAAATCCACCTTATAGAAACTGCCTTGCCTGAGATATAAAAGGGTTTGGTGAGGGAAGTATGTGGAATAGGCGGAAGAAAGCTGGTTTTTAAATGACAAAAGAGCATAGGGAATTCTTAATAAATCCTTTTTTGTGTATTTCTATGTATGCCAGCAATGTTTAACGATGATTCAGAATATTTGTCAGAATTTCATACCCGAAAAAAAATCATCGATCCATTGTTAAAAAAAGCAAATTGGAAATCGGCCTACATTAAGGAAGAAATCAAT
>PEXL01000041.1:4920-5062 GCA_002779065.1 Candidatus Diapherotrites archaeon CG08_land_8_20_14_0_20_34_12
AAAAGGGGGAAGACCGATTCATTGATTATTTACTTTTATCAGAGCACAATACTCCCCTAGCAATAATTGAAACAAAAAGATATTCGAAAGATCCTGAAAAGGGAAGAATTCAGGCACGAACCTATGCTAAAGATATTGAAAT
>PEXL01000041.1:5087-5393 GCA_002779065.1 Candidatus Diapherotrites archaeon CG08_land_8_20_14_0_20_34_12
TTTCTCACCAACGGTGAAATATGGATATTTATTGACCAAAATGGTGTTGAGAGAAAAATAAGTGACCCCTTTACTCAGGAGGATTTGGCAAGAAGAAAGGAATTATTTAAAAATAGGAAAGATTTGACGAAAATTCCAATAAATAACAAAATAATTGACAGGCCAAAACTAATATTAAATTTGAAAATTCTTGCTGAGCATTTTGAAGAAGAACATAGATTGGCATTAGTTCAGATGGCAACAGGAACAGGGAAAACCAGGCTTGCAATGGCACTGGTTGATTTATTAGATAAAGGAAACCGAATA
>PEXL01000047.1:0-7902 GCA_002779065.1 Candidatus Diapherotrites archaeon CG08_land_8_20_14_0_20_34_12
AGTATCCATAAAGGCATTTACTTCATCCTTATTTCTTATTTCCCCTATAATTACGCGATCAGGCCTCATCCTTAATGTTTCCACAATAATGTCTTTCATTGAGATATTTTCAGATGTCTTTAACCTTATCACATGCTTTTGTGGAATATTTATTTCAGGGGTTTCTTCTGTTATAATTATTCTGTCATCTTTTGGCAGAAATCCAAACAAGGCATTTAATGTTGTAGTTTTTCCAGAACCGGTATTGCCGCATAATAGCAGGGAGCAATTTGTCCTTATAGCCATCCAAAGAAATGCAAGTGCCTCAGCATTTGCTGTTTTTAATGAAATTAAATCAAGCGGAGTTAAAGGATTTTGCTTGAATTTCCTTATTGTGAAATTTATCCCGCTGAATGCAATAGGATTCATGCTTGCATTTAACCTGTGGCCATTTTCAAGCACAGCATTTATCTTCGGATTTTTTAAGCTAAGCCTTCTTCCGCTAATTCTCGCCATTTTGTTGATAAGCTCTTTTACTGTTTCCTCTTTTGAGAAATATAAATTAGTCTTTAACCACCCAAAGGCAGCATGATACACCAATATTTCATTTTCTTTGCCTGTTCCTATGCAGGCAATTTCTTCAAGTGCCCCATTCCCAAGCAGAAATTTTAAAATGCCTGAAGAAGAGCTTTCAGCTTCAATAATTTTTGAAAAATTTTCTTTTTGCGATTCATTTAATTCTATGTTACTCTTTTTCATCTGCCAGTAAATGAATTGTCCAATATTGTGCGCTGGCATTGCCCTGTACTCTCTTATCAAAAAATTTAATAGATGTGCTTCTTCCCCTGAAACAGGAAGAACATTTTTCATCAAAAATATTTTTTCTTCATTGCTGTTCTGCCCAACTTCATAATCATCATCTTGTTTAATCGTTCTTTTGATTTTTATTTCCTTAAGATTCCAGCCAAGCAATTCTTCAACTGTTTTTATTTCATCTTGGCTTCTTCCTAACCGGATTGCAGAATTAGCGCAATTCTTTATGCATTCTATCTGAAATCCCTTTGAAAAACAAAGATCGCATTTCTCAGCCTTATTATTCACGAGCAGAATTGCATTTTGTTTGCATGCATAAATGCATTTTCCACAGCCATTGCATTTTTTCTTGTCGATTGCCAAGATGCCTTTTGCACATTCAAAGATCGCATGCCTTTCACAAGCATTAAAACATGCAGCTTTGCTTGGGCTGCAATGCTCGCACAGAATGTTCTCTATTTTAAGTTTATTTGGGCAATTCTGCATGCAGTTTGCATCGCATTTCTCACAAATATGCCTAGTTATATTTAGCTTCAAATCCAACCCTCAGCAGCTATTATAAATAACTTTGAGGATGAAACGTTTATTAAAATTAGCTGCGCACGAAATAAACTTTTGAGTTTATTTTAAATCAACTAAAAACAGTATGCTACTAATGGAAAAAAATAATTTTAAAAAGATTAGAAAAAAGGGAATTAACTATCTTCCCTTTCAACCTTGCTTGCTTTTCTGTAGAATATAAATATTACCAATAGTACAACAATAATTGCTGCAATTAAAGGAAAAGTAAATAAATTCTCAGAATCAAACAAAGTAAATAATCCTACGGATAACATATTCTTGTTTGTTGTGTCTATCTCTATTTCCTTTTCAATTAATCCTTTATCAGTTTCAATCTTCAAAGGAACTTTTATTATATCTTGCATTTCAGTGAGATAGATTGTAACCTTAACCCCCTTGCTGCTATTTTTTGGTATAATTATAGTTGTAGGTTCAAACAGGATGTTTAAATCTTCAGCAGAAATGCTCTTAACAAAAACATTTGTGTTCGAATCATTTGTCAATAGGATAGTTGCACTAATCTTATTGTCCTTGCTGATTTCCTGCAATGAACTTTCAATTTTCACAGGCTCTTGTACAAAGGTATTTGCAGCGCTAACTATTACATTAACATTAAATGTTTGATAGAAGTCTTCCCCCCTTACTGTAATTTTTACATTATAATCGCTGTCCAGCATATCCATTGCCGGATTGTAATAAACGAAAAATTCACCTATTTCCTTACTTCCTAATTCAACATTTTTAGGAATAGATGTTGCCCAATTAGGCCCTTTGGCTTCTAAAGTTAAAGTATTGTCTTTTGTTCCTGTATTCTTAATTTTTATTTTGTCTACCCTTTCTTTCCCTGCTTTTATTGATACCTTTTTGAATGGAGGCACAACTACGGCAGCATCATAACAATTTTCCTTATTAACATCTAAAATCTTTGAGTATTCTTTATCAAAAGTAATTGACTGCACTATAAACTTTATTTTATCTTTTCCTACTTCACTAATTTTGTCAAACAAGATATTTACAGCAATCTCTTCATCCGGATTTAACTCTAAATCCGCGGTTTTTACCGATGTTTTATTTAAGCCTTCAACCTTGAAATGGAATAAATCCTTTTTCAACCCAAGATTTTTGACAATTATTGTTCCGTTCTCCTGCAATTCATTGCAGACAGTAAATGCTTTATCCTCAATTGCAACATTCTGTGCATCTAAGATAGTGAATTTTGCACTATTTTCATCATAGAAATTAGTGCCCTTTATTCTTGCGGTTACTGCAAAGTCATAATCCCTTACAGCCGCATCGCAAGGCGCTAAAACAAATAAAATATTTTCAACAGTTTGGCCTTTTTCAAGCAAGAATTCTTTAGTGTATGATGTCCAGTTTTCTGGCAATCCTTCAACAATTATTTCAACCAATTCATTTCCCTTGCTGTTATTTTTCACGCTGATCGGGAATTCTGCTTTTTCACATTGAGTTGCTTGCTTGTCTGTTCCCAAAGCAAGAATTAATTTTCTTGAATCCAAAACATTGACTGAAATATTCTTTAAGCTTACTTTATTATTCTCACTTATTTTCAAACTGACAATATAATTCCCTGGTTCTGTGTTGCACAAAGGTTTTATGAAACCATAAAGGTCCTTTGTTTCCCCTGGTGCCATTGAGAATATCATTTTATTGTCTTTAACCCATTGGCCATTCAGGTTAATCCATCCCGCAGTTTCTTCAATAGCCTCAATGGTATATGTTTGTGTGCTATTTTCCACATTTTTTATTTTGAAATCAGCTATTGCCGGGTTAAAACAATCTGCTTCAACATTAGTATTTCCAAATGTCAAGAATGCGCTTACTGTTCCTAAAATTAAAATAAATAAAATTGGGAGTATTGCCTTAATAGTCATCTGATTCACTCCCTTTCTTTTTTCTAACATAAAATAACAGTACTGCCAAGATTATCACAAGAGCAACCAATATTGCGCCCAATGTGAAAGATGATGCAAAGCCTACAAATCCGCTTATTCCGCTAAGCAAATCATCGTCTTTTTTATCTACTTTAACATCTGCTTGCATATCCGCATTTTCTGGCTTTACTTTTAACCATACTGTTTCCTCAACTTTTTCATTATCCTTTTCTGCTATCAATTTTAATTGATAAAGGTCAGGCTCTACATCCTTGTCTACGCTAATCTTCATCTTGAATTCCTTTGTCTTTCCTTTTACTATTGTATCCTCAAAGCTAGGTGCGTAAACGCCTTTTGGCAAGCCCTTTAAGTAAACCTTTACCTTTTCAAGATCCGTATTTGATTCGTTAGCAACAGTTATTGTTACTACAGTATCCTTGTTCTGGTTAATGTAAACATTAGATGGGAAAGCATAAAATTCCAATGCCATCTGTGTTTCTTCAATTACTTTAAACTTCAAATCAAAGGCCTCAGTATTTTCATCTTTTATTACTGCAGTAATATTATAATCACCCAATGCTGCATCCTTTGTCGGAGATACTGCAATGAATACCTCTTTCTCTTTCTTTGATTCCAATTTAAAGTTTATATCGCTTATGCTTGTAACTATATTTGAGTAAGGTGCATTTACATTTACCTCATAGTTCTGTGTTGTGTCTCCCAGATTTCTGATTAACAAAACATAGATTCCCTGTTTCTTTCTTTCAATTACTAAATTATTGTTCTTTAATTCTACATCGCTCTTTGCTTTTGTCAGGACCTTTACACACAATGTCTGTTTAGTATTGTATGTTCCGTTCCATCCGTATATTTCAATATTCTGTGTTCCAACAGCATCGCTCAATTTTGGCTTTACCAAAAGCTTCAATTCAGCAATTGCATTTGCTTCTATAGTAATGCTTTTTACCACGTTTGTTTCAATTGCAGAAAATGTCTGTAAATTCACAGTTATTTTTCCGGAGGTTAAATTCTTAACCTGGAAATTTATGTTCGAATCCTTGTCCTTATCCACATTGAAACAGGAGTTTGTGTCTGCAATTATCTTGAAGTTTACATTTGTGTTGTTCTGTGAAGAACAATCAACAACATTAAATGAAAGATCTTCTTCAGTGTGCTCTGCCCCAATATTTCCAACTATCTTAATTGTACGATAGCCGAATGCTGTGCTTGAATTTGTATAAATCTTTACATTTACTACCTGTTCTTCCTTAGCATCAAGTTCAATTTCATTGTCTGAAAGCACAGGCATGAACATTTCATTTGTTGCATGCAATTTAATTGTTTTTACTTCATTAGTTGTATTTACAACCTTGAAGCTAATGTTTTCAGTATTTCCTTTGCAGATTTGCTGCCCTGATGTTGAGATTATATCAACGCTTGCAGTCTGGCCAACTGTTACTTTTACCAATGCAAAGTCTTCGTATGTGCTGTCTATTTTCAATTTGAATTTTACCTCATACACGCTAAGCTGTGCATATTCTGTAATTATATTCATTGAAACAGTTGTCTGTGCATTTCCGCTAAGGCACATTTCCTGGTCAGTTAATGTTTCTTTTATATATGAGGTATTATCCTCTGTGCTAAAGGTCATGCACTGCTTATCCGGGGTTTTATTTTTCAAACCAAAGACAATTGTTGCTGTAGCGTTTGAACCCATATTTATCTGTTCATCAGTTGGAATTATCTCAATCAATGTTGTTCCATATGGGGCAGGAATCTTTCCGCTAACTATATTGGATAATTCAGATTCATTTGCTGCTTTATCTACTGCTGTTACCCTGTAGTAATAGGTTTTCCCTACCGCTACTGCATTATCTTTATAATAGCTTGTAGTTGCTTTTGTCAAAAATGCATTCGCATAATTGTCTGAATTTATCTCAGATTCACTTTTATATACCTTATAATAATCAATTCCGCTTGCATCTGTTGAATCGCTCCAATTCAATTCAAAGTAATCTGCTGTTGCATTTAATGTTAAGTCAGTTGTTTTTGATGGTTTAGTTATATCTGCTGTGTTTATTGTTGCTGATGTCTGATTTGATAAATCAGATTCATTTCCTGAATTGTCAATTGATGTTACCCTATAATAGTAAGTTTTCCCGTTTGTGACTGTAGTGTCAACATAGTTTGTTAATGTATTGGTTTGTGCTACTTGATAAGTTTTGAAATTTGCTGTAGTTATCTCAGATTCACTTTTATAGATATAATAATTCTTTAATCCGCTTCCAGTATCTTGAACTGCTGACCAGTTTAATTCAACCCTATTGCTGTCTAAAACAGTTGCAGTCAAATTTGTGATTGCATTCGGTTTTGTGTTATCCACAATAAATGTTCCATTGCTTACATCCTCTAATGCATGCCACATATCTGCTTGGTCAAAATAAAATATTGTTAATCTTAACAAATATCTTCCATCTGCTGCTGTTTTTGTGTCCCAGACATAAGTGCAATCTTGAGGGGTTTCTTGCTTATTGTCCGAGTCTAAACAGTTCGCCTGATTTAACAAATTTAAATCCGATGCAATTATTGTTGCAGGATCGCTTTTTGTTGGATCAAAGTAACTAAGGCCGCCTATGACTTTAGTAGCATATTCTGCATTTGCAGAATTCCATGCGTATTTGATATTAAATGTTCCGCTTAAATATTCTCCGCCATTTGGCAATATTACATTGCCTGTTAATTGCGGAGCTGACATTGCCATTGGCAAAAATACCAATAAGGCAATCAAGCCTATTAAAATTTTATTTATCAGATTCATTTTGTTTTCCCCCTCATTTTATTTTTTCATATTTCTAATAAGTGCGACCATTAACACTACTATAATTGCCAATAATACCAAATTAATTGTCAATTCAATATCCTGGGTTGTTAAAACAATGAATGGAGTATTTCCAGTATTCAAATTATCCCCATTTCCGTTATCATTAGGATCTGGTTGGGTTTGTTCTGCAGAAGCTGAAGAAAGGAAACTTATTTCTAAGTCTTTCTTCACTGTCTCGTTGTCGAGCATTACAATTAATTTTCCGGAATATTGTTTCCCTAATAATTTTTCTTCCAGTGGAGTTAATCTTAATTTAAAAGTAGCTTTATCATATTTTTTAATTTCGTCAGGATACTTTATGAATTCATATTGTAACCAATCAGGCCCAACAAAATCCAAATCAAGTTCTTTTGTTGCATTTGAATTATTTTGGACAGTCACAACAATATCAGTCTCTCCCTTCACAAATATTGTTTTGCTTACTTTAACATCATCTGCACTAAATGCAAACGCATTAAAACTTACTAAAATCAAAGCCATGGCTAATATAAGCCATTTTGACAGATTTCCGGAAAAAATCTTCATTTACAAATCCCCCATTAACTTTTTAACTTACTCTAATTAATTTGATATAAATACTATGTGCTACTCTCCTTTAAATACCTTTCGTTTTGTCCGGTTAATGAATTAATATATAAAAGACTAATAGTAACCTGAAAAAGGGTTATTTCAACACGCTTTTCAGCAAATCAGATTTTGTAACAATCCCAATTATTTTTCCGGATTTTGAAATTAATACTGCTTGATTATGATCAAGCAAATCTGACAATAATTTTATTGGTGTTTCCTCGCTTACTGATGGCAGGGCATCATCCATTAATTCCTCTACCTTTGTTTTTGAATTCAATTTTATATTTTTATTAAATGCATCAATAATGTCCTTTTCAGACAACACCCCAACATTCTTTCCATCATTTAGCACGGGCAATTGTGAAATGCCATTTTCTTTCATCAGGGAAATTGCTTTTTTTACACTATCCCCCTGATTAATCATTTTAATTTTTGTTTTCATCACATCCTTTGCCTTCAATGATTTCTGGTTTGTGAAATTGTCCAAAGCCAAAAATATCTGTTTCGCATTTTCATAGCTTGGAACAATTTTTTCAGCCTCGATTTTTGCAATCATGGATTGTGAAACATTGCTTTCCTTGGCAAGCTCTTTTTGAGTTAACCCCAACCTTTCCCGCATTCTTTTTATTTCATTTAGTTCTGGCAACATATCTTTCACCAATAAATTTCAAATATCTGAAAATCCAATATTCCAATAGGAATATTTTATGCAACATATTAATTTATTTTTGTACTCTAAACCTTTTAAACACTTGTATTGTTTTCTTTTTATTAAAATTCATAAAAGAATCATTTCAGGTAAAATCTGTTGATTTTACAACAGTAAAAAATCTTTAGATTTTTTACTTTTTCTTAAATGGGGGTATTATAATGAGAAGTGGAAAATTCATTTTCACATCAGAAGCAATGACAGAAGGCCATCCTGATAAGGTCTGCGACCAAATCAGTGATTCTGTCCTGGATGAAATAATAAAACAGGATCCCCCAGCAAGGGTTGCATGCGAGACACTGGCTGGAATGGGATTCATCATTGTAACTGGTGAAATAACAACTACTGCTTATGTAAACGTTGACAGATGCGTAAGAAATGTTTTGGCAGAAGTAGGGTATGACAAGCCGGAATATGGTCTTGATTACCACACTGTTGGAGTTTTAGTTGCAATCCATGAACAAAGCCCGGATATTGCGCAGGGAGTAAATACAAAG
>PEXL01000047.1:7922-15228 GCA_002779065.1 Candidatus Diapherotrites archaeon CG08_land_8_20_14_0_20_34_12
TGCCGGAGATCAAGGAATGATGTCAGGTTACGCAACAAATGAAACAGATACCTTAATGCCTGCTCCGCATTATTACGCACAGAGATTAGCAATGCGCCTTGCTGAGGTAAGGAAGAAAAAGATTCTTTCATATTTAAGGCCTGATGGCAAGACACAGGTTAGCATGGAATATTTAGGCAATAAACCAGTAAGGATTGATTCAATTGTAATTGCTGCACAGCATGATCCTGATGTCGAGCTTGATAAATTAAGGGAAGACATTAAGGAGCATGTAATAAAACCTGCCTGCGGTAAGCTGATTGACAAAGATACAAAATATTATATCAACAATACCGGCAGATTTGTAATTGGCGGCCCGGTCGGGGATTCAGGTTGTACAGGCAGAAAAATAATTGTGGATACCTATGGCGGCATAGGGAATCATGGAGGAGGGGCATTTTGTCTTGCAGGATCATCCCTTGTTAATACTGAAAAAGGATTATTGAGAATTGATGACTGCCACCAGGTTGGTGAAAAAGGATTGCTCGTGAAGACTGATGTTCACCCGATGCCTGCTGGTGCATGGTATGATAATGGCATGAAACCTACTGAACTTATCACAACAAACGATGGTTACTCGCTTGAAGCTACTTTAAATCACAGCATTAGATTAATAGATGCTGATGGTAACTATGTTTGGAAAAGGATTGATGAAATTAAAGAAAATGATTGGGTTCCAATCCAAACGAAAAATAGATTATTCGGGAATGACGAACTTCCAATATTTAAATACCAATATAAAAAAGGAACAGCTGAGGGGCGTAAAAAAAAGTATAATTTTCCAGACAAATTAACAGATGACTATGCTTATCTTTTGGGGTTAGCGGTAGGTGACGGTGATTGTACTGATAAAGGTTGCATAAAGATTTGCGTCTGTGAGGAACAGATGAAAAATATCGTCCAAGGGACCTTTGAGAGATTGGTTGGGGCGAAAGGAAACATTTATGGCCATTGGGCATATCTTGGCGGTGTTGAACTTAGGGCTTATTTAAAACATCTTGGCCTGGCATATTCTAAATCTTATGAAAAGGTTGTTCCCAAATCCATTTTTAGTGCCTCTAAAGGAAACTGTGCCGCATTTTTGAGAGGATTGTTTGACACTGATGGCTGTGTTCGCATTGATGGCAGAAACAAGACAACCAAAAGAATTCATCTAGCAACAACCAGTCGCAGATTAGCTGAAGAGGTTCAATTATTATTACTTAACTTTGGAATTATTTCGAGGATTTATGCTGTTCAAGTGAAAAGAAATAAACCAGGGTATATTGAAGAGAGAAAGATTAGCTCTAAGCATGTTCTTTATAATTTAACCATAAAAGGCAGTCAAAGCGTTCAAGCATTTATTGAAAATATTGGCTTTAATCTTGAGCGTAAGCACAAACTATTAATAAGAGCTTTTCCAAACAAACGAGATCTTAGAATTATTCCAAACCAGAGACAAAGAATAACCCGCTTGTTTAGAAAACTTCCTTTAAAAGAGCAACAAAGAGATGTTTGTAGCATAGGTCGTTTTACTAGAAAAAACAAAGGGAAAGCAACAAAAGAACTTACTTATGAAAAGTTAAAGGAATTTATTGAGTATTATGAACATTTACTAAAAGATGATCCTGACTTTATAAAACTTCAAGAACTATATTTCATGAACCACTATTATTCCAAGATTAAAAACAGGATTCCTTCATTCACCCATACCTTTGATTTAAACATTCCATTTTCCCATACCTTTACAGCTAATGGGTTTGTTTGTCATAATTCAGGCAAAGACCCAACAAAGGTTGACAAATCAGGGGCATATGCTGCAAGATATGCTGCAAAGAATATTGTAAAGGCAGGATTGGCTGACCGATGTGAAATTCAAATATCCTATGCTATTGCAAGCAGGGAGCCTTTGTCAGTATTCATTGATACCTTTGGAACAAATAAAGTAGATCCTATGAAAATCCATGACGCTGTCCGAAAAATATTCCCATTAACCCCTGGAGCCATAATCCGCGAGTTGAATTTGAGAAGGCCTATTTTCAGGAAAACATCCTGCTATGGCCATTTCGGGAGAGAGGATCCTGATTTCACTTGGGAAAGAACAGATAAGGTTGAAGAGTTGAAAAAACTCTGCAAATAATTTCCTGAATTTTTTGAAAGGGATATTTCCCTTTCATTTTTTTATTTCTATTTCAATTAGCAAGATATAGCTAGCTTCTAATTAATCAGATTAATTTCTGTATCAAAACCTTTTAATATACTGATTTCTTATTTTTTATATGCTAGAAGATTTCATTGAATCAAATTCCCTGAACGCTAGGCTTTTCCATTTTAGAAAGTCAAATGAAAGCAGTGCTTCCTGCAAATTATTTATCCCAAGAAACGGATTTCCAGTTTTGGTTGTTAAATTAGCAAAAGACAAAATTAATGCTGAAAAATTGCAGAAAGCAATTGCCGGAATTTATCAAGAAGCGACAGAAGAAAACTGCCTTTCAATTACCGGCTGTTCCTTGGAATATTTGCCGCCAATTTCAATTTATGGAATGGTTCTGCTTCTTGACAAAAAAGCAGCACAGCATGATTTGTTGTTATTTGCCACAGCAGAAGAGCAAACATTGGAGATTTCCCCAAAAGAGATTCTCGAATTAAATGAAGAATCAAAGATTGCCGATATTACTTAATCTTTTGCCAGCTTTTTCTGCACACGATTACTTTTATATAGTGTATTTGCCTAATTATACAGTAAAAGACCAAAAATGAATCCAAAAATTAATGCCTTTTACTGTCTATCAAGAGATAATCTTTGTTGAATTATTTATGCTTCTTGATATAAATGAATTTTAACTTTTAGAGGGGAAAAATGCTTTTTGACCTGCACGTGCATTCATATTATTCAAAGGATTCAGCGAATAAACCGTTATTGCTTTTAAAAATTGCCCAGAAAAAAGGAATAGGCTTTGCTATTACTGACCATAATTCCACACAAGGCTGGGATGAATTCAAAAAAGAAAATCTGCAGTATAAAATCCCGCTTATTTATGGTGAGGAAATTAAAATTTACAGAAATGGCTCTTTGATGGGTGAACTTCTTGCTTATTTTTTGCAGGAAGAAATAAAATTTGGGGAAGTCGAAGAAGTTCTTGATGCCCTTAAAGCGCAGGGCGCTTTAATTTCAATAGCGCATCCCTTTGATTACACAAGGCCGCCATTATTGGCGCCAACAAAAGAGCTTGATTTATTAAAACAAAATGTGCATGCAGTAGAATGTTTTAATTCCAGGTGTTATACTGGCAGGCCAAATAAAAGAGCCAGGCATTTTGCTGAAGAAAATATGTTATCCGTGACAGCAGGATCAGATGCGCATTTTCCTGCAGAATTTGGCAATGCTTTGGTTGAAACAGAGGCAAATTCTCTGGAAGAATTCCGCAAGAAATTCTCAAAAAATAAAATTTCTTCATTATGCAAACTTTCCCCAAAAAAATTCCATATTTACACAAAATTAATAAAATCAGGCTTCTGGAAAAAAGAAAAATTTTTTGATGATATGCCATGATCGAGCGCATTTCTCTGCCTGGAAAGGAAATTATCCTTGTTGGAACAGCCCATATTAGCGAAGAGAGTGTTATTCTTGTTAAAGAAACTATTGAATTGGAAAAACCTGATGTAATCGGCGTTGAATTAGACAGTGAAAGACTGCTGCAATTAATGAATCCAGACCAATGGCAAAACCTTGATGTTGCAACAGCCATAAAAGAAGGCAAAACATATCTGCTTTTGTTCAACATTCTTTTGGCTTCAATGCAGCAGAAACTCGGCCAGGATATTGGAATTAAACCCGGGTCGGAGATGAAGGAAGCAATCCTTATTGCCTCTTCAATGAATATTCCAATTGCGCTTGTTGACCGCAATGTTAAAATCACATTGAAAAGAGCTATGTCAAAAATGTCCTTGATTGAAAAAGCCAAGCTTTTGTATGCAGTTATTGGCGGCATGTTTGGATTTTCCGGAGAAAAGATTGACAGGCAGAAAATTGAAGAAATGAAGAAGAAGGATGTTGTTTCAGAATTAATAAATGAATTAAGCAGGCAAATGCCTTCAGTAAAAGAAGTTTTGGTAGATGAACGTGACCATTATATTGCAAATAAAATCATCAACATAAATGCTAAAAAAATTGTCTGTGTTTTAGGGGCAGGGCATTTAGAAGGCATAAAAAATATTCTTACAGGCCATTCAAAAATAAATTATGATATTTCTTCTTTAGAAAAAACCCCGAAAAGCCCAAATTATATGAAAATTCTGAAATATTTCATTCCAGCGTTTTTTATTTTACTTGTTTTGTATGCCTTTTTCACAAAAGGTTTTGATGTTACATTAAATATTCTTTTGATTTGGTTTATTGCCCATGGTTTGCTGGCGGCAATCGGCGCTTTAATTGCAAAAGCGCATTGGAAATCAATTGCAGTTTCCTTTTTGGCTGCACCATTCACTGCATTGCACCCAGCATTAGCTGTTGGATGGTTTTCTGGCCTGATGGAAGCAAAAATAAAAGCTCCGCAGATAAAGGATTTTGAAACCCTGAAAAATATTTCTTCATATGCTGACCTTAATGATAACAGGATTACCCACATTCTTCTTGTAACAGCTTATGCAAATATCGGCGGAACAATTGGCACAATAATTGCATTGCCTTATGCGATGGCGCTGCTCGCATGATGGTACTATGAATAATAAATTATTAATTTCAATCATTATTTTTATAATTTTTACAATTATCTTAATCAGTGGCTGCATTCACGAACCAAAACCAAATCCCCCCATCACTCAGCCAAAATCAGATTTAAACCAGTTACAAAAGCCAGACAACGAGCAGCCTAAAAATAAGGAGAAATTGGAAACATGCAAGGATCTGTGTGGGGATGGTATCTGCCAAGAAATTGTGTGCCAAGCAATTGGATGTCCTTGTGCTGAAACAGAAGAAAGTTGTCCACAAGATTGTGCGGTTGAAGAGAACATTCCCTTACTTGATAATATGCTGCAGGATTGTCCAACCCAAGAAGAGATTAGCAGGTTTGAACACGATTTCAATATCTCTTCAGATGAGGCATTTGTGGAATATTCTTGTGCGAATGGGATAAACCCTAATTATCCTTCAGGTAAATTGGATCCAAGATTAACACTTTACCAAATGTTGAGGCTGATGAATGCACTTGAATTTTCAAAGCCTTTGCCATGGACAGACAAATCACTTTATGATTGGTTTAAGGGAAACATAAAAGGGATTTACATAAATAATTCTTCAGAGTATAGTTTTTGCTGCGATCCTGAGCGAGTAATAAATCTAAAGGGTGAAGTTGTTGGAGCCTCTTATGATGCTAATTGGGTAATGGGAGCTGGTATGGCTTACCTTATTGTTTTGGCTATTCATGAAGCAAGGCATATTGATGTAGGTCATACCTGTGGTTCAAATGATAATAATCTTGATGAGCTGGGTGCTTGGGCAATTCAATACTACCTTGAGTACTGGCTTGTAAATTATTTGCCAAGTAATTATCAGACACAAAATGAAAAAGAAAATTTAGCAAGTGATGCCGAATATATTTTGCACACTAGGTTCTGCAATACTAATTAGAATTTATTTTTTTCCAGTGCAGGCCTTTACAAAATTCAAGAACATTTCATCTGGCAATAACGGCCTTGATGTGAATTCAGGATGGAACTGAGAGGCCATAAAGAATCTGTGCTTTGGCATTTCCAAAATCTGCATGATCGGCCTGTTTGGCGCTTTCCCGGAAAATACTATTCCAGATTTTTCAAATCTTTCAATATACGCTGGGTTGCATTCATACCTGTGCCTGAATCTTCTCCTTATTTTGTCTTTTTTACCATGTATTTCAAATGCAATTGTCCCTTTCTTTAATTCAACATCCTGCCCCCCTAACCTCATATTTCCGCCTAATCCCTCAATCTTTTTCTGCTCAGGCAAAGGATCTATAACTGGATTTTTTGTATTCGGGTCAAATTCTGTGCTATGCGCATCCTTCAATCCCAAAACATTCCTCGCATTTTCAATTAGCGCAATTTGGAAACCTAAACATAAACCCAAATAAGGAACATTATTTTCCCTGCAGTATTTAGCACAAGCTATTTTGCCTTCAATCCCTCTTTTCCCAAAACCGCCAGGAACAATAATTCCATCAAGTTTTTTCAATTTTGCCAATTCTTCATTGTCATTTTCTTCAAGCTTTGTGGTTTCAATCCATTCAACCTTTGTTTTAACATTTAACGGGCCTTGGCAATGCTCCAAGGCTTTCAAAATGCTAATGTAAGAATCCTTCAAACCAGTATATTTTCCAGCGATTCCAATTGTAACCTCTTTTGCATTGATATTTATTTTATTTTTAGAGGTCCATTCCGTCAATTTTTCATTCCCATTCTTTTTGAATCTGTTATCAAGTTTTAAAACCCTTAAAATTAATTCATCAACATTTCTTTCCCTTAAAAATAAAGGCAATTCATAAATTTCAGAAATATTTTCCGCGCCAATAACATATTCAACAGGGACATTTAAGCTTAGGCTTATTTTTTCCTTTATTTTTTCAGGAATTTTTGTTTCAGATCTGCAAATAAGCAGATTTGGCTGTATCCCCATTTCCATAACCAGGCGAATCCCTAATTGTGCTGCCTTGCTTTTATGCTCACCCAAAGAACTTGGCTCAATTATGTAAGTAACATTTATGAAGCAAACATTTTCCCTTCCTTCCTCATATATTAATTCACGAATAGCTTCCAAGGCAAACATATTTTCATAGTCGCCAACAGTCCCGCCAATTTCAATCAGAATAACATCAGGCTTTTTGTTTACTGCTAATTTTCTTAAAACATCCTTGATTTCACCGGTTACGTGAGGAACAAACTGAACATCCCTCCCCAAATATTCCCCAGCCCTTTCCTTCCTTATAATTTCCTGGTAAATTCTTCCAGATGTTACAAAATTATCCTTTCCCAGATTTTTATTCAAAAATCTTTCATATGAACCCAAATCCATGTCTGTTTCAGTGCCATCATCCAAAACAAAGACTTCCCCATGCCTATAAGGATTTAATGTGCCGGAATCAACATTCAAATAGGCTTCAAGTTTTATTGGCTCGACATTCATCCCCCTATCTGCTAGCAATTTGCAAAGGGAGGAAGTTAACATTCCCTTGCCAATCCCACTTATTACAGAACCAGTGACAACAACATACTTTGTTTTGCCTGGTTTATAACCTTCAGGAATCGGCGTGTAAAA
>PEXL01000047.1:15257-27069 GCA_002779065.1 Candidatus Diapherotrites archaeon CG08_land_8_20_14_0_20_34_12
CTAATATGCTCTTTTCTGCCAATCTCCCAACCTACAAAAAGTATGCTGCAAATATATTTAACCTTATTGCTGCAAGATGCATAGTGTAAATGTCAATCGCACACTTTTTTGAGAATACTGATCTGCTAATTATTCTTTCAATCATCTTGGGAGTTTTATTTCCCTATTTTGGCGAATTCTTCAAGCCATTAATACCGTTCTTTTTGGTTATTTTAATGACACTTTCCACACTTGAAATTAGCAATTCACATTTAAATCCAAAATCACAGGCAAAGGATGTTTCGTTCCTTTTAATTATTAGTTATTTAATACAAGGAATATTGCTAATTGCAATTTCCTTCTTTTTTGTTTCCTCTCCTGATTATTTAAAAGGCCTGATTGTTTTAGCCGCAACCCCTGTTGGCATTTGGACTATTGCCTATGCATATATGCTGAAAGGCAATACTGAATTAGCTGCAATCGGGGTAATATTCAGCCATATTTTGGCAATTTTTATTTTGCCATTAACAATTTATTTTTTCTTCGCAACCTATGTGGATATTTTTACAGTTTTTTATAATGTTGCCTTGCTGATTTTAGTTCCATTAATCTTTTCAAGAATTCTAAAATACAAATTCAAGATTGAAGATTTTAAATTTAAGAGGCATATCATAAACCTTTGCATGTTTTTTATCAGCTATGCAATCATTGCTTTGAATTATAAGGTTTTAACTAACCCAGCAACTTTGCCATATGATGTTCTGCTTGTTCTCCTGATACGGGCATTTGTAATAGGCACTTTATTTTATTTGATAATCCGCAAGTTTGTTGAGTATGAACGCCTTGTTGTTTATACCTTTGTTTCCATATTCAAGAATGCAGGATTGGCAGCAACCATTACCTTGTTAGTTTTTCCAATTGAAGCAGCAATTCCAATTGCTTTGGCCCAGGTTTTAGGATCCTTTTCCGTTGTTTATTATTCAAAGCTTTTATCTTTAGGCAAAGCTAAACAATCTCAAAAGAAAAAATAGGTTTGGGGCTGCCGCGATTTGAACGCGGGTCGCAGGCTCCCGAAGCCTGAATCCTGCCAGACTAGACTACAACCCCACCACCTTTTTTCTTTCTCTTTGCGAAAGAGAAAGAAAAAATGTAGGTTTCCAAAAAAGAAAGAGAAACTTATGAAAAAAAGGATAAGACTGTAATAAAAATCTAATTGATTGTAACTAGCCTTATTGCATCCTTGTCTGGAACCAATTGTATCTCATCATTTGCCTTTATTTTGTATTTCTTCGTCAATTCTTTTGGGATTCTGATAGCTAGGCTTTCTCCCCATTTGCTAACTTTTGTTTGGTATCTTTTCATAGCCTCATATTTTCGCGATAATTCATGTAGTTGGCCCATATCTACCAATTCTTCGCCACATTTTGGGCAATAGTGATAGTTGAATGTTACTCCGTTAGGCATAGTATCTGCCTTTACTTGCATTTTTATTTTACACCTTACACAATCCATGTTAACCACCTTTTTTGACAACTGTCACAATTTTTATCCTATTTCCAACAATTTCATCCACACAGATTACCTCAAATTCCTTAAACCGTTTTCCTATCTTTACCCTGTTTTTTCCAAACTTTAACATATAACCTTCCTTGATTGCTTTTTCAATCAAGTCAGCACTGATTCCTTTTTCAATTGTTCTCCTTGCTGCATGTCTTGAGAATGTTACTTCATAGCCATTCTTGTATATTGGGTGTTTAATTATATTTGATATATTAAGATATTTAATAATATCTTTTGATATCCTGCGGATATCTCTTAGATTTTCTTGCATACTTCCAACCTCTTAGCATTATAATTTAATTGTTGCAAATAATTTATTTAAAAGTAGTTATGGAAGATATAAACTCTGCAGTTTGTTTTTCAGATCAATTAGTTCAGTAAAATACTTTTATTGCAATAGCCTTTCCAATTCTTCTGGTTCTGCATGCTCTAAATATAATTCACATGCTTCTCTCAAATTGGCTATTGCCTCTTGTTTGTTTTTTCCTTGCGAAGCTATCCCTAATTCAAGACAATGTGAAACATACATATTTTCTTCTTTTTCTAAAATTGCTGTGATTTTATACATCTTCTTTTTACCCCTAATTAATCTCATGGGGAATCAATTTAAATCTTATTATGACACAAAGCAATCCAGTAGTTTATTTGAATTCAACCAATTAGTTTATTTGTTTCAACTTCCCAAAATAATATTCCTTGTCAGCAACAAGCCAGCATTCAAATTCAGACAAATCCTGCTTCAAAAAAGGGCTTAATAGATTTTCTTTCAAGACATCGGTTCCTTCAGTAACTGTGCACATTGAAGGTAAAACAACTAAAACTTTATTGCCGAATTTTCCTTTCAAAAAGCACTTGTATTTCCCAACCTTATTTTGTTCCCTTAATGAAACGGCCGGATGCCCATGCCCGATAATTAATGTTTTGGCTTCTGAAAATTCCTTTTTATCTGCTAATTCCAATAATTTATTGCCATGCATTACTATTATGCTTTCTTTTCCATTATAATAAAAGTCAGAAATTTTTATTTTATTAAATAAAGCGATCGGCCCCATAATTTTATCATGGTCGCCTTTTACAATAATTACTTCATCAGCATGTGCCTGCAGATATGCAAGAATATTTGTTACCTCTTTCCATTCTTGCTCACTTATATTTCCAAATTCATGTTTTAGATCGCCGCAGACAATAATTTTTTTCAATCTGCCTGTTTTTTTGAATGTTTCATTTAACTGCCTGAATATTTTTTCATAATTAGTCCTTGGAAGGAATATTCCTTGCGAAGTATACATCTCTTCAATCCCAAGATGAAGATCAGCTAGTATGAGAATATTCTCTTTTTTCAGCCATAAAGCAGTATTTATTATCTCAGCATTTTGCAAAATCCCGATTTTCATTGTTTCCTGCATATAGAAAATTATTTATAGTAATAGATTGTTATTATTTTTGATGGCACAAAAAAGCAGGAAATTGACAACAGCAATAATAATTATTGCAATTCTGGCAATTTTAGGGTATTATGTTTATACAACATACCTGAATGCCCCTTTGCCTTCAATTACAAATTTTGAAGAAGGACTAAATCTTTTAGATAATGCATTGGTTGAGAATTCTCTTGATATATATGTGAGTCCGGAAAAAGAAATGATTTTAGCAATCTCAGATACTGCTTTTGACAGTGCGGTCAAAAAAATAAATTCATTAAAACAGTCATTCAAAACAAATGCATTGAAGGATTTTGCAAATATCTATCTTGCCATTATTGAAGAATATCAATTAAGGAAGGAATTAATGCAAGGAGCAGATTCCTTTGATGCTTTATCCCAGAAAGAAAAATGTTCTTCTTTAAATAAGGCTGATGATGTTTATAAAACACAGCAGGAGCTTGTAACCAAATACAAAGCAAACGCTGCTTTGATTACTGATTTTTCAGAAAAATATCCAGAAGAATTTGAAAAAACCAAATTAAGCCAGAAAACATTCTCTGAAGAAGAATTAAAGTTATTCACCCAAGAGCTTTACAGCATGCAGAAGGCAGTGGCTGAGGAAAAGCAGAAATGTGAATAATCACAAATCTCTGTTTTTGTATTCTCGTTCAAAAGGTTTTGAGTTTTTATCAATCCCAAATGATTTCTTTATCTCCCTTATTTTAGTTTTCCTATTTAAATTATTGGGTTTAAAATTACAAATTTCAATGCCTTCTTCAACAGCTTTTTTTACAATCCCAATCTGCTTTTTTTTCATTTCAAATTCTTCAGAAGTGTAACAAAGTGGTTCAATAAGATAGTCATTATCCCAGTATTTATAAATGCCCGACATTCTGTCCAGAAAATGCACATCCTTAAATTTTTCCGAAACAATAATAAAATCAAAATCGCTTGTTTTGAAATTATCTCCCCTGGCCCTTGACCCAAACAGCAATATTTTTTCTGGCTTTATCCCCTTTTTCAGTTTTTCAGCAAAATTTTTGCTTATTTCAGCTGTTTCTTTATCCATGCAATCACCTCTTCCGATTTTTTCATAACATAGTCTGCCCTTCTTTCATCATATAATTCAAAATGCGGTTCTTTGCTTGCATCAGGATATCTTGTGAGAACATATTGCGGGGCCAATTCCATCAAAAAAGAGTTTAATTTAGTTTAGCAGGAAGGCCTATTTTCTTTCCTAATGCCAATAATGAATGTGTTGAAATATCTGGCATTTTTTCCTTTTCCATCAGCGCTGCTTTTAATGCCTTCTCAACAGCCTGATGGCAAAAGAATACAGAAGATTCATACCTTTTTCCTGCCAGATTGTATTTTGCAGTTTCTAAGTCTCTGTCAGATTGTTTCCACCAATTTCAATTTCTTTCCCCATAATATTACTCTAAACTGTAGCAAAACCTTTTTATTATCCTTTCAATGTGTTGAATAAAATAGTACTACAAAATAACCTGAAATAATAAGAGGAATATATTAATAAAGGATTCAACACATTGTTTATATACTTCTTTAATTATATAGCGTTATTTTGATATGGGATAATCTGAATGGGGTTTTGGCATGAAATCATTTAACTTTAAATTAATCTTTTTAATTTCAATTTTAGTTCTACTTCCTGCAGTTTTTGCTGGTTTAGCAGCCACAGCACTAGCAACAGGCACTGCTGGTGTTGATGGAGACACAGCAAAAAAAAGTTGTACTATTAATTCTTATTCAAATTATCCAGCGCTTAAAGTTGACTATTCAAAAGGCGAAGTAAAAGAAGAAGCTACTTACCCTTTTGATCTGGAATTGCTTCCAGGAACAAAATTTAGTGAATATGCTGGGTTTGCAGCATTATGCTCAAACGATTTTATTTGGATGATCCCAAGCAGCTCTTTTAAGTTATCCTACTTAGAAAATGTCATAGAATCTAATGATTTATTTACTGTAGCTTTGGATGCAGGATTTTCAAAAGATAAAAATGAAATGTTAATTAAATTTGCAAATACTGATTTTATTCCTATAGACCTAAAAAATAAGACCATTGCAATTAATCTAAATGATGCAATTTGTGGAAATACTGCTTTAAGCAATAAGAAACTATATTCTGATTATTTTAAATCAAAACAAGATTACAGTTGTGTTTCAAAGATTGTCATTACAAACGCTGGAGCAGTAGACTTTGTACAAAGTAATTATAATTATCCGCAAGATGATGCGGCAAGCGATGATGCGCTTGTATTTGGATTGAATTTGCATAACGGATTGCCTGATTTGTATGTTTCAGGTTTGAATCTTGCAGGTCTTTATAACAAAATAAAAACACCAAGTGTATCAGGAACTGCAGTATCAGATATTCAAATAATTTTTGAGTCAGATGCAACTGGATTTAGCGCACAAACCGCTAATTTATTCTCAGTAGAGAGTAGTGCAATGGCAACAATAAATGTAAATCCTAGCGCAACGCTTGGAAGTAATAATTCATTTGCCGTTTCTGCCCAAAAAGGTGAAAAAAAAATAATAATTATTAAAACAAAAATGCCTGCAAATTTCAGTGCTGATGAAAACTATTTTGCTTGGGATTATTGGACTGAAAGTTCTTATGAGAAATTAGGAAAATTGCCAAAAGGATTTGGTTATACTAATAAAAAGGGTACTACAGATACAGCAGATGATGTTACCTATTATTCTTTAAATTGGGAAGAATGGAAAGCACCTGCAACTTCAGTAACTGTTAATTCTGTTAAGTTGAATGTTGCAGAAGTCAGGAAATTATTTGAAGCTGCGCCAGCAGATGTAGAGCCTGTGGCATCAGGAGTAGCGTCTGAAGGTGTTTTCCTTGTAATAAACGGTAAAAACATAAATGATATGGTAAGCAAAAGGTTTGAAGAAAACAAGGATACAATGCCAACAATAAAAGAATCTATCCAGAAACTCCTAACAGTAAATGCTCCAGAGCTTGTTAAAGGCGATTTGGCAAAAATAGTAAAAAATAATCCTGAAGATTTGCTTAAAGCAATAATAAAAAGGGAAAGTAATTTTAACCCACAAAATAAGCATGGTGATTCTTGCGGTTTAATGCAGGTTAATGTTTCTTGGTATCATCCAAGTACAAGTTATACTGATGAAAAATGTTACAAAGCAAGCGGATGCACAAAGAAGCATGATGCTATCTGCACTTTAGATAAATCTTTGGCTATTTGTAAGGAATGTGCTGAATCAAAAGCAGATACTGATAGGTGTGTAAGTAAGCAACCTAGTGAAAAATACATTAAAGATACTGCCAACGATTCTGCTGGAACAGACGGATATACCCCTAGCACTTATTGTATCCCTTGGCTTGCTTGGGATGACGCAAAAGAGAATATGGATGTCGGAACAAAAATGCTTGTAACAAAGCTTAAATATTTTTTAACAGCTGAGCCAAAAGGCTGCAAAGAATTAGCTGAAAAACAATTAAGAGGTTTAATGGAAGGGATTACTGTAGGGGAATCTTTAGGTATTTTGGGGTATAATGCTGGTGAGCATTATATAGATTCCTGTATTTCAAAAACAGATGGTTCAGGCAATGAAATTATTGAGGTTGTGTATAAAGGCCCTGAAAGGAAAATTGCATATTTGCCAGATGTTTTAATGTGGAAACATAAATTTGCAGGAAAAAAGCCTGTTGATACCCCTAAAATAATCAAAATTTCAGGCAAATGTGAAACATGCAATTCAGTTCTGCAATGCTTAGCTTGTGTTGATGAAAAAGCATATGACCAATTATTTTATTTGGGTGATTTTGCAAAACCATCAGCAGGAGGAACTGAAACAGCAGCAGGGGCAACAGTTACAGGAACGCCTGCAGATTATCTGTGCAAAGGTGCGAAAAATAAAATTGTCCTTGTAGGAGATTCCTTAACTGTAAATTATGATACTTGGCTATTGCAATACTTTAATACAAATAGGTGTAACTTTACTATTGGTAAGGGTCAAAAAGAATGTAGCGGCTGTTCTGATTTAGAAAACCCCTGCAATGCAGATTATACCTATTGTTGCTGTAAAAGCACAGCATGGATGTTAAAACAACTGACAACAGAGATTGCTAAATATGATCAAGTAGTTGTTTTGGGTGGTGCGAATGATTGGGGAAATGCAGACGAAGGCAGCACTGTCCTTAAAGCATTATCTACTACAAAAAGCAATTTTTCTAAAATATTCGAATTAGCTAAAGATAATGGCAAAAGAATCATTGCAATTTCAATGGTTCCAAGGAAAAATCAAACAAAAACAGCAGCTGCTTTAAATGATTGGTTAAAAAAGCAAAAAACAGAAGGAACAATAGACGCTTATGTTGATTTGACAAAAAAACTGGATTATTCTAACCCTTCAAAAGATGTACATAAACAAAATTGGCCAGTAATAGCCCAAGCTATTTATGATCAGGCATTCAAAGCAAGTTAATCAGCTTGCTTTATTATTTTATTCTTTGAGCAAGAATTATCCTAAAAGTATAACATTGTTCAGCCCTTTGAAATGTTTGTCGCTTGTTATTAATGCAGCTTTTTTTGATTCGGCTGTCGCTTTTATTGTTGCATCTACAAACCCCAACCCATATTTTATGCTAAGATCCGCAGCTTCCAAAGCTATTGATCCATCCAGATCAATAACTGTAGTGTAAGTCATTATTTGGGCAACAGCCTCCAAAGCAGTTTGTTCATTTTTAATTGTCTTTATCTTTTTATAAACTTCATAAAGCATGACTGGCGATACGAAGTATTCTGCTTTATTTGCTGTTTCAATATATTTTGCATATTTATTCGCAAGAGGACCATTAGTGAAATATTCTATCCAGCCATAGCTATCAACCAAAACGTTCATTTTCATACCTCAAGTTCCTTGTATCTAATCCAGAAATCATACCGCGGCTTTCCTTTATCTTCTTATTAGGGATTACATAAAGAACCCCATTTTTTTCTATCATTGTCAATTTTTCCCCTGATTTTATATTTAATTCAGCCCTAACCGATTTAGGTATGAGTATCTGAAATTTCGGTGAAACAGTAACGGTTTCCATAACATCACATAACTATGTGGCACATCGATATATAAATAGTTTACCTTTTTGCAATCGATGCTGTAAAAGTAAACTTTAGGGTTGATTTTCACCTATCTTCCCAATTACTTTCTGGTGCAGCCTGCGATTATTATTTATTACTAACTCACATATTATTTTAGTAATGCCTAAGGTAATTTACACATTTCATGCTACCAACCAATTGCTTGAGAGGCAGATAAACAAAACCGTTGTTGAACAAATTTTGTTGAAGCCAGATCAGTTGATTACTGATCCTAAAGGTTATTTGATTGCACAGAAAATCATTGCCAAGAATGGGTTTAAATTCTTATATCGAGTTATATTCATACGCCAGGAAGATTGTTTTAAGGTTTTGACAGTTTATAGGACCACAAAAATTCAGAAGTACTGGGTGAAATGATGAAGATTAATTACGATAAAGAAAGCGATGCTTTGTACATACGATTTAGCGATAGCAAGTATTTTGAGAGTGATGAAGTAAAAGACGGATTTATTCTTGATTTAGATAAATATGGCAAGGTCATAGGTTTAGAAATACTCAAAGCATCCAAAAATTTGCCCAAGGAATCAATTAATAAAGTCAGCTTTGAACTCTTATCTGAAAAGCCATTGGCTAAATAATTTAATTTCGCTTTTCCCCTATTTTCCCAATTACTTTCTGATGCAGCCTTCTGATGAAATCAATCTTTGAGTTATATTTATAAATATAATTGTAAATATAATTACATATGAAGACTATTGCAGTTAATGATAATACCTTCCAATTGCTTCAGACATTGAAAGAGAAGGAAAAAGCACCCTCTTTTGATGTGCTTATTTTAAAAATTGCATCCAAGGAGAGCAAAGTTCCAGATTCCATGCTGGGCGCTTTGAAGGGCAAGATGAAACCGTTTTCCGAAAAAGATAGAAAGGGTTTGTGGGATGATAAGGGGCGAATATAATGAAAATTGTGTTAGATACGTTTGCATGGGTTGAATATTTTACTAACCCTAAGAGAGGAAAGATTGTTGAAGATTATTTGGCAGCTAATGAGATTTTCACCCCTGAGATTGTTCTTATTGAGCTTAGCTGTAAAGCGGCCAGAGAAGGGTGGGATTTTGATAAATGTCTCAATTTTATAAAGGCTAAATCTTCAATAGTTTCTTTTTCTGAAACCCTTATTAAGAATGTAGGGGGCATTTATATAAAATTAAAAGAAAAGAGCCCAAATATCAGTTTGGCAGATGCAATCATTTATACCACAACCATGCTTTGTGGGGCGATGATTCTTACAGGGGATAAACATTTTAAAGGGTTAGAAAAAGTCTTATTTTTAGAATAATCATTTGTGTTTCTTTGTTGTTTCTTTCTTAGCAATCCAGATTCTTTGCAGTGCAGTGAAATTTGTCAGAACCGCAAGCACAAATAAAACCCAGACAAGATACATTATTTTCACATAGGCCAGCAAGATTCCTGCGAACAATAAAATCAAGCGCTCCGCTCTTTCAAAATATCCGCCTTTGATTTCTTCCTTTGTGATTTCTTTCTCCTTTGCTGCTGCTTTTGCATAGCTTGTCATCAATGATCCAAACAAGCAAAAATAAACCAAAATGCTTGAACTGAAATAAAATTCACCAACCTTTAACAATGGGAGATTCAAAAAAAGCATGCTTAGAAGTATGATTCCCTCAACATACCTGTCTACAATTGTATCCAAATAAGCACCAAATTTGCTTACCCTTCCAGTCACGCGTGCAACAGAACCATCAACCAGATCAAGGAAAGCTGCTATCGCAAAAAAAGCAGCGGCTTCCAGAAATTGCTGCTTTATAATAAAATAAGCTGAAACCAATACAGGCAAAAGGGAAAGCAATGTCCAAGTATTTGGGCTTAGGCCGAATTTGCTGAAGAGAATGCCGATTTTGATTGACAATTGGTTAAATTTTTCCCTTTTTTTGTAAAGAACCATATAGGAAATGTTCAATACACAAGTTTTTATATTCTTTTATGATAGCAATATTATTAATATAAAACACCGAGGTGCAAGAAAAAATGTTAGGATTGATAATTGGGGCGGTATTGGCAATTGTTCTGCTTATAATCGTTGCAGCAATAATATTTACCTATAATCACCTTGTCCTTTTGAGGGCAAGGATTGAAAATGCATGGTCACAGATAGATGTTCAATTAAAGAGGAGAATAGATTTAATTCCTAATTTAATTGAGACAGTAAAAGGCTATGCAAAGTTTGAAAAATCAGTGTTAATGGAAGTAACAAATGCAAGGGCTTCTGTTTTGGGCGCAAAAAATCCAAAAGAATCTGGCGTAGCAAACAGCGCATTAACCGGGGCATTAACTAATCTATTTGCAGTAGCTGAAAGTTATCCAACATTGAAAGCAAATGAGAACTTCAAGGCATTGCAGGAAGAACTTTCAAGTACTGAGAATAAGATTGCATATTCAAGGCAGTTCTACAACGATAGTGTAATGATCTGGAATTCTACAGTCTTGCAATTCCCGACAAATATCATTGCGGGCATTGTGGGAATGGCAAAGCAAAAAGAATACTTTGGAATTGCTGAGTCAGAAAGAGGAGTGGTAAAAGCGGATTTCTCAGATCTTTCAAAATAAATCTGAAGAGTGATTAGTGAATGAGCTTTTACGAACAAGTATCTGCCAATAGAACAAAAACTATTGGCCTTTTTATTATTTTTTTCATTTTAGTGGCATTCTTAGGATTTATATTTAGCTACTTTTTAGGTGATACCTTGCTTGTATTGCCCATCTTTATGGGTTTTTCAATCCTCTATCTTTTGATTTCCTATTTTGCAGGGGATAAAATTGTTCTTGCAATTTCATCAGCAAAAGAAGCTGATCCTGTGAAATACCAAAGATTCCATAATGTTGCAGAGGAGATGGCTATTGCCGCAGGAATCCCAAAACCCAAATTATATGTAATTAATGATACTGCAATGAATGCTTTTGCAACAGGCAGGGATCCTCAACATTCTGTTGTTTGTGCAACTACTGGCTTGCTTGAAACAATGAACAGGGATGAATTGCAGGGGGTAATAGCACATGAAATGTCCCACATAAAGAATTTTGATATCAGGGTAATGATGCTTACCGCAGTATTAGTCAGCTTTACTGTTTTATTGAGTGATTTATTGCTAAGATTTGTTTTCTACGGTGGTTTGAGATCAAGGGATAATAATAATAAATCAGGAGGGCTTTTCCTTGTCTTGTTGGTTTTTGCAATCCTTCTTGCAATTATTACCCCAATAATTGCACAATTGATTAAATTTGCAATTTCAAGAAGCAGAGAATATCTAGCTGATGCATCTGCAGCAGAATTGACAAGGTATCCTCAAGGTTTAGCATCAGCGCTTGCAAAGATTTCAGGCGATAAAGAGGTTTTGGAAGCAGCAAATAAAGCAACAGCACATTTATACATCGCTAACCCATTAAAAGGCCAGAAACTGTGGATGATGTCTTTGTTTTCAACACATCCTGATATTAATGACAGGATAAAAAGATTAAGGGCAATGTGACTGTTTTTGCATTTTTAAGTAATTATTATTTATTTGTTAAGAGAGTTGGGCTTAATGTTAATAATTCAAATAGACCAAAGTAGGAAAATTGGTGAATTTTCTAAAGATACAAGGATATCTGCAGTTTCTGCAAGCTCATCTCATCTTATCATAATCTCTGCAAAATTGAAGAGAGCAATACTAATGGAATGCAAACGCAGAAA
>PEXL01000047.1:27112-27378 GCA_002779065.1 Candidatus Diapherotrites archaeon CG08_land_8_20_14_0_20_34_12
ATGCGGAGGTCAGAGGATATCTCCAAAGCACACTTCTTCGCGACGGCGATGTGATGGCAATGGCCCATGGGATGGAAGTGCGACCTATTTTACTTGATCATCGCCTCGCAGAGTTCGCGTACGCTCTCCCAGCTAGGCTGAAATGGGTAAATGGTTCCGGCAAGCAGATCTTTGTGGATGCCGTTACCGAGTTCCTACCGGCAAATCTCCGGACACGCGCAAAAATGGGGTTTTCTCTTCCGTTTACAGGGTGGATGGCACGGGAA
>PEXL01000020.1 GCA_002779065.1 Candidatus Diapherotrites archaeon CG08_land_8_20_14_0_20_34_12
AAGAAAATGAGGGGGACAAACCAGTCCAAATATGTGCATCCCTTTGAAATTACAGGCAACGGAATTTTAGTAAATCCAAAAGACAGGGTAATGTGGGATTCTATCAAGTAATCCCAAATTTTACTTTTTTAATCCAGCCTTTAGGGTGGAATAGTTCACTAGGATAAGCTTAAAATCATAATTAAACAACAAGATATTTATGGAAAGAGAATTTACTGTAATAATAGAAAAGGATGAAGATAACTGGTTTATCGCTAATGTTCCAGAATTGGAAGGATGCCATACTCAAGCAAAAACCCTTGATGAACTAATGAAAAGAATTAGGGAAGCTATCAAGCTCTGCCTCAAAGAGAAAGAAGAAATTACAAACACTACTTTAATAGGAATACAAAAGATTGTGGTATAGTGGGCAAATTAAAAGCAATAAAAGCAGACAAATTAATTAAAATTCTGAAAGAACTCGGTTTTGAGCAAACACGAATTGAAGGAAGCCATCATAGGCTAGTACATCCTGATGGAAGAAAAACTACAATCCCAATTCATGGGAATGAACCCATTGGTCCGGGATTATTGCTCAAAATAATTAAAAAAGACTTACAAATAACTAGGGAAGAATTTGGGAAATTGATTTAAAAAGAAGGAATTATGTCCCTTCCTTCCATGAACCTAAATACTTTTTCTGCTCTTCAGTCAAAACATCTTTTCTGATTCCCATTACTTTCAATTGCAATTCAGAAATCATATCATCAACAGATTCTGGCAGTGTATGAACAGCTGGCGATAATTTATTTTTTACCCCGTATTCAACCGCTAATGCTTGGCCACAAAAACTTAATGACATAACTGTTGAAGGATGCCCTTCAGCTACTGCAAGATTTACCAAGCGGCCTTCTCCAGCCAGGAAAACTTTATTTCCATTTGGCAGAACATATTCATCAAACTGCGGCCTTATTCTTCTGCATGATTTTGTATTTTCTTTCAATGCTTTAACATCAATCTCTGCATCAAAATGCCCGGAATTTGCTAAAATTGTTCCTGACTTCATTTGTTTCATGTGCTCCCAGCGGATTACATTTTTATTTCCGGTTACTGTAATAAAAATATCCCCTAATTCAGCAGCTTCTAAAATTGGCATTACCCTAAAACCATCCAAAGAGGCCTGCAATGCCCTGAAAGAATCTGTTTCACAAACAATAACATTTGAAGACATGCCTTTTGCCCTTTGTGCCAATCCTTTACCACAATCACCATAGCCGCAAACAACAAAATTTTTGCCGGCAAATAGGGTATTGCTTGCCCTTAACAAGCCGTCAATAGTGCTTTGGCCTGTTCCGTAATAATTGTCAACCAGGTGCTTTGTTTTGTTGTCATTAACAGCAACAACAGGATATTTCAAAGCATGGTCTTTTTCCATTGCCCTTAATCTTATCACACCGGTTGTTGTCTCTTCTGTCCCAACAACAATATCTTTAATCAACTGCGGCCTTTTAAGGTGGATTTCTGTAACTAAATCACAGCCGTCATCAATTGTTGCATTTGGCTCAAAATCCAGGACAGCATTTAGATTCTCATAATATTCTTTGGTGGATTCTCCTTTCCATGCATAAACATTTACGCCCAATTTTGCTAAAGCAGCAGCAACATCATCCTGCGTGGATAAAGGGTTACAGCCTGTGATTGCGACCTTTGCCCCTCCAGCAATAAGTGTTTTCACTAAAACAGCGGTTTCTTTTGTAACATGCAAAGCCAATCCTATTTTCATGCCTTTGAATGGCTTTTCTTTTTTAAAGCGTTCTTGCACCTGCAGAAGTGCGCCCATCTGCGATTCTGCATATTCAATATTCATCAAACCTTGATCTGCTAATTTCATATCCTTAACATTATAATCCTTCATAAATCCACCTTTAATCCAATATTTTAATAGGCAAAATATTAAAAAATGAGCATTTTAGTACAATCAGGGTGTTGAACATCTATTAATATATACCTTCAAAACATAAAATTATTCATTTAATAGTACTTATTCAACATCCTGACCAACGTATTTAAATATTTAAATAACAAAAAATAGGTATATGGCAGAAATAGATGTCGCTGATTTGCCGATTGAAGAATTGGAAAGAAATTTATCGCTTTATGCTCATGATTGCAGATCTGGAGTAGTGGGTGTTGCAAATCATTTGGACCTGGCTTTTTTAAAGGATAAAACTGATACAAGTACGCCGGCTGCAAAAGCACTTGAGCTAATTAGCCAATATTATGATGCTTTAACACAGGTTACAACTAAGCATAACACAACGCGCAGGCAACTTGAAACAATGCCTAGGGAAGCAGTAAGGAAATGGATTGCTGAATATAAGAAAGATATTGATGAATCAGATAAAGTACTTGAAAGATTTGAAGAATTTTAGGGGAGAAACGAAAAGGCAATACTTGATGATTTCAATGCAAGATATGAAAGAACATTTAAGAGTCAATACAAAAAAGATGTGGGTAAATCAATACAGGAGATGGTTGCGAGAAATATACGTGCCCAAAAGCAACAGTTTTCTTCTTCGAAATTAGGTTTGCCTATTGCTGCCTCAGTAAACTCATTAAGAGAAGAAAATCTTCTTGAATTTTTTGGCAAATGGAGCAGGCAGCAATTTAAGGATAGGGATGGAGCTCCTGTAAGAGTTATTTTCAGGGGGAAACCTGTTCCTGGCATTAAAGTCGATTTATCACTTTTGCAAAGGACCATTTACAACATAATGACTGATGCAATAAACCATACTCTAGGAAGGCCTGTTTACATTACTTTGAGAAGAAAAAAAGGTCGTGTTTTTATTTCAGTAACAAATGAGGGAAAGAAATTAACAAGGGACGAAATGAAAAAAATTGGAAGAGAAAGATATAGCAGGAGAATGGATGACCCTAGGAGAGGGTATGGAAAAATAATGGTAAGGTTAGCGGCAGAAGCCCTTGGAGGGAAATTCCATGTGGGCAATTCACAAATCGGACCATTGCTTGAAGTAAGCTTCCCAGAACCTGCACAAAATGCAGTGATGAGAAATGCAAAAATATTAAGATTGCCAAGAAGACCCGCAGCAAGGGTAATACAAAGGCCCCAAAGAAGAATGGTTTTAAGAAAAAGGCCTATGGCTGCTTAAACAGTTTCATAAACATGGCCACGATCATCAACTTTCAGCAAAAATATCTGGCTGGTTGACTCATTTATCCTATACAGCACCCGATACTTACCGATACGTAAGCTCCAATAAGGGCAACCAATAAGATGCTTCCCCAATATTGGATTTTCCTCTAATTGAAAAAGTTTCTGTTTAATTTGTTGTTGTACCGAATTATCTAATTTCTTAAATTCAACCCTGAATTTATCTTCAAAAACAATTTGATACATGAGAGACTATCATAAATCTTTCAGAGAGAAATATTTTCCATTAAGGATTGTTTTTTCCCTTTCACTCAATTCACTAAGCAGACTTTTATCAGATAATAGCTGTAAAGCTTCCACTAATGTTTCATACTCTTCTCTGGGTATGGTAACCAATTCTGTTTTACCTGGCTGTTTAACATTATTTTTCATAAAGAATACTTCAAAAAAACCTTTTTTAAATATATTTAATCAACTTAGGCGTTTAGAATATTCTTCCGCTAACTCCAAATATTTCCCAATCCTTTCAAAAGCTGATTTTTTCTGTTCTTCGGAAATTGGATGTAAAAGTTCAAGCGAAGCGACTTTCGCGCGGACATTCGCCCTGTAACTTTTGTATAAATCAAGCAATTTTAAAAGTTCAGAATCTTTTGCAAGTGAAACATAGGATTCGACAAAAGCATTTGAAAGTTTTTTCTGCTTGAAATAATCCAAATCCATGCACATAAATGCTATTTCGCTCGCAGTGTCAATAAATCTAAAATCATTATTGAATTCAATGCAGTCAAAAACATAAATTTTATCATCAATGAAGATATTTGCTGAATGCAAATCGCCATGGCAGTCTTTTATCTTGCCTGCGAGCTGCCTTTTTTCAAACAACGCTTTGTTTTTATCAATAAAGGAATCGCATTTTTCCAAAATGCTGTCAATCTTATTTCCTAAAGAAAGTTCTTCTTCAATTTTCGCCCTTACTGTACTTAAATCATCAATCTGTGATTTTACAATAGAATAATTTCCGTATTTTGGGTCTTTTATTGTGTCAACCTTGCTGTGAAATTCTGAAATAATTTCTGCAAGATTTTCAATGTGATTTTTTGTTACTTTTTTATTTTTCAGCAAAAAATCCATCTTCTTTTCCTGCGGCAATTGTTTTAATTTTACTGCATAATCAACAACAAGCCCCTGATTTTTGAAATTTAAGGAATTATTCTGCTCACAAACCTGGACAAACTCAAGATATATTTCAGGTGAAAGCCTCCTATTTAACCGGATTTCTTCTTCACAGAAGAATTTCCTTTTTTCAGGAGTGGAAAAATCCAAAAAAGTAAATTTTACCGGCTTCTTTATTTTATAAACAAAGCTGCCGGTTAAAAAAACCCAGGAAATGTGGGTATCAATCCTTGAGATTTCAGAAACTGAATGAGAATAAGCATCTTTTTTAAGAAGAGAACCTAGATTTGATTCGGAAATCATTTCTTTTCTACCCTTCAAAAGTTAGTTATTTCTTTTTTACGTTTAAAAATTCAGTTATTTCTTTTCTACCTTAAGTTTCTTTATTTCAGCTAAAAGTTTATTAAATTGTGTTGAAAAAGTTTTATCTGTTTTAAATATGAAGTGTTTTTCCTTTATTGGATAATATTCCTTTTTTAATCTCTCATAAACTGCAAAATCTGCATCGCTTACTGATTTCTTTTTTGCCCGTTTCTGCATCCAAACCTTTACTGTTTTTTCATGTGCAATGCACTCTATAATAAGATACTTCTCAGAATTGTTTTTTGCAATTGAAACAGCACTTTTTCTTAATGAATCTTTATAAAAAGTACCATCAAGAACGACATCCTTGCCTTGTTTTAATGCAAAATCAGCCATATCAAGCATTCTTGAATAAATCTTATCTTTTTCTTCATTTGTATATGCCGGGGTTTCAAACAAGCGCTTTCGCACAATGTCAGTATTCAAATAAATTGAATTTATCTTGTTTGCCAATTTCTTGGATAAAACAGTTTTCCCAGAACCAGGCAATCCGCAAAAAAGAATCAACATTTTCTATACCTTACTCAAGTAGAATGTTTTTGTAGTTTATAATTATAACCCAAGGATCTTTTTTATTGCAGCAGCATTTTCTTCTATTGTTCCTTCAGCATTTACCTCTTTTAAAAGATTAATGCTTTTGTAATAATCAATCAGGGGTTTTGTATCCCTGCGA
>PEXL01000045.1 GCA_002779065.1 Candidatus Diapherotrites archaeon CG08_land_8_20_14_0_20_34_12
CATGATATTAATGTGCAAAATAAAATAGGCTTTAAGCCTGAAAGCTGGGTAGGAAGCCCAGACGAAAACACATTATATTTAACCAATAATGCAATGGTGGTAGATGGGCAATGGCAAGGACAAGCTTTACAGGTAACTAATGGAGTAGATTTTATACATAGTTTTATGACCAATGATGCATTTGGAGCAATAAGCAATTGTGGATTAGACCAAAATTGTGCAATAATGACTGGAATGAATTTAATAAATGGGCAAGATTGGGGGGTAATACAAACAGCGGGAACTTCATTAGTATTGCAGTCAGGAATGGGAATACAGGATTATGGCACTCTAATTATGGGCGGAGATGTAAATATAATAAATGATTTGAATGTTGTCGGGAATGTAATAATAGGAAATGATTTAAATGTTGGTAATGGAAATGAAGATGATATGAGTTTATGGATTGATGGTAATATAATGATAAAGGATACTGTTGCAGGTACTTGGCGTTCTTGCGGTGTTTCAAGCGGAATTTGGAGCTGTAACTAATGGAGTATAATATGAAAAATATTTTTTTTTAATAATTTTAGTCAGTTTAATAGGAATATCTGCTTATCAAATAACACCAATAGAGCCAAATGCTTCTGGCCTAATATCAAACAGCACATATAAAATAGAGCCGATCATTGTCACTATTAGTGGGACACAATCTAATTCTGGTTATACTCTAAATTTTGGCTATGGTGCAAAATATCAGGATAGAAATGGAATATTAACAATAACAAGCCCTGCAAATAATGATAAATTTTATACCACAACAGGAACGCAAAATGTAACTATGTCTTATTCGTATTCTCCAGATACTTCTTTTGTAAAAACATATTGGGTAAAAAATGATACTAATTCATGGATAGATAATGCAAAAAATACCAGTTATACCTTTAATCTCACACAAGGGATACATAAATTATATGTAAAAGCACAACAACAGGATGATTTTAATGCTGAAGCAACTGCAATAATTGTTGAAATAATACAAAATGTTTCGAGTGGGCAGACTGGCACACCTGGTGATGGCTCTGCAGGAATAACAAATAGTACTTCTTATTGGCTATGCAATGATTCAAACTGCACAACAAAATGTCAAGCCATTATAAAAAATGGGATTATTACAGGTTGCACATAACTAGGGCAGTATCTTGTGTTTATTACAAACAGCTTTTCTTCCCTTCAGCATTCCTTGAAAATTTCCCCAATTCTTTTAATCTTCTTAATTTTTCATTTGAAAAAATAGGCCCGTCTCTGCAAACAAGCTGATCATCAATTGCACATTGCCCACAAATTCCAATAGCGCACTTTACATATCTCTCTAAAGATAATTGGCAATTTATTTTTCTTTTTTCACAAATATCAAACACCTTTTTCAGCAGAATTTCAGGGCCGCAAGCAAATACACAATCTATCCTTTTGCTTTTGATAAATTCTTCAAGCGCTTCTGTTGGATAGCCTTTCTTTCCAACAGAGCCATCTTCGCTGAATATTTTTAATTCATTTGATAACTTTTTGAATTCCTTTTTAAAAAACAAATATTCTTTATTTCTTACCCCTAATGAAACATAAATTTTGGATTTATTTTTTTTCAGTTCCTCAGCCAGCGGTTTTAATGGAGCTATTCCGCATCCGCCAGCAATAATTGCTGCATTTTTTGCCCCTTTAGTTTCAAATCCTTTGCCAAAAGGCCCTCTTATCCCGAGTATTGTGCCTTTTCTTGATTTGAATAATTCTTCAGTAAATGGGCCTCTCTTTTGGACAGTAATTGAACAATTTTTTCCTAGATTCGAGAAGGCAAATGGTTTCTCATTCACTCCAGGAAGCCAGAGCATGATAAATTGCCCTGGTTTTGCATCAATCTGTTTATCAAAATAAAATGTCTTTATGTTTGGATTTTCTTCAATGATTTTTGTAAGCTTTACTGAATGAAAATCTTTAATGGAATTTGAGTAACCTGCTTGCGGATTTAATTCTTTGCCAAAATCTTTTTCATTGGACTTTTTTTCCTTAACCATGCGCTATTCCCCTTAATTTGTCCAGATTTTTGTAATTATGTTCCTTCATCCATGCTTGCATTTCCTTATTTATTTTTCCAAATGCCTCAAACCCATTGTAATAAACTGCTGAGCCAATTCCCACACAAGATGCCCCGGCTTGCATTATTTCAATCGCATCCTTTCCTGAAACAATTCCACCGGTTCCAATAATAGGAATCCGAACTTTTTCGTAAATATCATATACACACCTTATTGCAATAGGTTTAATCATCGGGCCTGAAAGCCCGCCTTTCTTAAAAGTTAGCATAGGTTTTGCTGTTTCAATGTCAATTACCATGCCAGGGCCGGCAGTATTAATAGCGCAAATAGCATCAGCCCCTGCATCTTCACAAGCCTTTGCAATATCTGCAATGTTATTTGCCTGTGGAGTCAATTTAGGAATAATTGGAATGCTTCCAGAAACATTTTTGACATCAGAAACAATTTTAGAACAAAGTTCAGCATCAAGCCCGAAAGCAGAACCAAACTTTTCAACATTTGGGCAGGAAACATTTAATTCAATAGCATTTGGTTTCAATGCAGCAATATGCGCAGCAATTGTTTTGTAATCCTTAATTTTTTCACCAAAAATGCTAACAATAAATGGAATTTTCAATATTTTTTTTATTTCTTCAATCTCGGAATCAATATTTTTATATCCAACATTAGACAAGCCAACAGCATTTATTATGCCATATTGCAGCGCTAATACTGTAGGGTTTTTATGCCCGGCCCTTGGATTTGGGCCGATTGATTTTAATGTAACAGCTCCTGCCCCATTTTCTTCACATCTTTTCAATAAAGGAGCTGAAATACCAACAACACCTGAAGCTAAAATTAGCGGGCTTTTTAATTTAAGCCCTGCAATATTTGTTTGAAGACTCATCCTAATATTCTTCTTCAAACTTATATTTAACCTTTTTTTATCCTAAAAAAGTGCAAAAAATAGCGGAAGTTTGCCTAGAAAAAGATTTTTTCCTTAAGGAAATATTATTTTCCTATGGTTTTTGTTATGTTTAAGACTTATTTGATTTCAGGATTAAAGAGCATATAACTTTTTGTTATCTCATCATACTTATTGTCTGTTCCAGCAAAAGTAACATTTTTATCAGTTACCATTATTAGTGTTGCATGGTCTGTTTTTTCTTCAGGTATTGGAGCCCCTGTTCTATCCCCATAGCCAGGATGCGTGCAAT
The DNA here is from genome assembly GCA_002779065.1 of Candidatus Diapherotrites archaeon CG08_land_8_20_14_0_20_34_12. GTDB lineage: Archaea > Iainarchaeota > Iainarchaeia > Iainarchaeales > 0-14-0-20-34-12 > 0-14-0-20-34-12. The sequence goes on from PEXL01000045.1 coordinate 3,266, forward strand.
AATACCTAAACTTGTATACTATCTGCTTTTCACCCATCTTTTGATAGCCTACAAGCGTAATTGTATCTTTAAGACCATCATAAGCAAAAGTAGGTGTTTTTACAAGAAGGTAAGCCAAAGCAATCTTTGCATATTCTTCAATTAACGGATCTATTTCTTTCACTGTTTGCTGATCTTTATCAATTAACCCTTGATTCTCATTTGCTGAATTATTTGAATCAGTATTTGAATTGTTTTCTTGGTTTAAATTAAAATCAGTTTTATTTTGATTAAAATCAGATGCATTTTCTTGATTGTTAGTGTAAGCATAAAGTACAAAAACAACCAAAAATGCAACAATCAAAACAATCAAGAAGAACGAATAGCCTGTTTTCATAAATTAAAGTATCACCAAAATGTTTTTATGCAAAATCAAAGTATTAGATACGATGTCTTTAGCAAAAAAAGCCCTTATCTTTATACTTTCTTGGTTTTTTGTACTCCTGTTTACCACATTTATCTTATTTCAAGCAACTAGTGTTACTATTTTAGATTCTAGTTTTATTATTTCAAGCCTAGAAAAGAATCAGGCATATGATAAACTGTATGATGCTATGTCAGTTAATGTTCCTGAGTCAGCAAAAGCCGAGAATAAAGTATTATTCAAAAATAATTTTAATTCTCTGATTAAAAATGCAGTTTCAGCAATTTCTGACCCTAGCACAGATTATTCAATATATGAACAATATTTTGGCAATAACAGTTCTGAGTTTAAGCAATTAATCCCAGTTCTTAAAGAAGCCTCTTTTTTATATGCTAACCGCATTATTCTGCTTATTGTTTGTGCAATTCTTTTGATTATTTTAATTCTGCTTGAAAGCATCCTTATGAATAAATTGAAAGTAATAGTAAAATTATTTTTTAAATCCTCAATTACCTTATTTTTATATGCAGGAATAATGTTTGTATTAACTAGCGTTATATTTCCGCAACTTTTACCGAAGAATAATCCGCTGATTTCAATACTTTTAATAGCTATCTCTGAAATCCTTAATTCATTTACAAACCAGCTTCTTTTTTATGGTGTAATATGCCTTTTGTTTACCTTGCTTTTGTATCTAGTAATTTATCTGCTTGGCAAGAAAGAAAATCCAATTAATAAGCAATTAGTTTCCAATTAAATAGGCAAACATGCCTGAAACAAGAATAGAAAAAAGTAAGGGAATATTTGCTTTGAAATAATTCCCTTAAATAAATAATTTTTTATGGGTTAAATCCCTCATTTGGCTGTTCAGTTTCCTGTTCCGAGTTTTCCCCATTGCCAAATTTATTTTTTACAAACCAAAAACCAGCGACTGCAAGTATTAACAGAACAATTGCAATAGCTATTTCAGTTAATGGCAATTGCGGCAATTCAGAACCATTTGCAATATTCAGGTCTTCTGCTATATTTTCATCCTTTGGAACCTTGACATCTTGTACCTTTGCAACACACTTGCCTTTCTTGCATTCCTTGTTTGTTCCACAGGATGCTCCGTCTGTTTTATTCGCATAATTACATTTTCCTGTTTTTGAATCACATGTTGCCGTCTGGCAAACCTTTACAGTACAGGTTACTCCTTTACATAAATCAATTACTTCTTCTCCGGCAAATGCAAAGGAAGCCTTCCATTTGTTTACATCGCTTGCACTTATTGTGCTTAAATTCTTCTTGAACATATATTCGAATGTTTTTGATGCATCCTTTCCTAATTCATCTATTTCAAATGCAATCACTGGATCTTCTAAAATTGCAGAATATCCCACGCTTGCATTCTTTATTCCATTAACATTGACAAGAATCTCTTTTGGGATAACATCCATTATAACTAAATCCTCGTATTTTTCTGTATCTTCATTTGTAATTGTTATCTTAACCCAAGTGTTCACATCGCTCCCTTTCTTATATGTCTTAATTTCTTTTGAAACCTTTATTTTCAAATTCAAAGAAATTGCCTTAGTTTTTGCAGATTCTTTCTCTGCAGTTTTTAGCCGTGTGAGCGGGAAACCTAC
>PEXL01000011.1 GCA_002779065.1 Candidatus Diapherotrites archaeon CG08_land_8_20_14_0_20_34_12
GACCGTTCACCTGGCAGCCTTTCAGCCAGCCAGTACTCTCGGTCGCTTGGATAGAATCATATATGCCTAATCGCACGAAATTTATATCTATACTTTAGAGGCATTCTGGATAAAGACTTTTTCATAATATCTACAAAAAAAGAATTGTTTTTTAACTTAATGATGTCTTTTAATATATGCCACCAAGAAAGCCAAGGCCTTTTTATATCCACCCAAAAAGAGCACAGATTGTCAGAATGCTGCTTGCGGGCAGAAGAAATGCTGATATTACAAGTGAACTAAAAGTAGGGAAACAAATAGTTTCTGATTTAAGAAAAGATCTCAGCATGTCAAGATCGCAACTATCCCAAAAGGGGGGGGAGGCTATAGAAAGAATGGTTTCTGCTGGTGTATCACAAAGAGAAGCTGCAAGGAGAACTGGGGTTTCTGAAAAAAAAGTGAGGGTGATTCAAAAGAAGGTACTTGGCATAACACCTACTGAAGAGATTGAGAAGCGCAAGAAAATAGCAGAAATTATGCTAAGAAAATATCCTGAATTAACCCTTCGTCAGATCTCCGACCTTGCAAAAATACATGTAGATGTTGTGAGTGCCATTGCAAAAAGCCTTAAAATAAAGAAGAGAGGCGGAACCAGGAAAAAAAAGAAAACAGCTGCAATTGAATATATGCTAAAAAGAACTGATTTGTCAAGAGAAGCGATAGGCCATATATTTGGTCTTAAGAAAAGTACAATAAAGACTATTGGCGAAAGGGCAGGAATAAGGGGGCGAAGTAAACACAAGGATGTTACAACAAGAATTATGCAGCAATTAGTGCTATCTGATTTTTTTGCATCAAAAGAAGTTGACATTCATCGCATAAATGTGAGAAAATCGCTATTGCCAAGGCATAGTGAATACGACATAAGGGCAAGAAGCAGACTTATTGCAAGAATTTTGGAAGAGCCACATAAAGGGATACATCTAGATGAACTAAATCGGTTTGCTGTTTCTGAAGGCATTATAAAAAGTGATTATGATTTCCAAAGATACATTGAAGAACTAAAATTCGCAAATATAATCAGAGTTTTCTTTGGAAGATATGCAGGCATTTATGATTCATTAATTACAAGGGTGTATAAACCAAATGAAATTGTCAGGGGGCATAATGAAAAACAATAATTATGCCATGCTGCTTGCAATTGAGCTTGCTGGAAAGGGCTCTGGTTTTGTGCACCCAAACCCTTTGGTCGGTTGTGTTATTTTAAAGTACGGAAAAATTATTGGGAAAGGATTCCATGAAAAATATGGAAACGCGCATGCAGAAATAAATGCATTAAATGATGCTTGGAAAAAGCATGGAAAAAAATCCACTGAAAATGCCTACATGTTTGTTACATTAGAGCCTTGCTGCCATTATGGGAAAACAGGACCATGCGCAAAGGAAATAATTAAAGCAGGAATCAAAAAAGTTTATATTGCAATGCTTGATGTGAATCCAATTGTTGCTGGCAAAGGGATTAAAGAACTGAAAAAAGCTGGAATTAAAGTTAATGTTGGTTTGTGCAGAAAAGAGGCAGAGGAATTGAATAAAGAATACACAAAATGGATGAAAACAAAAAGACCTTATGTTCTGCAGAAGATTGCAATTACCAGAAATGGAAAAATAACTTGGGGAAATGGCAATAGAAAAAGAATTACTTGTGAAGAAAGCAACAAAAAGGTTCGCGAATTAAGGAATCAGTATGATGCTTTACTTGTTGGAATAAATACTGTTTTGAAAGATGATCCTCAATTGAATTGCAGAAGTAAAGAGGGAAGAGATCCAATAAAAATTATTCTTGACCCTGATTTGAAAACACCAAAAAACGCACGCTTGTTCAAGAGCACAGCAAAGACCATCCTTTTCTGTGCAAAAAAGGCGGGAAAAAATAAAGAAAAGGAAATATTAAAGAAACGGCCAGAAAGTGTTTCAAACAAAGATATTGAGATTATTAAAGTCGATCAAAAAAATGATTTCTTAAATCTGAAAGAAGTTCTGAAAGAAATTGGAATGAAGGAAATTACAAGTGTTCTTGTAGAGGGAGGACAGAAAATTAACTCAAGCTTTTTGAAAGAAAAATTGAGTGATGGGATTTTGTTTTTTGTTTCTCCAAAAAAAGTAAAAAATGGCCTGGATTTTATTGATGGAACAGTAAAAACCAAGCTGAAAATATTGGACATAAAAAAAAGCGGCAAGGATTTGCTGCTCCGCACAAAACAAATCTGATTTCTATTACTGGGCTAAAAAAGTCATTTCAGTAAATGCCACTCCTGCTGTTAATAAAAAACCAAGGGGGGTAAAAAAACCTTCCTGCAAATTTCCAATTCCTGGCCCCAAAAAAAGACCCGCAAACATGTGCAAAATGAATGCTATTGAAAGTGCAAAAAATATTCTTTTTATTGCCATATTAACCCTCCAAAATTGAACAAAATAACTAAAGCCAAAGTGAAAAATTCTTCAGCCCAGTGCAATCTTCCGGATATTTGAGGGTAATCCTCGGCAAATCTCAGGGTTGCTATCTGTATGATATAATAGATTGCCAAAAATTCAGTGATGAATAAAACAATCCCGGTTAAAGCGCTAAAATCCTTCCAGATAAGTGGAACTGTTGCCACTACAACAAACTTCTTCCAAGGACTTCTGCCTTCAAAGAAAATGAAACCTAAAGCAAAAAATGCAAAAACCCATTGCAGATTACTTAGAAACAAATCGATAAACCAAATAATATCGAACTGGATCAGATGTTGGGTTATTTCCACGAGCATATATTAACATTGAATTCTTTTGTTAATATGGATCTGTCGTCCATCATTAGGACGAACATATTTTAAAGACATTTCAGAAATTAATTATTATGAAATTGGGCGTATTAAAGAAAATGGGATTATCAGATAATGAAATTCAGATATATGTATCCTTATTAAGAGGGGGAGAAGCTTCTGCATATGAACTTTCACAAAAAACAGGCATTTATAGGCCGCATGTATACGATAAACTTGAGACCCTGCTAAAAAAAGGGTTAATTAGCTATGTTCATAAGGGTGGCAAAAAGAAGGTATTTCAAGCCTATCACCCAAACAAACTTTTGGGATATCTTGAAGAAAAAAATAATGAAATAATAAAGACTAAAGAAGAACTACTGAATTGCTTACCTGAGCTTGTTTCATTGTCTCAGGAGGATAACCCTGAAACAAAAGTAGAGGTATTTAAGGGAAAAGAAGGTTTGAAGGTATTTTTGACAGATATTATCAATACAAAAAAGGATGTTTGTCTATTTGGGCTTGATGACACAAAATATGATGAAACCCTGCCTATTTTTATGCCGCAATATTTCAGAAAGCTCAGGGAAAAAGGGATAAAAGAAAGGGTAATTTCCCTCAAGAAAAAAGGCATTTTAATTTTTGACAATCCTTCCACTAAATATAGGTTTCTTGAATCAGAATACCTAAACCCAACAAATACCTTTATTTATGGGGGTAAAATTGCAATTGTAATCTGGCAGATGCCAATAAGCGTAATTATGATAAGAAATAAACAATTAGCGGAAACATATGCTGAACATTTTGAAAAACTATGGAAGGTTGCAGATAAAAACTGTGAAGGAAAGTTAATTAAAAAAGTAACAAAGTAGGGTTTTTTATGAAACTATGTGAAAAAGAAATTGAAAAATTGGTAAATGAAATGCATAAACAAAAGAATTGCTGTGAATGTGTCCTTGAAATATGCTCTGGGGAAATGAATTTAAAAAATAAAAAAGAATTTGAATCTTTGGCACGGTTTTTTGGTTCTGGTTTGAATTCTGGGTGTGTATGCGGAGCATTAATCGGCGCTATTTTAATTTCTGATTTGAAAAATAAAAATTTAGGTAAAGCAGAAGCATATGCAATCAGCAACAGATTGCATCAGAAATTTGTTGAAAGAAATAAAGTAATTTGCTGCAGGATTTTAAAGCCGCAGAAAAGATGCAATGAAATAGTAAAAAATATGATTGCTGATTTGCTTGAAATAGATTAGGAATATTACTGATTTGCTTGATTTTGTGGAACAAACCCTATCCCTTCAACTGAAATTTCTGCACTTTCATTCAGATTCCCCAAAACTTCAAACTTTACTGGCAAAAATTGTTCTGTGACCCAAATATTTGTTAACGTATGATTTGTCAATTTTGTGCACTCTATTTTTGATTTTCCTTTAGCTAAAGCCATATAAAGAATTAGTTGATCTGCTAAATGTGAATCACATGCTTTATTTGTTTTTAATTCAGTAAGCATCTTATCTGCTGCCTCTTGCCCAACATTTGTTGCTGGAATGCCTTTTTTGCCTAAGGCATTTGTTCCAATAACAGTGCCTGAAGAAAAATATGCAAATATATCTATTCCTGAACCAATAGTGTCTTTTCTGGAAGAAAAATCAATTTTGTCAATAATATCGATACCTGCAAAATTTTCTGAAAGAATATTTTTCGCTGCACTTAATTGATTCTCAGCTACTTCCATTGGCAATCCTGAAGAATGTGAAAATATTTTAAAGCGCTCAAGATTACCTAATTTACTAATATTTATTGGTTTTAATGGAAGCTTTGCCTTCTTAGAATTAAAAACCACCCGCCCCTTTCCTATTGGATAATACCCGTGAGCCAATGATTCAAGCGAAAAAGCCGCACCGGCTTTTTTGAGGACTGGGCAAAATACAGTATTCAGATAATTAATTGATGGAGAAAAGGGAACATCTGTTCCTGCAACAACCCTGAATGAAAATTCTTCCAATAATGCAACAGGCAATAATTGTTGTAAGAGCAAGGCAGCTGAACCAGCAGTTGAAATATTAATATTTAATTTAGCGGACTGTATTTTTGTTGGGTTAAATTTTAAGTAAGTGCTATTTTCATTTAATCCTAAAACATTTGCATTGCAAACAGTAGCCATTGTTTTCACTGCAGCCAAATGTTGCGGCCTTAATCCTGGTTTTTCCCGGCCTTTTCTTATATCCTTTATTTCAATTTCTTTCTGCAAAAGTGCCGATAAAGCCAGAGTTGTCCTTAGAATTTGGCCGCCAGATTCTCCGTGTGCCCCATCTATGCTTAACATAAATAATCAGATCTAAAAAAAGGTTAAAAATAGAACATTTGGCAAAATTTTCTAATTAGTTAAAGAAATAATGACAACAAAAACATTTATTAATAAATTATACTTAACACAGTACAGTATATTATTTTTTAATTATAGTAAAACACTGTGAATAATCATGCGTATTTTAGTAAGTGGGTCCTCTGGCTTTGTTGGGCAAAGAATTATTGATGTTCTTAGAAAAAGGGGCCATTGGATTCGTGAGTTTGATTCCAAAAAAGGGAATGATGTCTTAAGTTTTGGTCAATGTAAAGAAGCATGCAATTCAATTGATGTTGTTTTACATCTTGCTGCTGTTTTAGATGAACACTCAGCCATTATGCATAAAGTAAATGTTGAAGGCACTGAAAATTTAATCAAAGCTGCTGTGGAAAATAATGTTTCAAGATTTATTTTAATGAGTTCTGTTGGGGTTTATGGTGACTGTACTGAAGTAAAAACAGAGGAATCAAAATTAAACCCAAAAACAAGTTATGAAAAAAGCAAAATGCTGGCAGAACAAGCAGTAAATGAATATCAGGAACTAATTACTGTAAATATTTTGAGGCCTGCAATTATTCTTGGGCAAAATGAATATTGGGAAAAAATTGTAGATCTTATCAGAAAGGATTTCCCGTTAATTGGGAACGGGGAAAACAAATGGCAGATGATTTATGTTACTGATTTAATTAATGCGTTGGTTTTTGTGATTGAACATAAAAAAACCGCTGGCGAAATTTTAAATATTGCGGAAGAAAACCCCCTTACATTAAAGGAAGTAGTAATTGAAATTAGAAAAACATTGGGGATGGACGAAAACCAAAAAACATTACCGCCACTTTTAGGTAAAATTTTAGCTTATATTTATCTTGTTTTTGGAAAACTAATTGGCAAGAAATCAATTGTCTCCCCAGAACACCTTGATAGATTAAATAGAGGTAGGTGGTATTCGATTGAAAAAATAAAAACATTAGGGTGGCAACCAAGCTGGGATACTAGGGAAGCGATAGCAAGAACTGTTTTTGAGATTAAGGAAAAGGAAAAAAAGTTTAAGAAACAGTAAGATTATTTGTAAACTACTTATAAAAATAGAAATAAAAGAGAGAATTACTTCTCTCTTGCTGCTTTTTCAACTGCTTTGCTGAATTCTGAAAGCCTTGCTTCCGCTTTTTTCAAATCGCCATTTGTTGCTTCAATCGCTGCCCCAATATGAATGATATCAGCCCCTGATTTGATTACTTTATATGCCCAATCAGGTGTTCTGACACCGCCAGCAACAATTAATGGAACATCAATCATCTTTTTTGTGAAAGTAATCATCTCAAGCGGAGCTGGCTCTGGCGCTCCTCCGCCGGATTCTAAAATTACCCAATGTGCACCCATATATTGGCCTGCTAATGCACTAATCCCTGCAAGATATGGCACATCCCTTGGAATTAATTTTGCCTTGCCCATCCATCCTACAGCCCTTCCTGGCTCAACAATAATATATGATGTGGGAATCGCTTCCAATTTAATTCTTTTAATCGATGAGGAAGAAGCAATTTGCGCTCCTGTAATATAATAAGGATCTGTTGAATTTAACATGCTCATAAAATAGATAGCGTCAGCATTTGCAGATAATGTTGAAATATTGCCTGGAAATAAAACTCGGGGCAATTTGCAATTATCTTTTATTTCCTGCAAAGTATCTTCAAGCAGTTTTCCTTCTGCTCCTACCGAACCACCAATGGCAATTGCACCAAAACCAGAAGATTCAGCAATAGATGCAAGCTTTCCTGCTAATTTTGGTTCTTGATTTGGTGGGTCAATAACCAAAAATGCCAAACCCTTTCTTTTTTCCAATTCAGCCATTATCTTGTTATAAGTCTTTCCAAAATGATCTTTAATCATAAGATAAAATAGGGGCAAAAGGGATATTTAAACCATGCTATGGCTTACTTTTCCATGAACTAAAATAAGGATAGCAAATTTCTGAGATTTGATTTCTGCCCCTTTTTTCCTTCTAAAAATTTGCCGTGGCCTGGCAGCAGAAGCTCAAAATCAATGTTTGAAAGTTTTTCAAGAGAGGATTTCATTTCTTCCTCATTGCTTGAATTCAAATCTGTTCGCCCATAGGCCCCACAAAATAATGTATCACCAGAAAAAAGTATCTTGTTTTTTGGTTCAAGAAAACAAATGCTACCTTTTGTATGCCCAGGGGTAAAAATAACTTTTAACTTTAAAGTACTGCAATCAATTATTTCAGTATCAGAAAGAAATTTGTCAATTTTAGGATAACTCTTTTGATTGAAAAAATACGCATAGGAAAAATCATCCTTTTTTTCATTTACGAAAGAAGCATCAAAAGGATGCATTGCTTTTTTTGCTTTTTCAAAAAAAGCCGAGCATCCGATATGGTCTGCATGCCCGTGGGTATGCAAAACTAAATCAATATCTTCAGGATTTAGATTTAATTCAGCTAGGGCTTTTTTAATTAAATCAAAATTTTTTGCGAGGGATGAGTCTATTAAGGTCTTTTTTTTATCGTTTATGAAATAAATATTTGAGCCATCATTCCCGGAATTCAAAACAAAGATCTTTGGTTTAATTTCTTTAAACATAAATCTATGTGTTTTGGATAAGGTTAAAATTGTTTGTAATTGAGTATAAATAGGATAATATGCAGGCAGCAAACTTTGATAGTATCTTGGAAAGAATCTTAAAAGAAACAGGCAAAGATAAAGAAGAAATTCTAGATAAAATAGACCGAAAACAAAAGAAAATGGCCGGACTTTTAAGCAGAGAAGGCGCTGCCTTTATGGTTGCCAAGGATTATGGAATTGATTTGGATACTACTTCAACAAGGGTAAAAATAAACGAATTAAAAGAGGGGCTTCAGAATATTGATGTTTTAGTAAGGGTAAAGCAGGTTTATACCCCAAAAAAATTTGAGAAAAATGGGAAGAAAGGAATGCTTTGCAATATGTTGGTTGAAGATGAAACTGGGGAATGCAGGGCTGCTGCTTGGCATAATCACGTAAAAGAAATAGAAGATGTTCGGAAGAATCAAATTTTGCTCCTAAAAAACTGTTATATTTCGGTGTTTAATGAAAAACCTTCTTTGAATATTGGTTTTTCTTCACAGATTGATAAAAAGGTAAATGAAACAATTCTGTTAAGTGAGTCAAATAACCTAATTAAACTAAATGAATTGAAAGAAGGATTGCAAAACGTGGATATTATTGCGCGCATCATAACTGTGTTTCCAATAAATTATTTTGAAAAAGAAGGAGTAAAAAGGGGTGTAATTAATTTCCTGATAGGCGATGGAACGAAAACTATAAGGGCTACTGCTTGGAATGATATGGTTGAAATTGTTTCAGAATTAAAATCTGGTGACTTAATCAAAATTGAAGGGGCATATACAAAACAAGGATTGAAAGATATTGAATTACATTTAGGTTATTTATCTAGAATTTTAAAGAATCCAAAAATTGAAGAAACTATTCCAGGGGTAGAAGAGCTTGGCGGGATTAAAGCTGCAGAAGAGAAGAAAATATCTGAAATAACTGATGCTGATTCACGGATAAAGATAACTGGGACTATTTTATCAGTTAATAGAGGCAGGCTTGTTTATGATAGCTGCCCACAATGCAATAAAAAAGTAAATAAAGAAACAAGCGAATGTGATGAATGCAAAATGAAGGGGATACCTACAGCAATAATTTCTTTAACAGTTGATGATGGCACTGGCAGCATTGACACAACATTTTTCAAAGATGGTGCTGAAAAGATAATTGGCAAGGATGCTGATAAAATCAGTGATGAATTAGGGACAAAAAGCATTGAAGATGTTATTGAAGAGATATCAAACAAACTTGTTGGTAAAAAAATTGAAATAGAAGGCAAGGTAAAAAGAAATGCGTTCGAGGACAAATTAGGGATTGGGGTAAGAAGTTTCAGTCTGGAAAAATAAATCTGATTTTTTAATAACGTTTTCTTTCTCTTTGGGCAACTAAGTTTTCTTTCTTTTGCGCAACTAATTTTCTTTCTTTTTCTAAAAGAAAGAAAAGCGGTTGGTTCAGCGGAAATCTACTCTTCCAAAGTATTTATAAATCAAAAATTGCACAAGAATATTGTGGTGAAAGAATGGCAGAAATAAAGGATATTACTGACTTGCCTGGTGTTGGCCCGCAAGCAGCTGAGAAATTATATAAAGCAAATTATAAATCATTGGAGAATATTGCTGTTGCTTCTCCCAGGGAACTAATGGAAGTAGCAGAAATGGGAGAAAAAACTGCCGAAAAGATAATTAAAGCCGCAAGAGATGCATTGGAAATGGGCTTTGAAAGCGCAGAAAAAATACTTAAAAGAAGAGAAACTATTGGGAAGATCAGTACAGGAAGTAACGAATTAGATAGTTTATTAGGCGGAGGGGTGGAAACTCAAAGTATTACTGAAGTATATGGTGATATGTCATCAAGCAAAACACAGTGGTGTTTTCAATTATCAGTAATGGTTCAAATGCCTAAAGACAAAGGCGGATTAGGCGGAAACACATTATATATTGATTCAGAATCTTCTTTCAGGCCGGAAAGGATCGTAAATATTGCCAAGGCAAAGGGGCTTGATCCTGAAAAAACTTTGAAAAATATATTTGTTGCAAAGGCATACAATGCCGACCATCAGATGATTCTTGCTGAAAAGGCAGATCAAGTAATAAAAGAAAAAAATATCAAGCTTTTAATTGTTGATTCTTTAACCGCACAATTTAGATCTGAATATATTGGAAGAGGTCTTTTAGCTGAAAGGCAACAGAAATTAAATAAACATATGAGGCAATTAATGAAACTTGCTGAAGCACACAATCTAGCTATATTAGTAACAAACCAAGTAATGAGCAGGCCAGATATTTTATTTGGTGATCCTACTGCCCCAATAGGTGGGCATATAGTAGGGCATGCATCAAAAACAAGGCTTTATTTGAGAAAAAGTAAAGGATCAAAAAGAGTAGCAAAGCTTGTTGATTCACCATTCTTGCCAGACGGAGAAGCAATATATCAAATTACTGAGAACGGAATTGAAGATTTAGAAGGAGAAAAATAATCACCTAAAAATCTGCAGTTTTGAAGAATAGGTGGAAAAATCTGCCTATTTTTCTAACTATTTTCTATTTTTTAATAATTTTTCTGATTGTTTGTAAATAGAGTCATGTAAATTATTGCCATCAGCATCAATTGTAACAATTGCTGGCAGGGCTTTCACTTCAATTTTCCAAATAGCTTCAGGCATCCCAAATTCTTGCAACTTGAAAACATAATGCACTTTTACAATCTTTTGTGCAAGCAAAGCTCCGCAACCACTTAAAGTATGTAAATAAACCATTTTATTTTTCTTGAAGATATCAGTATTCCTAAAGCCCCCTTTACCGATTATTAAGCTAATGCCAAATCTCTTGTTCAACCCACTTAAATATGGAAGCATTCTCTCGCTTGTTGTTGGGCCAGCGGAAATAACTTTATATGCATCTTTTGTTTTTTTTATTATCGGGCCACAATGATAAATTGTGGGATTTTTTAATTCTTGCTTTATTTTTTCTGGAATTTTTTCTTCCAAAAGCCATCTGCTAGCTTTATCCCGCAAAGTAAAAATAATCCCCGAAACTTCTACATAATTACCTACTCTTAAACTTAGTAAATCTTTATTTGAAATAGGCAATTCAAGTTTAATCAAACTTAATCACTCCTTCTTTAAATTTTAAGGAATGCCTTCTTAAGGCCCAACAAGAATAAGAAAATGAAACAAAATAGGATGCAGGATGCCTTGGCAGAGCAGAAGCTTTAACTGCCAGCAAAGTAAACTTTCCACCCAAACCTGCTGTTCCAATCTTTAATTTATTAGCTTCAGAAATAATCTTTTTTTCAAGTGAAAATAGTTTTTTGTTAGGATTAATATCATCAATCTTCCTAAAAAGTTGTTTCTTTGCTTCAAGCATAGAACTATTTCTTGAGCCACCAATACAAACACCCAGTATTCCTGGCGGGCAACCTTTTCCTTGCGCTTTTAAAACTGCATCCAAAGCACATTTTAAAATGCCTTCAAAATCCCCATAGGCTCCTAAATTAGAATCAGGAAGAAAATACTGGCATGAGACATTTTCACTTCCCGCCCCTTTTAACATTAAATCAAATTGAAAATATTCTTTATCCCATTCTTGGAAATGTATTTCAGGCATATTCCCGATGTTTTTTTCTGAAATCGGGTCAACAGCATTAGGCCTTAAAAATTCCTTTGTGGCTTTTTCAGTTGCTAAAATAATTGTACTTTGCAATTCATTTGTTGATTCTCCTTTAGGATAATAAACAACAAAAAACGGAGGACCCGTATCTTGGCATACGGGAATTGCATTTTGCTTTGCAATTTTTATGTTCTCTAAAATTAAATCCAGGAATATTTTTGAATTTCCGTCTTCTTTTTCTTGGGCTTTTTTTAAAGCTAAAATAACATCATAGGGAAGAGTATTAGAGGTTATTTTACATAATTCGACTAAAGCGCTTTCTAAATCACTCTTATTTTTTATCATGAAAATCATTTACTTGCATTTATTACTGCTTTAGCAACAGCTGGAACTATTTTCTTGTTAAAAATATTTGGCAATATTTTTTCCTTATTTGGCTTTTCAATACTTGCCAAAGCAAATGCTGCCGCTAATTTCATTTCAACAGTAGCCCTTTTTGATTTAGAATCTAATAAACCCCTGAAAAATCCAGGAAATACCAGTGCATTATTCACTTGGTTAGGGAAATCACTCCGACCGGTTGCAACAATAAATGCCCCTGCTTGTTTCGCTTCTTTTGGGGAAATTTCTGAGATAGGGTTTGCTAAAGCAAAAATGATTGATTTTTTATTCATTGATTTAACCATCAATTTGGAAACAATATTAGGGACTGAAACACCAATAAAAACATCCGCATCTTTTAAAGCATCGGCAAGGGATCCTCTTTTTGACTGCCTTGTTTCTCTTGCCAATTTCCTCTGCTCTTCACTAATCCTCAAATCAAGTGGGTCCAAAAGTCCATATTTGCCACAAAGCAAAATTTCTTTTGGTTTCCCATAATCCAAAAGTAATTTTGTGATTGCTGTGCCTGCTGCACCTATGCCATTTACCACAATTTTGCATTCAGAAAAATCTTTTTTTGCAAGTTTTAAAGCATTTATTAGGCCTGCAAGCACAACAACCGCAGTAGCATGTTGGTCATCATGGAAGACAGGAATCCCAATATCCTGCAATTTCTCTTCTATGTAAAAACATCTTGGCGCAGCAATATCCTCAATATTTATTGCACCAAATACTGGCGAGATATTTTCAATTATTTCAACAATCTTGTCAGCATCCTGTGTTTTTATCACAATCGGAAAGGCATCAATATTTGCAAATTCCTTGAAAATTAATGCCTTGCCTTCCATCACAGGCAAGGAAGCTTCAGCTCCAAGATTTCCCAGACCTAAAATTGCAGAACCATCACTTATGACGGCAACTGAATTTGATTTCATTGTATATTTGTAAAGATTTCTTTTATCTTTAGCAATTTCTCTGCACGGCTCAGCTACCCCGGGGGTATATGCTAATGACAAATCTTTTTTTGACTTAAGTTTTAATTTTTGTGATGTTGAAATTTTGCCTTTCCATTTTTTATGATTAATTAATGATTCTTTAAAAATATCCATAATTATATAACTCCCTTAATCAATTAAAACATACCGCAATCGGTTGTTTTATAAAAACAATTAACAAAAAAATTATTGGGCTAGACCGGGGAGTTAGCGGTTCCTTGTAACCAGAAATCCGCTATACGCTGGGGTTGAATGCTAGGAAGAGGATTTGTTTTGTAATGCAAATCTATTGTATTGCAATGAAATTCTGTTCTAATAGACCTTCTTTATAGAAGAACCCCGCCAGGTTCGGAAGAAAGCAACGGTAGTCTATGATTCAGGTGCTGTTGGAGTACGGAATCAAGCAATGCTTTAGGCTAAATTTGCCTTGCTAAACTTATTCGATTTCTAGATGCCCATTCTTCAAAATTCCTTAATTTTAATTATTTCCGATACTCTTTTTTCTTGACCTGTCTTATCAAGGCTTCTTCAAATACTGAACAAGCATTCTGCAAACCAGTAAGGAAATTCCAATCATTCTTTTCAACAACAATTTTCTTACTCCCTATTGCTGACCTAATATGGATTACATGCTTTTTTCTAGGGCCTTCCTTTTCATACTGTTTAAAGTAAAAATAAATCATTGGTTTATTGCCAATAATTCTTTCTAGTTTATCATATACTTTATTTATTGTGTTAATTGCTTTTGCTTTATCAATTTCATCCAAAGCAGGCATATCACTAATTCGCATATTTCTTTCTTCTTTCTTTAATCTCAAGAATAATTGCAACAAATTTTTAGCGGTAATTATTCCACTCGGAACACCATTTTTAGTAATTATTATTCCTTTATCTATTTGGAATGAATTTAAAATTTGTGGCAAGGTTTCATTTTCAGTAATTTCAGCATAATCTGTGCTAACATCCCTATTTATTGAAACTTTCAATAAATCTGTTTTTTCTGGAAAGTGGGCTTGCGGACTTGCCCCATAAACTTGCATTGGCGCTGAAATATTTGAATAATATCTTTTTAGGGCATCTTCCATAAGCAACATGCCTATTAATCTTCCTTCTTTATTAACTATTGGAATTTTTCTAACCCTTGCAGTATCCATTAAAAGCAAGGCTTTCTCAAAAGAATCTGACTCCTTCAAGCATTGTGGTTTTTGGGTTGCAAGCTTTTCAGCCCTTATCTTTCTGAAATCATCAACTTTTCCTAGTTGCTTTATAATATCTTGGGCGTAAATAACCCCAACAAAAGAACTTCCTGAAAAAACAGGCAGTAATCTTGCACCAGAATAATACATCAGTTCAGCAACCTTTACGATATTTTCTTCTTCGGTTATTTTTGGAAATTGAACCATCAATTTTTTGAGTTTTACTTGGGACGGGTCTATTTTTTTCCTAAGCAGACCTTTGAAAGAGATTATTCCTTTAAACACATCATTATCATCAAAAACTAACCCTTCTGCATGCTTCCAGGATTCTATTTTACCAACATATGCACTAAGCGAATCTTCAGCATCCAAAGCAAGATATTCTTTTGAGATAAGACTTTTAACCGAAAAATCAGATAAATCCATAATATCACTCACCAAAAAGTACAACTGATATATTCAATATAAAAAAGTATAAATATAGTATGCTAAAATTCACTGGAATTATGACTTAATGTCGAAATTCTGCTAAAATTTAAAACCCTGAGAGCAATTCCTCTATTGCTTTTGCCTGATCTTTTGCTTTAACAATAGATGAAGCAACGAAAACCCCTATACAACCAAGTTCTACCGATTTTAATACATCTTTTGTGCTAGTTATGCCTGCTCCGGCAACAACAGGAATGTTTGCAATCTTATGTATTTCTTTTACTGTTTCTTCTATTATCCTGGGATTTGCTTCTGAAACTGAGATATTGCCACCAATAAGTTCTGGGGGCTCAACCGCTATCAAATCAGGGGTTACAGCAAAGGATGCTATTTTCTTAGCTCTTTCAGTTGTTTCAGCACAACACATTACTTTCAAACCTGCTTCCTTAGCACGAATAATGGCTTTTTGCAAGAATATATCATCAACCTTCTTTTCAGCATGATTCAAAATTGTTCCCTTTGCACCTGCTTGTTTTAATGCTTCGGGAAGTTGGCCCCCGGTATTTGCCCCATAAACAACAGGGTCAACATGCTGGGCAAAAACATCCAGAGAAACTGATTTTGCTACTTCTTTCAAATCAACAGACTGAACAACAAGCACTATTTTCTTTTTATTTTTTTTAGAGATTGCTTCCGCAATTTTTGCTAATTGCAAGGCATTTTTGCCTGTTGACTGTTCATATGTCTTAAAATTAATAAAAAGTATTTTTTCCATAAACCTATAACAAACAAAAGATATTTAATATTCTGCATAACCTATAATAAAATAGTTTTGTACTAAGGAAATTCAGTAAAAAGGGATTTAAAGAGAGTTTACTTAATTTAATTATGAAATATTCTGATGCATCTTTTGAAGAACTTGAAGAAGCAATAACTAAATATAGCCCAGATTATGATAAAAATCAACTCGAAAAATTATTTTATTTTGTAAATCAGCAGTATTCAAATAAAAAAAGGGAATCAGGAAAACCCTTTATTTCTCACTTAGTGAATGTATCATATACCCTGGCATCACAACATCTTGATTTTACCACTATCTGTGCCGGATTAACTCATGATTTCTTGGACAGAAACCTGGATAAAAAATCAGATTTAATAAGTATTGCTGGAATAGAAGTTGCAAATATATCTGAAGAGGTAGCAAAAATAAGTGAGGTTATTGACCGAAATTATGGCAAAGTGAATAATGATAAATTAAGACTAATTATTTTGATACTTGCCAACGATATCAGAACTATTTTTGTGGAAATTGCGGGTGCTTTAGATAATTTAAGAAATACTAAAAACATGCCAAAACAAAAAACCTATGAATTGGCAAAATTAACTGAGGAGATATATGCTCCAGTTGCGCACAAATTAGGATTATATGAAATTTCTTGGGAATTAAGAGATTTAAGCTTCAAAATATTAAACCCGAAAGCATATTATTCAATAAAAAATGAGATGGGTGAAACACGGGAAAGGAGAGAGGAGATAATTAAGGACATAATTAAGGATTTGGATGAGAAATTAAAACAACAAAGGATTGATGCCACTATTTATGGTAGACCAAAAAGCTTCTATAGCATATTTAAGAAAACGCAAGCTCAGGGGAAGAAAGCAAATGAGTTAGCTGATTTATTAGGCATTAGAATACTTTGCAACAATATTGAGGAATGTTATACTATTTTAGGGATAATTCATGGTTCTTACAACCAATTTCCTCATTTTGATGATTATATTGCGCACCCTAAATCTAATAGATATAGGTCCATACATACGGCAATTGAATGGGGTAAAAATAAGGTAGAGATACAAATACGAACATATGATATGCATCAAGATGCTGAAGACGGGATTGCCGCACATTGGCAATATAAAAAATTCTGGAGAGATCCTTTCTTTGATAAAAAATTAATTCTAACAAAACAGATAATTAACTGGAAGGCCAAAAGCAATCTCTTAGAATCACTAAGAATTCAATTCGGAATGAATAAAATATTTGCAGTAACCCCTAAAAATGATATAATATTACTGCCATCAGGCAGTACTGCTTTGGATTTTGCATTTGAAATACACACAGATTTAGGAACTAAATGTAAAAAAGTTTTTGTAAATAAGAGATCAGTTAGTTTAGATTATGAATTACGGAATGGGGATTTTGTCGAGGTAATAAAGGGGGAAAAGGATGAGATGAAAAAGCAGTGGTTAAATTTTGTAAAAACTGACAAAGCCAGAATAAAAATACGAAAGAAACTTGGAATGTCATTAAGCAATGTTAAAACAAAAGAAAATAAAATAGAAACTAAAGATTTTGGTGAAAAGGTAAGACTAGCCAAGTGCTGCAATCCTTTACCTGGTGACATAGTCATCTCACACAAAACCACAAAAAGGAAGGCAGTAATCCATAGAAAAGATTGTAATGAGATAAAAAACAACTCGAGTAAATTTGCCCCCTTCATTCTCGGTGGCCTAAAAGAAAAAATATACTCAACTAAAATTGCTTTAACTGCAATAGATTATCCACATTTACTTCCTGATATTTTAAAAATCGTTGAAAGGAATAAAGCAGCAGTTAAAACAACGAAAGCTAATTATGAGGGTGGGAACCTAGCAAAGATTGAGCTTGAATTAGATATCTCTAAAAGTGATCAATTAAAACAAATATTAACTGATATAAACAAGATGCCTATTGTGAAGCAGGTAGAAAGAATTTAACTGTGCGAGTGGGAAATCTGCCTCTTAAAAGAGGCAGATAAAAGCGAGCAGAATTCAGTGGAAATCTACTCTTCCGGTTCTGTAGAAA
>PEXL01000048.1:0-11086 GCA_002779065.1 Candidatus Diapherotrites archaeon CG08_land_8_20_14_0_20_34_12
TGCAGCCTAAAGGGGAACCCACACCCTTTAGGGTGTGGAGGATGTCAGAAGTAGTTTTAGTAGAGACTGCTTTTGATTGGGAAATAGTTTTCACAGTGCCAATAGTAACCTGACCTGTCGTATTGTTTTGTTCTGCATTGCTAGGATTCAATGTAAAATACACCCCAAAAACAAGTATAGTGATTACAATTATGCCCAAATAACTAGTTGAGTTCTTCATCTACATACCTCCAATACTGATTATAATTATTATTAAGAATACAATTGATAAACTTTTTTATATCAGCATCTTTTTTCCAGTTATGGCATCAATTGTTACTGTTCTTGTTTGCCCATTCGGCTGCTTGAATTCTGCTTGGTAAACAGGCCAGTATATTTCAGTAATTCTTTGCACAATCAGGTTTGGCCAGATTTTTTTCAGCAAAGAGATAACCTCTTGTTTTGTTACCTTTTCTTCAATCTTCATCAAGGCTTCGCTTTCCTCCACCTCTAAATTGGATAATGAATTCAGCAAAGGATGCAATGGGGTGCTCGGCAAATCGAAATTTTTCATTAATTTGAATGTTTTTATTCCATTTTTGTTAAGTATGCCAACAATATTCCTGCCTTTCAGGCAATCAAGCAAACGCAGGCATTTCTGCTCGGCAAATCCTGTTTTGTTCATTAACTGCTCGATTCTTTTTTCGCTTTTGCCAAGGAAATTCAGCAATATTATTTCATCTTCCTTCAGCTGGTAAAATTCTTTTAACCCTTCTGATTCAATGAATCCGGATTTTGCAAATTGCAGGAATTCTCCGCTTAGGGAATTTATATAGAACAGCCCTTGTTTGAATTGATGTTCTTTTGTGTAATAATTGAAAATAACCTTAAACACGGGAATATTAGTCAATTCAATATTTTCCAAAAATTCTTGTTTGCCTACAATCCCCAAAATCCCCTTCTGCCTGTATTTATTCGCAAGCATATTGGCCTCTTTTTCGTTTACCTTTGGTGAAAATTGCAAAAGATCAGGTTCTGCCCTTCTTCCTTCACCTGTTTTTTCCTTTTCTTCCCCAACAATATCCTCAAAGTCTTCATCCCCTAATTCAGGTTCTTCCCCTTCTTCAATGTGTTCATCTGCCATTGGTTTTTCTTCCTGCTCTTCAATTAATAAAATAACATTATCTTCATCATTTAGGTAAGCGCCTTTCTCAAGCAGAAGATCAAGCACATTTTTTACTTTGCCTGCTGATGAATATTTTTCATTTAATTCCTTTACAATCTGTTCAAGCCTTTTCACAGGCATATTTTTCTTTGAATCAAGTTCTGAGAATGCACTTTCTGCTGCCAGATTTTCAACATTTTTAGGGGATAATTCCTTCCTTCTTTCAACACTTTCGGCTTCCCTACCTTCATGCTGTGACATCCTTGGCCTTATCAGCATTACAAAAGCCCTTGATGTGTCATCAACCCTATCCCCCACCAAGGCTTTACCTACTGGCAATGTTTTGATGAAACTGCTTCTTTTGTAAAATGCAGGAATTATTGTAGGGGTTCTTTTGAATACTGCTTTAATATCATCATTGAAAACCAATTTGTGTACAATTATTACATCTAATTGGCTTAATACTTTGGAGTCAATTGAACTTGGTTGTTGTGTAGCAAACACAACTGAACAGCCAGGCCTTCTTCCCTGCTTTACATATTCGATTAACGATTCACTTGCCGCAGTTTTTACATTTCCTGCAGGCATTAATGTATGGGCTTCATCAATAAATAGCCAGGTTGGAGGAATATCTATCTCTAATAAATCCTCGCTTTTTTCGCTGTCAAATCTTTCAGCAGCCTCATGCCTTGTTGATATTTTTCTTGCAGCCAATATTCTTCTTGCAAGTATCCCTATAACTAAAGCGCTTACATTATCATCAAGGAATGATGTATCAATAATTGTCAATTGATTTTCTTTGCTTAATTCTGAAAGAGGTGTTCCTCTTTTATCAAAGATTCCCCAGCTTTTTGCGCTATCAAATCTAGAGGTTAAAGCCCGTATAGAATCTGGTTTATACCCCCTATCCCTTGAATTTATGTCGGCATCATTTTCCATGCAAAATATTATATCCTCTAATGAATAATTATTTCCCAAGCCTTTGATTACTTTCCCTTCTTTTGTTCTGAAACCATTTTTTATTTTATATACTGAGTGGTCTAACAATAACCCTGTTGGGGAAAATCTGTCAATTCCAAATGTTAAACACCAATCCTGCGGGGTTAATAATGAAGGCTGCATTGCATATGTTGCATCATATGTTCCTTTTGGCGTATTTTTCTCAACACCCTTAGGAATAAATACCTTAAGAGTCTCTAAACCTTTTGGCTTTAGCCCCCATTCCTTCAATGTCTGCAATTCTTTTTCTTCCTTGTTCGGAAATTTCATGCTCCAGAAAACACCAATAGGGTCGATTACAATCTGGCCTATATTTTTATTTTTCAAAGCAAGCTCTTCTGCAAGGACACCTAAAACATAGGATTTTCCTGTACCCCTTGCACCGCAGACAAATACAACATGCGGATTTAATCCATCTAAACAAATATTCTTTTTGTAATTTGGCTCATCTACCTTTCCAATAAACAGGGAAGCTTCCTCTCCATATTTATCATAGACCGCTTTTTTTCTTCCGATAAAACCAACCGAGCCATCTTTGTTTTGCAGCAATCTTAAATCAGGTTTAATTACAGAATCTGTGCCTACATCAGCATCTTCAGGAACATTTTCACTTAGATCTTCATCTCCACTTTCCTTTTCTTCATTATCTTTCCCTTCAGCATTCTCTTCCTCTTCAACCTTTTCTGATGCTTCTTTTTCAACAGGTTTTTTTGGTGTTTCTTTCTTTTCTTCCCTTGCATTTTCTTGTTTTTCTACCCTTATTTTCTTATTCTCATCTTTTTCAATATTTTTCATAATTTCTTTTTTCTGAATTTCAGTATTTTTATTTTTTTCAATAGATTCTTCATTTTTTTCTTCAAAATCAGCATCATCCCTCTTAGGTTCTCCTATTTCTTTCTCTGATTTTGGCATTTCTTTCACAATTGCAATTTTCTTTTTCTTTGGTTTGTTCAGGCCCAGAAGTTTTTCTTTCAAACAGGGTTTTTTATCTTCTTTTACAGTAACTTTCTCTTCTTTTTCTTCTTCCACTGCAGCTTTCTCTTCTTTTGCATTATCATCCTGATTTTTTTCTTCAATATTTTCAGTATTTTTATTTTTCTTGCCTTGCATCTCTTTGAGCTTAGCTTCTAACTTTTTCTTGCCTTCTTCTATTTCTTCATCCTTGCCAAATAGGCTGTCAAATAAGTCCTCTTCCTCAATCTCCTTTTTTGACTCTATATGGCTTTCTTCTATATCCATAAAATCACACAGCTAAACAAAATGCCATAAATAATATATCTTTATTGTTAAAAAAGCTAACCACTGTAATTCCAGGGTGTTGAATCTCTATTAATACATTCTTTCAAACTATTAACTTGTTTATTTATTAATACTTATTCAACACCCTGTTTTCATTACAAATGTATTAATAGGGGTTGGTCCTTATTATTAAAAGTATTTCTTAATGGAAAGGTGATTTAATGGGAAAACTTGAAACCCTTAGGGATGTAATGTCAATTATTAGGGATTTCTTGCTTATTTTGTGCCTCTTAGGCCTGTTAGTGGGATTGTTTGTAGTAATACCATTCCTGATAACAATGTCTAATACAGTACAGACGCAAGGATTAGCAGGAATTATGCCTATGATTGGCAGCCTGGTTGCCGGACAAATGGGTTCAACTTCCGGCGCCAATTCCTCCGGTTATTCATATGCTAAAGGAGGACAAGGGAAGTATACAATGGATGCAACAACACAGCAGATTTTTAGTGATTTAAGTACTGCCATGGATAATCAGGATTTGGCAGGAGTTTCTTCAAAGCTAGATGAGCTTGAAAGTCATTTTAAAAGTAAAGGAATGGGTGATGCTGCTGATTTAACTAAAAAAACCAAAACATCAATGATGTCTGGCGATATGACTGGTGCGCAAACATACGGTACCCAGTTAATGAACCTGTTTAATATGCCACAATAAAAAGGGTCAAGAGTCATTTTTTATTTCTTTTTTCTTATTGTTTTTATGCAGGGCTGATAGATCAGTGATTGGGCAAATTATTCCGGGCTCGTGGTGAAATGGCATCACGCAACCTTCGCAAGGTTGAGGCTGCGGGTTCGACTCCCGCCGGGTCCAAACCCCTTTTCTTTTTCTTCTAAGAAAAAGAAAAGGCGTTTACGGTCAAAAGAAAAAGAAAAGGCCCTTGGGTTTAATAAAAACTAGTTTAATTACAAGCTAATGAAAATCCATTCTATTTTGATGTATAAAGAATATAACCCAGAATACAACTTCCTGGCTTACTTACAAAAAACAAGTCAACAATAATGTTATTTAATCCTTTTATTCCCTGATTTATTTGGTTATGGCTCGAATTTCAGTTAAGGATAATAAAATTCATATAGAATTATCCGAAGAAGAATCAAAAAAGTCTAATTTGAATGCAAATAAAGAGTATGAATTCATTAAAGCGAAGGACGGCTTATTTTTACTTTCAGAAAAAGCTGCGGCTATTGAGCACGCAAAGGATTATTCCGCAATTGATAATAAGATTTTTTCACTTTTGTCTGACAAAAAACAGTTAAGCAATGCTGTCGAAGGCAGGTTTGAAAAATTGCTGAACAAAGAGGAACTTTCAAGATTTAATGATTTGTTAAAATCAGGGAAAATTGTAAAATTCAAGCTTTCTGACAAATATAAAAGGGCAATTTACCGTGCCTCTGAAAAATTGGCAGAAAAAAAATCAGAACAAAAGCCTTCTTTGGAGCAAAATCTTGGACAAAAGCCAAGTGTACAGCAAACAAAGCCAGTTTCCCTTCAAACAGCAGGAGAATATTTCCCGACATTGACAAAAGATGGTTATACTATTGTGGATGAATCTGTTGCCAAGGAAATAAGCGAGGATTGTGCTGACAGAATTAAAGATAAGGACCTTTTTGGCACGAAAATGTTTGATGGTAAGTATTGCGTAATCGAATCATGGCTTTTTGAAAAGCATGAACCCAAAATTTTGGAGTTTATTAAGAAAAACAAATGTTCAGATCTAGCTTCAATTGTTTCTAATTTAAATCTTCCAGAATCCCTTGTTCGCGTAATCTGCGGTTTATTGTGCGAGAAAGGCGATTTGCTTGAAAAAAGAAGGAATTTATACTGCTTTATCTCTTAATTTGAATGGATGGACCAAAATTCTACACTTTTGATTCCTCTTTTGTCAAAAAAAGAGAATGATCCTTTATTCTTAGAGGAAACACTAAAAGGCATTAAGCAGGTTATTCTTCTTCTGATTATTGATACCAATAATAACTCTAAAACCTTTGGCTTTACAGCAATGGAGATTTCACAAGGGAGCACTCTAATGGAAGATATTGCCAAGAAAGTTGGGTTAAAAAAGAAGAAATGCGACACGATTTTGCAATGGGGCGACACATTTACAATAATTGACCACATTGCAAAACTAAAACGATGTAATTTTATAAAAATAATTAAGCAGGAAGATGAAAATTTCAAAAATCTTTTTGAAAAATTAAAAAAACAAAGAGCTTACAAAATTTCTTTGTTTGAATTTCCTGTTCCTAAAGTTGAAGAAGAACAAAAATAGAAATATTTTTTAGTAAATATTTCTAAAATTAGAAAAAAGAATAATTGGGGGTTACCCAATTATTATATTCTTTGTTTCTACTTTTCTTATATCCAATTCTAAATCATCGAATACTTTTGCTGATACTAATTGCCCATCTCCGGCTTTATTGCCATCAGCCCCTTTTAGAATTACCCTGATGTTTACATCATTACGCCCTTTTACCTTTTCAATTTTTCCGTTTATTGTTAAGATTTCACAAGGACCCTGTAATGTAACCCTGCTTATGCTAGAATCCATACCGTGTGATACAATATGAATATCTTTTAACTTTCCTCTGCCGCCAGTAATAAATGCATAATTCAGGTTCTGTTCATTTACCAAATCCTCAAGTTCCTGCAACACATCGCTGTCAGCGCTTATTTTTACTGTTAAATTAGCCATCTTATCAACCCCTCAGTGAATAGCAAAATATTCTCAAAATATTTAATAGTTTAATATATTAGATACCTATTAGCTTTTTTAAATTACCTGTTTTTCTCAATCCTAGTTTTATTGTAAATATGGGCTATTTTTTTGGTTTTTTAGCTACTTTTTTAAATTAATGCCCTTATTTTCCTATATTCAGGTGAATTTATGGCTAATAATGTTGAAAATATTGTTTTTGAAGCAGATGATGATACCTTTAGCAGTTTAGTAATTGAAAAGTCAAGAAATATGCCTGTAATCGTGCAATTTTATGCTTCTTGGTGTATGCCCTGCCAGATGATTTCCCCGCTTTTAGAATCAGTTGTTAGATCACATGCCAGCAAGTGTGTTTTAGCAAAGGTGAATATTGAAGAAAGCCCATACATCAGCAATGAATATGGCATTTTTAGTGTTCCATCCGTAAAATTATTTATGGGCGGGAAGATTGTCAGTGATTTTTTAGGGTTGGTGCCTGAAGAATTCATAAAAGCCTGGTTAGATAAGAATTTAAACCAAAAATGAGTTATAGCAAGACAGCGTGTTGAATGTTATGTTATTACAGTTATTTAATAAAAATATGCTAAATTATTGCTACAGTATTCAACACGCTGGAGACATAAATAATTAAACAAGTTATGTCTCTTACTAGATAGTAAAAGACCAAAATAAGTTCAAATATTAATGTCTTTTACTATATTATATGAAAGCCCAAATATGGTGAGAATATGGTAATTACTTTTGAAATGGAACCTTATGAAGAATTTGCCGCAAAAAACGGTTATAAATTAAACCCAAATTATGATGCAGCAAGGGCAATTGTGAAATCCTTGATTGCAAGGGAACAGCAGTATGGCAAAAGATATTGCCCCTGCAGAAAACTTTTCAATGAACAAGAGAAGGATGACCAAATAGTATGCCCTTGTGTATTTGTGCACTCTGATATTAAAACTTCAGGGAAATGCCATTGCGGTTTATTCTATAAAAAATAATTTTAGCAGTTATTTAGAAAAATAGTCAGTTATTATTTAAGTGCATAATTAATTATCTGCAACTAATTTGATTATTTTATTTTTTACTTTATTCCAGATAAACTTTTATTAGTATCATGAATGCCAACCCAAATAAGAAACTCAGGAATACCACGGTTGATTTTTTTAATGAAACCTCTTTATGTAATTCTGGAATTAAATCAGAAGCGGCAATGTATATGAAACCGCCAGCAGCGAATGGCAATAATACGTTTGAAAAATTTGTTGCAAAGAAGAATCCAACTAATCCTCCAAGGATACAAGTCATTTGTGCAAGTAGGTTAAACAATAATGCTTTTGTTTTTGTGAAGCCACCATATATTAATGTCCCATAATTACCTAATTCTTGGGGTATTTCGTGTGACATAATTGCAATAGTGGTTATAATTCCGGTTGGAATTCCTGCAATAAAACTAGCAGCTATAACTAAGCCATCAATGAAGTTGTGGATTCCATCACCTAAAAGAATTAAATATGTGAAGCTATGTGCTTCACAGTTTCCTTCATGGCAGTGGTGCCAATGTAAAAATCTTTCAATAAGGAAGAATAAGCAAAACCCAACCAATAAATAGCCGAATGCATTAAATGCAGGCATTTCCTCAAGTGATTCAAGCAATAAATGGAAAAAAGCTGCCCCCATTAACGCTCCGGCAGAGAATGCAACAAGGAAAAGAAGTATCTTTTTGAATTGTTTGTCATTTATGCCTAAAGTGAATATTCCAATAAGGGCGGTAAGGCTGTTTATGATTGTTGCGCCCAGAATGTAAATCAAAATATCCATAATAACCTATTTATTATAATTCAATTTAAAAATACTTAATAAAAAACTGTGCGAAGTTTGCCCTTTTTTGACATTACTTCTTCATTGTAGATGTCATCAAATGATAATACGGCGGATGTGTTTTGTACCTTTTAATCGCATTTTTTATTATTAATTCAAGGAATTGTTTGTAATTAAATCCAACAGTTTCAGCACATGCCGGCACACAATCCCCTATATTAATCGAAGGATTTGGGTTTAATTCAAGAACATAAGGATTTCCTTCCCTATCTGTTCTTATTTCAACCCGACCATAATCGTGGCAGTCCAATATATTGTAAGTATCAATAGCCATTTCAGTTATTAATGAAGTAAGTCTTTTTGGAATACCTGCAGGCCTTTCCGTTCTTATCTTATCATATACTGATTTCTTCAAACCCCATTTTGCATCATAAGGGTAAATATGCCAGTAACCCTCGGGCATATCCTCGAACATTGATTGTGATAATGGCAAAACCTTCAAATCATCCTCATTGCCCATAATGCTAATATCAAATTCATCCCCTTCAATGTATTCTTCAATTAATGCAGGCCTTCCAATTTCACAAATTACCTTTTCAAGCTGGCCATATAATTCTTTTTTGTCCTGCACAACAGAATCATTTGTAATTCCAATTGAATTATCTGTGTTTGCAGGCTTTACAATCAAAGGATATTCTAAATCTTGGTCGATTGAATCCTCCATCGTGAAAACATAATCCCATGCCGGTGTTGGTATCTTATTCAATGACAATAATTCCTTTACCCTAATCTTATCTATGCATAATGAAAGTGTGTGCGGGTTAGACCCAGTATATGGAATTTGTAGCATATCCAATAGTGCGGCAGAATGTGGTTCAAGCAAACTTGAATTATTTATTCTTTCACATACATTAAACATTACATCTACCTTTGCGCTGACAACATCAGCTATCATGTCCGGGAATTTGTTCATATCAAAGAAAGTTACCTTATACCCTGCTTTTTCCAATGTTTTTTGAATATTCTTTCCAACACTTGTTAAATCCTGCTCAACAGGATTATTACTCTCGCCCTCATATTCATTGCATAATACTCCTATATGCAATTTCAAAAGATCCTCAGCCCTAAACATTCTAATTTTTTCAATCTTCTGCTGCCCTAAAATATTCTTTCTTAGGACCTGAGCAGATGAAAATTTATCCTTTCTCCTGCTTTGCCCTATGCTGGAATAAGGGGCAAATTCAATAATTGAATAATCAAATTTCATCAAAGCTTCCATCAAGATAGCTTCTGAATCTTCTTCAGTTTTACCTTTTGTAACAATCCAACCCAATGTTTCAAACCCTTCTGGCGGTATCAAAATTGCTTCACCAAGATTTTGGAATATTTTTAATTCATATACCCCGGGCATTTCAGTTATCTCTTTTATTCCTTGAATTCCAGAAACAATCCCAGAACTTTGGGGTATAATATATTTCCCAGCCATATAACATTTGGGTTTTGTTGATTTTTTTGCAGTAATTTTCTTTCCCAAAGCAATCAACAAGGATTGTTCAACTAAATCAACAGTCCAGACATTCTTTACCCAGTCCCAAAGATAATCCCCACCCATTCTTGCTGCGATCTCAATTACCATAGGCTTATTATCTACAAGTTTTACTTCAGTATGTGTAATTCCATTTCTCAGGCCTATTGCCCTTATCGCTTTGTATACTTCCTTTTCAACTTTCTCTCTCATCTTTGCATCCAAGCTGGTAGGCATCACATCCCCGGTTTCTATGAAATATGGGGCCTTCATCTTCATTTTGTCAGAAATAGCAATAGCCCTAGGTATTCCTTGCTGAACAAGTGTTTCAATGTTATATTCCGATCCACTTAAATATTCCTCAAGAATAAATTGTGAGTTATTGTAGTTGAAAATAGGATTGAATTTAGGAGTAGCGTTCTTTACTACATATTCATAAGTATTAGCTGCATCATCTCTTTCTTCAATCTTAATTACAAATTCACTGTCAGAACCCCAGCAAGGTTTTATGACAGCAGGAAACTTAATTTTAGTCATGGCTTTTTCTAAATCCTGCCTGTCCGAGATAAGGAAAAATTTAGGAGTATTCATATTTTTCTTTTTGAAAGCAGTTCTCATCTCAAATTTATTTCTTGCTTTCAGTGCTGTATCCACACTAGGGCCAACAAAATCAAACTTCTCGCAGATTTTTGCAAGAAGAGGCACATCATCTTCCCAAAAAGTTATGGCCCCATCAATAGAATGCCTTTTCATAAATCCATCAAGCTTATCCAAACATTCCTGATGGTTGTAAGTGTTTGCTTTTATGAAATAGTCAACATATTTTTTCTGCCAGTTTAAGCTCGAATTTAATAAAACAATCTTTAAGCCGAGCTTTTTTGCAGCCTTTAATGTAAATTCTTTTTTTTCAGAACCAGAACCTACAAATAAAATTGTGTACCCTTCTAATTTACTGTCAGTCATAATTTTTCTTTTTCAAAATGAGTGCCGGGTTTTAAAATTATTTTTTTTAAATTTATTTTTGTTTCATAAATTTTTTATTATATTATTATTTAATGCAATAAACTATTTAAATGTTGATATAAAAAATGCGAAATTTGGGAAAATTCTGCCAAAAAATAATTTTTTGGGGGAAAATTTTAATTTTTTTGCTGTTTGAAAAAATCTTTTATTTGATTTTTCTTAAATATTTTTAAAAAGTTCATAATTTCCCACTATTTTGCCAAAAGGCAATATTTATAAAACAAATATCACCAATCCATACTATGCCTGCAGTTGATGCTTATTTGTTTAACAAGAAAGGGGAAAAGAAAATTCTCCGCGTAATTCTTGATGAGGATGATGCAATCCTTACTTGCATAAAAAAAGCAATGAAGGAAAATAATGTTGGGGATTGCAAGGTAGAGAATGCCGAAGGTTATGTCAAGGAAGCAACAGTAAATTATATGGAAGGCTCTACTTACAAGTCAAAGGTTTTCAAGGATACCAAAGTATTTATGGCTTCAGGGCATTTCAAGCTGAATTTTGATGAACTATTTGGTGTTTTGCATATAAGTTTAGGTGATAAAAGGCCTGTGTCCACAACCTTTGTAAAG
>PEXL01000048.1:11102-17210 GCA_002779065.1 Candidatus Diapherotrites archaeon CG08_land_8_20_14_0_20_34_12
GCCTTGAAATCAGGCTTTCTTATGTTTATCTTCCAACAAGCTAAAAATAATTAATTAGTTTCTAATTTTTAAACATCTAATTTATTTTTTATAGGTGCTTAATTATCCAGCCCCTCCTCCACCGCCTCCTCCACCTCCGCCCCCACCTCCTCCAAATCCTCCTGATCCGGATGTTGCGGTTGCTGAGGCAAAAGCAGAGCTGAATGCCTGTGTTACACTTCCAATATTCATATTAGCCATGCTAGTATATGCCCCAGCTGCAAATATATGTGAGGCATAAGGGCCATTATAATCCTTGAATACTAAGTCCATGGACTGCTGAACTTTATCTGCTACCCCAAGTGGAATTGAATACACCAAATATTTTTCCCATAATGGCAAATACTCTGGAGAAACATTCTTCAGATTGCTGAAATCAGATAGGAATTTTTCCAAATTCATCCATTTAGCATAATGTAAAGCCCCTTCTGCAGTTCTATTTGGCAAGGCATTTGGGAATATAATTGGTGGAAGAAAAGCCATTATAATGACAAAGATGCATGCCATCCAATTGATAATAAATGAAATGCCAATTATAATTAATGATCCTGCTAAATAATGCATTTTTCCACTTTTTTTAGAGAAGAAATTTCTTGATTCTGCTTCATCTTCTGCAGATTCTTCCCAATCTTTCAAAAAAGCAATTGCCTTATTTTGATTTTTTAACAAATAATTCTTCAGTTCACTCAATTTTAATTCATCAGGAGTATCGTCCTTTACTTTTTTCTTAAATATTCCTTCATACCTATATTTTGCTGCTTCTTTTATTAATCCAAACAAAATTTTCTCACTTTCAGGCAGATCTCCACTATTTTCATCAATAATAATCATCCTGAAGTCATCTTTGTTGAAAATAGCCTTCTCATTTAATATTTTTTCAATCCTCATTTTTCCCCTGAGGCATAGATCTAAAATTTCTGCAGGCATTGTTTCATTATCCGGCTTTTTTGTATATTGATGTATTAATGCGCTTACTACAGCAGGACTATAATCATAAGGAATTTCTCTTTCATAAATTGCTTCGTAATTTATTTTTGGTTCCCTTCCAAATAAATGCCAAACAGCAGCAAATAGCAAAAATTGCAATAAAACAAGCCCAATTACTGGTAAAATATTCCCTTCTGTTGCTGCGAGCATGCCAGACATTCCTATAAAAAAGATTCCAAATACTAAGCCGAATATCTTGGTAATTTTTTTTACTAAATCTTTTTTTCCCATAAACCCCAAAATTATAAGTAATATTATGAGAAGCCACATCAAAGGGAAGAAAATAAGTGCAACAATCATCATAAGTCCAGAAAAGCTTTCCTTAAGTTGCTCCTTTGATTCAAAACCTTTTTCATCATCAAGTATTTTCTGCAATCCATTTTCATTTTTCACAATTGCGTTTTCTTTTGACAAAAGTAAAGTGGTTGGGAAAGCAGCCCTTACCTCAACCCATTGCTCCTTCGGAACATTAAATACCTGGAATAATATTTTGCTGCCTTCAATCATCCCAATTTTCCCATTTAATTTCGGATGGCCCCAAACATAAACATGTTTTGTATCTTCAATCTTTTTTGGCAGTTCAATATAACCAGTTAATTCTGTTAATTTAACAGCCCAGCTATCACCCCATACCTTCCAGTTTAATTCAGCATAATCCTTGTATGCAGTAATTGCATTGGTTAATTTATACTTAAGGGTAAAAACCCTTTTTTCATCTTTTGCAGAATAATGCCAGGTAATCCTTGTATTATTCCCCTTGTTTTCGATATCAGTATCAACAGGTTTTCCATTTTCACTGGCCTCAATATCGCTAAATTTCCAATAGCCATGCGGAATATCCCTGTAAGCATAAGTAAATTGCCCTGAAAAACGGAAATAGAATGTTTCAGAAACATCTATTGAAGCATCATCATTCACTTTCATGATTACTTCGGCCTTATCCAAGTAATATGTTTTTGCAGAAATGCCTGGCAGAATTAGGATTGAACTAAAAATAAGAATAAAAAATAAAATAAAATTTATTTTTTGCATATTTTTATTATATTGGACTACCATTATTTAATCGCTTGTATTTGTTCAGATAATAAAAAGAAATGATTTATATTCTAATTAGCACTAAATTTTAACATGGTTCTGGCAGATATTGTAATTTTTATTGCAGCAATGGCAGTCCTTTTATTTAGTTCAAAGAAAGTAATTGATGCATGCATAAAAATTTCTGAATATTCTGGCATTTCACATTTAGCCATTGGATTTATTGTTATTGCAATGGCTGTTTCTTTGCCTGATTTTATGGTTTCCCTTATTGCTACCTTGAACAATAAGCCAGCATTAGCAATCGGTGATGCTTTGGGTTCAAGTATTGCCAATATTTGCTTAGTTTTAGGAATTGTAACAATGATAAGGCATGTTTCAGTTGAGAGAAAACATACTTTGGAAAGCGCAGAATTGCTTTTGTTAATTAGTTTAGTCCCGGCAATTATACTTTCAAAGGGAATTGTCGGGGCATTTGAAGGAGCTATCTTGTTAGTAATCTTTGTACTTTATGCTTTTTTAACAGTTAAGGAAAGGTTTGATTTGCATATTAAAGACGGAGTATCAAAAAAAGAATGGTATCATTCATCAGGAATTCTTTTTGCCGGCTTGCTCCTTGTGATTGCCAGTTCTCATTATGTTGTTTTATCCGCTTCAAATATCGCCCATTTTTTAGGAATTCCTGAAGCAGTAATAGGTTTAACATTAGTTTCATTTGGAACAACATTGCCAGAATTAGCTATTGATTTTACTGCAATCCGTTTAGGCCATTATGCTTTAGCAATAGGGGATATTTTAGGAAGCACGGTTGTAAATCTTACTTTAATTTTAGGAATGACTCTTACTCTTTCGCCCACGATGGTTGACCTAAGTGTGTATACTATTCCATTAGCCTTTGTAATAATTGCAAATTCCTTTTTGTTTTATAGTTTGGTAAAGCATGAGGGCGTTGGCTATAAGCAGGGCGTTGTTTTCATAATGCTTTACATAATATTTATTATGGCGATGGTTGTAACAAGGGGCATGTTTTAGTTGTTCCAGATATTTATATAAGGTTACGTTGTAACGTAACCCTTTATATACTCCTTTGCACAATATTATTGTATGCTTTCAAGGGAATTAAGTGATCTTTTGGAAAAATGGGCTGTCAAAGAAACAACTTTCAAGAGAGATATTGAAGACGAAATAATGCCGTTTGTTAGCAGCAAGAATGTTGTTTTTTTGTATGGTCCAAGGCGTTCTGGGAAGTCTGTTGTTGCTATAAGGCTTTTGGAAAAGATGCCAAAAAACACTTTGACAAGGTATGTTAATCTTGAAGACCCAAAACTTGCTGATTTGTTGAACACTGACTTGCTTGAGGCTTTTGCAGACGGCTTGACTTCAAGGGACACTATTGTTTTTGATGAAGTGCAATTAGTTAATGGTTGGGAGAAATGGGTTAGGAAAGCTGTTGACACAAGACAATGCCAAGTAATTGTTACAGGCTCTTCTGCAAAGCTTTTGAGCAGCGAGTTTGCCACTTCCCTTGGCGGAAGGGGGATAGGTTTTCAGATACTGCCCTTTTCCTTCATCGAATTTCACCGCATAACAAAGAGAAGCTTTGATGATTACCTAAATATAGGGGGTTATCCTGAAGTTGCCTTGAATCCTGAAAAAAAGGAAAAATTACTGGAATCGTATTTTGAGCTTGCTTTAATAAAAGACATAATTACTCGATATAGAATAAGGGATTCCGCTGCTTTGCGGAACCTTGCGCTTTACCTTTTGACAAATTCAGGAAAGCATGTGAGCTTAAAGAAAATAAGGGCTGTTCTTGGTTTATCGTATGACACGATAAGGCAGTTCTTGAATTATTTGGAATCATCTTTTTTGATTTTTCAGGTTCCGTTTTTTTCTTATTCTTTGAAAGAGTCGCTTTCAAGGCCAAGAAAGGTTTTTGCCTTTGATCTGGGCATGCAGCAATATGCTTCCAAATCTTTTACTGAAGATAAAGGCAGGCTTGTAGAAGCAGCGGTTGCAATTGAATTAAAGCACAGAAAGTTTGAAACATATTACTGGAAGAATTCCAAAGAGGTTGATTTTGTTGCCAAGAAAAAAACAAGCCTTTTGCCGATAAATGTCTGTTATTCTAAAAAGCTTCCAAAAAGGGAGAAAGAGGGCTTGCTTGAATTCTGCAAAAGGAACAAGGTAAGAAATGCAACAATATTTTATTCTGGAAAGACAAGCAAAGCCACTGAAGAGAATATTGAAATAGAGAACAAAAACATTCAAGAATGGCTAACAGAGAAAAACCAATAGCTTGGTAAAGCATGAGGGCATAGGCTATAAACAAGGAGTAATATTTATTCTGCTGTATGTTTCGTTTATCCTTGCAATGATATTTACAAAAGGGCTTTATCCTAATTAAGCGGAAATCGAATTGTTTTAGCCATATTTTTGGGATAAACAGCTGCTTTGAAGAGAAACAATTAATAATAGTTCGGTATATATACGTATTAAAGAGAAATAGTGAATGTTTTGAACATATGTTTTGGAAGAGGGTCGTATGGTGAATAAGCTGGCTTTTATTGTTGCTTTTTTTGTATTATTTTTGGGCATTTTCTTTATTTATTTTTATGATAATGATTCTTCAAATAGCCCAACAGGCGAAGTATCATTAAGTACATCAAAAACTGCAACAGGAATAACCTCAGCAGCAACATCAAACAAATACCAAACATCAAAGGCAACACAGACATCAAAATACTTTCGTTCACAGACATCAAAATACTTTCGTTCACAGACATCAAAATACTTTCGTTATTACTCTAAGAATATCCTAAAATCAAAGCCTTCGTTTAAAATCACGAGGCAAGGCGTATATTCATTGCAGGATTACTGGGAGCAGGTTATAATAAATTATTTGTGCAAAGCTGCAAAAAATAATTACATTAAGAAAATTGACTTGCAACAGAATAAAGGTGTGCATAAAGAATGCATTGATTTAGATGGCAGCTTTTTTGAAAACCCGAAAGATAAATATGGTGCAGCAACTGTTGCACTTTCATATGATGATGAAACCGGGCAATGTTCTGTAAAAAAAGATACCTGCAAAAGCCCTATTTTGTTGTATGAAGCTGCATGTGTTACAGCAGATCTCTCTGATTGTATAGATGGAAAGGATTGTTCAAAGAAGCATGCTAATTATTTTGATATCGGGGAACTTATTTATGAACAAGGTATAGGTAAAATAACTAATGCAAGCAAGACTGTTGATTGCACTATTGTGCTGAACAACACTGATGCTGTTTGTGTAAAAGGTGCCTGCAAGGTGAATACTTGTGGTGATGGGGTAAAGACTGCAAAGGAGGAATGTGATGATGGCAACAAGAAGAATGGTGATGGCTGTTCCAACAAATGTGCAAAAGAGACTCAACCTCCGAAGATTGATTTATATGTGGGAAAAATATATGAAAAAGCAATAAGCAACAAATGCAATAATTATTATGCATTCCAAGTGTGCAATAAAGGAATAAGCCCAGCAAATACTGATTTTACCATTGCAGTAACTGCAAATAACATTTCTGTTGAAGTGCCCTACAAGATAGTGGAAAAAGGAATTATAGAATCAAACAAATGTGTTGAATTTATCGAGCCACAAAAATTGCATATTCTGGCCTTTACTGTTCCATTGCAGAAAGAGATGTCTGTTTTAGTTAAACTGGATTCAAAGGATGCAATAGCTGAAATCAACGAAACCAACAACAGCAAGGAACAGAAGATATATTCAGGTGACAATTATATGTTTGATTCGGCTACTGTTTGCGACAACTATTGTTATGATAATGATGGCGGGAAGAATTATCTGAAGTATGGTGAAATCATAGCTAAATACAAAGAAAATCTATTGGAGGTTAATGATTTTTGTGATGACCAACACACTATGTTGGGTGAAAATTTCTGTAAAAAGGTTTACAAATTACCTGGCACTAGCCTCTTATCAAACCCTTTAGGGTTTACATCAGTAGATTGTAGGCTTATTGGTAATGGCTCAAAATGCTTTGAAGG
>PEXL01000037.1 GCA_002779065.1 Candidatus Diapherotrites archaeon CG08_land_8_20_14_0_20_34_12
CAATGCTTTGCCATCCTCAAAAGGCAATGATGCCGTAACATCAACTCTTATAAAATCCTTCTTTTTTGGCCAGAAAATAAGGCGTCTTCCAAAAGCCTTTTTAGCTGTTGAAGCTGTTGCTGGTACAGGCCTGTTTCTTCTAGCACAAATAGCTCCTGCTGTTGTCCTTCTTTCTGGTCTTGCTGCTAGCGGCATAATTCAATCTTACAAAATAATGTTTAAAATACGTTGGTTAAGGCAGAATTGGCCACAAGTAACAATAAATAAAAATAGATAAAAAAGGATTGCCAAAAGGCAATCCTAAAATTTTATAAAATTACTTTATGTATTTATACTTTACCGTTGCAGGTAATTATTGCTGTTCCTGTCAATCCGCCTGCTGTTGTGTATGCCACTGTTGCTGTTGCACCTGAGATTGTTTTTGAAGCTGCTGGTCCGTCCAATTGCTGAACTGTAAAAGTAGCGTTTGCTGCTGGCGTTAATGGAGCACAAGCACTTACTGTTGCCCCTTCTGTAATATCTCCGCTAACTGTGGTAACACAATCTGCTACTAATGTAACTGCTGCACCTGTTGCATTCTGTAAAGTAAATGCTACCTTATCTGCCCCAATTCCAAATACTGATTCTTTCAATACCATATTAGTATTGCTTGAAGCACAGGTAACTCCTCCTGTAGCTGAGCTTGTTACATAAATCAAAATACCTATAATTACCGCAACAACAATTAGAGCCCATCCATATGTCATCAAGTACTCCAATGCTGATTGTCCTTTATTATTCATTTAATTTCACCCCACTTGGGCTGACTGTTAGTCAGCAAGTTTAATAGAATAAGGTTTCCCAATTTAAAAACATTGCTGTTTTGGATTCCTGATCCTAAAATCAGGGAATTTGGCAAAAAGCTTTATTTGGATTTAAATTTGCTTCTGAGGGCAGATTCCACTGATTTAGGCACAAATTCGCTTAAAGGGGCATTAAACTTAGCCAATTCCCTTACAAGGCTAGAGCTAAGGTAAGAATATTCCTCTGCTGTCATTACAAATATTGTTTCAATTTTTTTGTTCAGTTTCCTGTTGGTCATGGCTTGCTGGAATTCAAACTGGAAATCAGACATTTCCCTTAATCCCCTCAAAACCAAAAAACAGCCTTTTTTATCCAGATAATCAACAAGCAGGCCGTCAAAAGATTCTATTTCAACATTCTTCAAGTTAGCTGTTGATTCTTTTGCCAAATTAAGCCTTTCAGTTATTGAAAAAAGTTGCTTTTTTTCAGGATTGTTTGCGATAGCAACAATTACCTTATCAAATATTTTTGATGCTCTTTCAATAACATCTAAATGGCCAAAGGTGATAGGATCAAAACTGCCGGGATAAATAACGCATTTCATAAAACCACTCCAAAATTAACTTTTCTTAAATTATTCCAGTATTGTCTTTTTTCTTAAATATCAGTAATTTGCTAAAAAAGAAATCCTTTCCAAAATATTAATCAAAGAATCAATTTTTCTATCTAATTGTTTTAATGAATGATTATTTTCGAGAACAATATCTGCTTTTTTTGATTTCATTGATGCACACATTTGAGAATTTATTCTTGCAAGTGTTTCTTTCCTGGAAAGCCCTCTTTTCTGCAAGCGCTTTATTTGACCACTTTTTTTGCAATCAACAAAAACAACCAAATCAAATAAATCCTGCATTTTTGCTTCGTACAAAAGCGGAACTTCAACAATAACTGCTTTTTTTGATGTTTTAATGGCAAATAGTTCAGCCAATTTTTTTCTGACAAGCGGCCAGATGATTTTTTCCAGCTTTTTCATTTTTCTTTTATCTGCAAAAACAACCTTTGCAATTTCCTTCTTATCTGAAAATCCAAATTCCTTCTTGAGGATTTTTCTGAAAAAACCCTTTTTGTAAAAGTCAGTTACAATTGAATCGCAATCAATGGTTCTGAAATGCTTTGAGAGCCTTTTCAGCACATGGCTTTTTCCAGAAGCAATATTGCCGGTAATTGCCACCCTTAAAATTTTCTGCTCCATGATACCTATTTTAAACAGAGCAATATTTATTCTATCTATGCCTGGCATGATTCAGATTTATACTGGAAATGGCAAAGGAAAAACAACTGCTGCTTTAGGTTTAGCATTAAGGGCCCTTGGTGCAGGTAAAAATATCTGCGTGATTCAATTCCTTAAAACAGAAAATACCTGTGAATTCAAATGCATAAAAAAGAATTTGCCAATGATAAAAATCAAATGCTTTGGCTCTGGAAAATTCATAAACAAAAATAATATTTCACAAAAGGAAAAAGGAATTGCAAGGAAAGCCTTTCTGGAAACAAAGAAGGCATTTGAATCCAATAAGTATGACCTTCTTGTTCTTGATGAACTAAATCTAGCGATTTATTTCAGGCTTATTGAATTAAATGAAATTATTGGGCTTCTTGAAAACAAACCCAAAAAATTAGAGGTTGTTATTACCGGCAGATATGCCCCAAAAGAATTATTAAAAAAAGCTGATTTAGTTACAGAAATGAAGGAAAAAAAACATTATTTCAAAAAAGGGATAAAGGCAAGAAAAGGAATTGAATACTAATTCAGAAAAACAAGGTCAAAAAATAACCAGAAATTCAAAAAAAGGTTCAAGAATAATCAGACATACATGAAAAGGCTTTTCATTGCGGTAGCCAAAACTACTTTTACAAAGAAGAATAAAAATAATGAGATTGCCAAAATAATTGGGATATATTTAAGCCCTGCTTTTTCCTTGCCTGTCTGGATTACCCCTAAAGTAAAGGAAGCAAATATCCCTGTCACAATAAGGGTAGCAACTGAAAATAAGCTTATGAAATCCTGCGAAATCATGTTTTTAGAGCCGCCAATAAGGCTTGTCATTTTTATTGCAGAAGAAGCTGCCTGCTGTGCAAAATCAGTTAAATTCACTGTTGTTGACTGGGTTGCAAGAATCCCAACTATTGTGCTTGAAATACCCAACAGAATCGGGGCCCCAGCAGCAGCTGTCAAAAAAATCATCATAACATAAATGCTCACACTTGCCTGGGTCTCCCTTTCCAGAACATTCTGCTCCCTTAATTCATCACCTAATTTTAAGAGCAATTCGCTCATCTGCGCTCCGCTTCCAATCCCTTGTATCAATAATCCTAAATTTCTTTCAAGATTTTTTGATTTTATTGACTTAGACATGCTGCTTAAAACAACTGTGATTTTTTCCCCAATCAGTATCCTCTTTGAAGCATTTTTCAATTCAACTGCAAATGGCCCAAATTCATCCCTGGCAGACATTAAAAATGCCTTTTCTGTTGTCAGGCCGGATTTTATATTAGAAGCGATTAGATGCAAAGCGTCTGGCAATATTTTTTCAACATATGAAGCTCTTCTGTCAGCAACATTATTGATAAGAAGGTAGACAAGCAGGATAAATGCAAAGAAAAGAATTGGGATTAGGATCAATATTTCAAAATGAAGCACAGTTGCCAAAATATATGAAAGTGCGATGCTGAGAATTAAAGAATAAATAAACAAAAATCCAACAAACTTTGTGGAATTTGTTTCAAAGCCAGCGTATATTAACTCTGAATCAAATGCTTCCTTTATCCTTGAAGGAACAAAGTTTGAGAATATTTCATAGAGCATATTATGCACCAATTGCCGGCCTCTGCGATTTTACCATTCCAACATACATAAAATTCATTATTATTATCATGCCAAGCAGGGCCCAAAGCATGAATTCATTTATTTGTATTTTTGGAAAGCTGCTAAGTATAATCAAAAAAGTTAATCCTAATGAAGGGATTACAACACCTATCATCATATACATCAAGGAAAGCAGTCTCAGCTGATTCCCATATTTGTTCATATCAATCATTTGGTCTTTTACTGCATTTGAGACTGATTCCTGCAGAACTGTGGCTACCTCTGCCCCTCCCTTAAAACCATTAACCATCTGCCATAAAATATTCCTAAATTTTTGGCTTGGGCTTTTTGTTGCAAAGTCCTGCAATACTTTATTCTGGTGTTCCCCTGCGTGTATTTGAGAAATCATTTTTTTGAATTCTAAACTTAATAAGCCAAAATCCCCTTCAGAAACAATCTCCATTGCCCTAAATAAGGTCACTCCGCTTTTGACTTGGATAAGCATTGTCCTAAGTGCAAATACCAGATTGTTATCGATATTTCTAACTTTCTTTTTGATCAACATAGTTGGATATATCATAATTTGAAGAGCAACCAAAATACAGAAAATAACAGCAAGCAAAATTCCTAAATAAAGATAATCAGCAACAAATTTTTCTAAAAGCAAAATGAAAAGCCCAGAAAATACAAGAAAATAAACAAGCAGGGTAAATAAAAGTATTGAAAGATATTCTTCTGCTGAAAAATCCAAATCAGCATGCTTTAATTGCAAATCCAAAAAAGGGAATAATTTTCCAAGCCTTTGCGCTATCCCAATAAATGGCCTTGAGAGATTCTTCGAAACAGTTTCTGGGAATAAAACAAATGGGATCATTTCTCTGCCTCTTTGCTCCCCAATAGCATTTCTTTGCTGTTTTTTCTTACTGCTTCCATTACCTGGTCTGAATTTGAATAATATTCAGCTATTACCTTTCCGACATCATTTATGTTATGTATATCTTGATTAACCATCCATTCCAAAATTTGCTTTTTTTCTGCTATTTCCTGATTAATTTCAGATGGCAATAATCCTGTGTAAAGCCCCAATTCTTCATAGAATCTAATACTTTCACTATATTTCTCAATCGAATCTTCCTTTGCTTTCCATCGATATAGTATATTTGCTTTTACTACCTCTTCGGTTCCTCTTCTTTCAGTTATATATTCTGCTAACTGAAGTATTCTTCGTACCCCTAATCTCCTGTTTCTAAACATTACAATATTCAGGCCAACAGCATCAAGCATTGTGCCTGGAATTTCAATTGGCGGATTTGTTAATCGCCTAATTGTTTCATCTGCTGTGTTTGCATGCACAGTAGTATAAGCAGAATGGCCTGTGTGCATTGCTTCAAATAATACCTCAGCTTCCTCCTTTCTCCTTA
>PEXL01000040.1 GCA_002779065.1 Candidatus Diapherotrites archaeon CG08_land_8_20_14_0_20_34_12
ATTTTGCAACAATTTTTGCAGATATCAATGCAAGATTTGGTTCAGAATTCCTGCGGCAGAAAAAATTTGCGGGAGCAGATTTTAGCAGAATTTCAGAAATAAAAAAAGCAGCATTTACTATTCTTTTGGTTTCCGCATCTTTTATTTCTTTGTTCCTGATTGCTGAGCTTTTTTGGCACAAATTTTTGATTCTTTTAGCATACCTAGTATTTTTTCTTATTTTTACTAATAAAAAATTCAATTTTTTATTCAGCAATATGCTTGACAAGTTTTTGGGAATTTTGCACATAAATAGCTTTTCATTAAGAATTCCTATTTTAAATTTAAAAAAAGAGCATATTGGAATTCTTGTTATTTCCTTCTCTTTATTGCTGGAATTAGCTTCTTTTTATTTTATTTTTAGTTCTCTTAATCTGGCTTTTTATCCAGTTTATTTGGTATTATTTTTTGCAATTTTTAAAATAGCCGAATCTATTAATTTTGCAACAAGGAATATGGGCCTAGCAGAAGGTATATCCTTTATTTTTCTCTCAAGTTTCTTTGCATTAGATAAAATACTCCTGTTTATTATCCTCTCGATTATTGTCAGGATTCTGATCCCAATTAGCTTATCAATTTTATGGTTTTTATATTATAAAAAAGAAGCAAAACTTCCAGGTTAAAATATGCTGAAAAGTATACTGAAAAACCATCAGGCATTTTTTGTTGCATGTTTGTTTGTTTTTTTCCTGATTTTTTTATATTCATTTAACTATTGGCATTCATTTTCACAGAAGGAATCTTTTTCAGAGATTTATTTTCAAAAATATCCTAAAGAAATAAGTACTGAAGATGCGTGCTTTACCTTAAATGTGCAGTCTTTCAACCAAAAAATAAATGATTCTGTTCAAATACATTTAAATTCAAAATATTTTGATTCTTTTCCAATAAATATTTCTGAAAATGAAGAAAAAGAGTCAGAAAAATGTTTGCCAAACAGTGCATTATCCTCTGGCGACAATATTGTTTCCGCTTCTTTGGGAAATAATTCAATATTTTTCCATGTTTTAAAGTCAAAAACCGTGAAAATAGCAAGTGCTTTTGAACTGCCCCAGAAAACTGTAGGGAATAAAGAACCCATCTTTGCAAATCCGCTTTTTTTCATGTTTTTTATACTCTCTTTTTTCTTTTTTATATATCTATTCTCAAAAAAATTTGGTTTTTTGCATGGCATAATTATCTCAATTACTATTTTTATTATTCAATCCCAATTCAGGGTTTTTTTGGATTATTTAGGATTAATGCAAAATGCTTTTTCATTGTATTTAGTTTATTTTGCAGCATTTTGCTTGGCTTATTATTATCTCCCAAAAAGTATCCTCTGCGAAAAAAGAGATTCTGCGAATGATTTTGATAAAAAAGCATTTATTGCATCGCTTGTTCTGATTTGTTTTTTCATTTTTTTGCAGCTTTTTTCAGTTTCACATTTTTCTGAGTGGAATATTTACTATGAAAGGCAAACATCGCTTTTCATGGCTGACACTATCCCAACAATTGATCCTTTAAGCTATCTTGGAAGGCCGTTTACCTTTGACCCAGGCTATTTTCTATTTGAATCAAATATAGCGAAACTTTCTTCACTTTCACAAGAGTATCTTTTTGCCACAAGCCTTTTCCTTGCAATATTTTTGCTGCTTTTTAGTTCTTTATATTTGGCCAAATCATTAAAATTTTCATTTTCGCAAGCAATGCTTTTCTTTATTTTATTACTTACCCTGAATTTTAATTTTACAAATTTTTTGTTATCCCCGAGGCACATAATAGCGGTTTCCCTAATGATTTATGCTGCAGCATTTTTCATCAATAACAAAAAAGATTGGATTTGGCTTGGTCTTATTGTTGGCTCTTTGGTTGCAATTCAGATGCCAGCAGCAATATTCTTAGTTTTATTCTTATTGGTTGTGTGCATTAATTCAAAGAAGGATTTGTTAAATAAAAGAAACATATATGCAGTAATACTTGCTTTTGCATTGTTTTTGTCGGTTTTTGCGACGATATTAGTCAAGCATGGATTACCTTACACCACAAAGATGAATGAATGGGGCTATTTAGTTAATCTGGATAATAGCTGGCTTATGTTTGACATGAATATTATTTATTATTTGCTTTTAGGTTCAATTTTATTAGGATTATTCTTATTCAAAGCAATGGACTGGCCAGATAGGAAAATCTATTTGGCAATGATGTTTTCTCTGCTAATAGAGTTTACCCTAACTTTCAGGTTTAATATTGTTACACAAGCATTATTTGCAATATTTTTGATAAAATCCCTTTTTTATATATTGCCCAAAAAACACCCCAAAATTTTCTCACAAAATTTATTGAAGATCGCTTTTGTTTTTTTGTTTCTGTTCGCGGTTTATGCTACTTATGAAAATATCCAAAAAGAATCCTTCCAATTATCAACTTTGCAGGAATTAGGCCCAATGATTTTTGCATCAAAGCTTCCTGAAAATTCAAATTTTTTGGTTGAGCCATTATACGGCCATTCTTTGGCCTATTTTGGAAAGCAAAAG
The DNA here is from genome assembly GCA_002779065.1 of Candidatus Diapherotrites archaeon CG08_land_8_20_14_0_20_34_12. GTDB lineage: Archaea > Iainarchaeota > Iainarchaeia > Iainarchaeales > 0-14-0-20-34-12 > 0-14-0-20-34-12. Next base: position 2,556 of record PEXL01000040.1, read on the forward strand.
GTTCTAGCCGATTTATATACTGAATATGCAGATACAAAAAAGCTTGATGCAGAATATGACTTTTTGGTGAACGGCAATAAAGCAGTGTTAAAAGAATATTCTATAAATTATGCGCTGATCTATAAGGCAGGAGTGCATATAAGTGTGCAGCCCTTTGTTCAATTTGATGGGAATTTTAACATTCCTTATCTTTCAAAGATTTACACTAACGGCTTTTTTGATCTTTATTCCACAAATTGACTAATTTGCTAAGGCCAATAATTGAAAGTGTTAGGTAATTAGTAAACAAATATAACAAAGATAGAGTAACTGCACTTTCTGCACTTATTCCTTTCATTGCAAGCATAAAAATCATGCCAGCTTCCCTAGTTCCCAAGCCCAAAAAAGTAATTGGTATAGTTTCAATCAATACTGTAATTGAAACAACCATGAGCAAGAATGTTAGTGATAGATTTATGCCAAGTGATTGTGCTATCAGGTAGTAAATTAATACCGTGCTAAGGAATGCTATGGGTGTTAAAAAAATTAAAGGAACAATTGTTTTCTTGTTGTTGATTACAGACAATGTTTCGTTTATCAAATTTGTGATCTTTGATCTGAACTTTTTTATTGCAAAGGCAATTATCGCAGCAATAACTATTAAAAACAATATAATTATTTTTTGCGAGGGCATAAAAATAACTTCCAGATTTAATGAAAAAATGCTAAGAACCGCAACAAAACAAACAAAACCAATATCTGTTATTCTGTCAACAAGGACTGAAGCAATCGCTTTTTGCAATCCAAGGTGTTTTATGTATGCCGATCTTATAAAAACACCAACTTTCAAGGGAGTAAGAAACCCTATCATAGTTCCAATGCAGAATATCCTTACAGATTCAAATAAAGAAGGGGCTTTCCCGTAATGTTTGATTATTGTCTGCCATTTTAATCCGTGTATTATCAAGCTTAGGAGCACAGCAAGAACAGCTAACCCCAAAAAAGTAAGATTTGCGTTTTGTATGTTATTGGCTAATTTGCTTAAATCAAGGGTATGCAGGATATAACCAAAAATTATCAGGCCAATAACCCCTGGAAGAATCTTCTTTATTTCCATAACTAATAATGCAGGAAATGAGCTGTTAAATACTTATCATTAGCGTTCTTAGAGCTCCTTTTTAAAGAGAAATATCTTTATACCTATAAATAAATATATATAGGTAGACTAATAATTGAATGAGGTTAAGAGGCTAATTCATGGTTTTAATTATAGATATAGTAGATATAATAACCCAAATAATAACTCAAATATTTTTGGTAATCTGGCCAATAACCTCAAAAATGCTTATTTTTGAGCCTCAGTTAAAGATAATAAGCTATTTTTTTAGATCGCTGTTTGGCATATTCCTTAGTTTAGCAGCCGTAATTTCAACAATTTATCTTGTTATGGTGCTTTATGTTATCTTTTTTGTCAATGGGGGAAAAGAGAAAGAAAAAGCGCTTGATTTTAAAAAAGCGCCATTTGTCAGCATCCATATCCCAACAAGAAATGAATTGGCCGCAATAACCTGTGCAAAATGCTGCCTTGAGTTTGATTATCCTAAGGATAAAATGGAGATTTTAATTGGAGACGATAGTGATAAGCCAGAAATTTCAGCAAAACTCAAAGAATTTGCTTCAAAGAATTCAAAATTAGTAAAAGTAATTAGAAGAGAAAAGAATATTGGTTTTAAATCAGGCAATTTAAATAACCTTATTGATTATTCAAAAGGAGACTTTTTTGTAATATTCGATTCTGATTATGCCCCACCAAATGATTTCCTGAAAAGAATAATTGCCCCGTTAGTTGAAGATAAAAATTTGTCAGCAACTCAAGCAAGATGGAATCCAGTAAATGCGGATCAGAACTTTAGCTCAATTTTAGCAGCAAGTATTGTATATGTTTTCCATCTGATCTCATTGCCTTTTTTAAAGAAATTAAGTGGAACAGTAACCTTATGTGGATCTGCTGAAGCAGTAAGAAGGTCTGATTTGGAAGCATTAGGAAAATGGGAATTAGGCAGTTTAACTGAAGATATTGAGTACTCATTTAGGCTTATTAAAGCAAATAAGAAAGTTCTTTATCTAGAAGGTTTAGAATGCAGTTGTGAAGTACCTTTTACCACCCGCGATTTATATATGCAGCAAATGAGATGGGCCTATGGAGTAATAAAAGCACTTAAAAAGCATTTCTTCAGCATATTGCAATCGAGAAACATAGCATTTCCAAAAAAATTGCCCTTATTTGTGGCAGGTATTGGCTATACCTTTACAACAATACTTTTCCTGCTTTTTATGAGTGGTACAATAACATTAATTTCTCTGCCGGTTTATCCAAATTATGAAACAACAAGATATCTTTTAATGAATACTTTGCTTAGCATATTATTCACTATTGGGCCGGTATTTGCCAGCGTACTTGTTTTGCTTATAAAGAAAAAAGTAAAATACATTGCAAGGCTTTTGGTTTCAATATTTTCAATAGGCATTATATCTATGCTTTATGTAAATCTTGGAGTAATAAAAGCGCTTGCAAATAAACCAATGCAATGGTTCCTTGTCAGCAAAAACAGCAATAATCTTCAAGAAGAAGTCTAATTATTATTGTTCATCCTTCATTAATTCCCTTAAAACAACAGTGGCATAACAGCTTTTTTCCAAATCAAAAGAAAGCGAGCAGCATTGTTTTCCTTCATAAAATTCATCAGCCCTAATTTCAATCAATTTAATGTCTTTTGGAAATATTACTAATTTTCTATATGCCCCTTTGCTTGAACATTCAGCCATTACTTTTAGTTTGAAATCCTCAAATTTAATATTTTCCTCTTCCAAAAGATTTTTTTCAATATCAGCTATCTTTTCATTATCTGAAAATTTTGATTCATAGCCTGCCAATAAACCCATTGCAATCCTATCTTCAGATTTTTCCCCCTCTAAAGCCAATAATCCTAATCCTAATTCCAGCCTTTTATCAATTATTTTGTTGAATAAATATCCCTGAAAAGCATGCGTGAATAAAAACCTGAATTTTTTTGGCATTTTTGAAAAAGCACCGGCAAAATCATTCGGATATTTGCACAAATGATGAATCATAGACCGTTCAAACCTGTTTTTTATAGGAAACATTTTTATCGCTAAGCTGAAATCCTCTGTTTCTGCTAATTTTAATCTCGCTTTCCTTAATTCTTCATCCTCTTTTATGTCTGTGGCAGTCAAATAAAGCATTACAGCATTTTTTACATCCTCTTTAATTAATTCTTTGCCCACAAGATGGCTTATGTTTCTTATTCCTCCAAATCTTTGTTCACCATAATAATTTGCTATCCCGTTTTCATTAATTTCTTTAATTCCTTCAGTAAGCCTTTTTTCTATTTCTTCTTTTGGCAAGTTAATATTCCTGATTACAACAGTAAATCTATTTCCTTTTAATTTTCCCAAATCAAGCTTCCAGTCTTCCCAATCAGGATTACTCAATCTTAATCCTTTCCAATGGGTATCCTCAAGCAGTTTTATATTAGGATTCCAGATGCTGATTCTTTGGCAGGTAATCCCTCTTTTATCCTTTAATCCGCCATAGCCAATTCGTTTAGGGCTTATCTGCAGTTTTCTCGCAATAATTCGTATGGCAAAATTCATATCCTGGTTTATTTTTTCCAAATCAAACTGCAAGTATTCCTTATTGTCCATATTTTCAGGCAATAAAATTTTTTCATGCGGGGCATTTTCTTGTGTGAAATATTTTACCTCACAAATGCGGCCATTTTCCTGAATTTCTTCAACAATAAAATCAGAATATCTCCTCTTTATTTCTCCACCAATCCCTTTGCACTTCGTAAAATATTTTGTCATTTAATCACAATTCCATTGTTCGAATAATCATTTATGTTTATAATTTTTTGCCAAAAAAACTGACATTTGTTAGTAATTGACTGCTGTGTTTGTTATTTATATCTCAGAATAGCACCGATTCCGCCGAAACCAGTATAGAATTGTTTTCCATCATCTGTCTCTGTGCTTACCAAGTGAGTTTCTGCATTGCTTTCCATTGCCTTTTCCATCAAGTAATCAGCATAATCCACTTCTTCAATTATCTCCAAAGCAGAACCGCAATCCTTGCATTTATTATTTCTTAAATCTGGTGGCTCCTGGTACATTATTTCAGTATACTCACACGCAGTACATTTTACTTTATAAACCATCTTTTCAAGCCCTTCGCTGATTAACAGTTTAGAAACCTTTCTTGCAGTTAATGCATCTTCCACTTCTTTTTGGCCATAGGTTGCTAAACCCGTTTTTACAACATTCAGTAAGAATTCCTGTACAATCTGCTTTTCCCTGATGATGTCTGTTTGCTGCAATACCTCCTGTGATTTGTCAATTGCTTCCTTTATTCCTGAAGGGTCTGTATAACCAACATCAATCTTGCCAATAATTTTATTTTTCAATCTGTGGTCAAGCAAATCTGTTTCCAAAAAATAATTCTTTGTCAAACCAGGGCCACCAACAATTATGCCCCTTATTTTATCAATCTGCCCGGTAAATGCCTTGTTCATTTCCTCGCTTACCTTCCTGTAAAAATCATGCTCTGCCTCTTCCCTTAATCTTTCAAAACGTTGCGCAGAATTATGGACAATTAACCCATTAGCCATAAAATTACCTATTTTTGTAGTGATATCTACTGTTCGTGTTTTCTCATTAATCCTTTGTAATTTAGCAATTTTTACCGGCAAAATAGGGATATTTAAAATATTTTCAAATTTTTCTTTTAATCTTTTATTGCTTTTCACATTATCTATTATAGAATTTTTGAATGCCGTTTTGCTCATTAGCCTCTCATTTCTAAAGAAGTTGCTCACTTTTGGAAAATCACAGGTATTATACTCTTCATTCTCAAACATGGTTCTAATTTCTTTTCCTGGAATTATCATCTGCCTTACATTGCTTCTCTCTGTTTTGCTTTTTATGCATTTTGCCAATTTTGCAGATTTAATCTCTGAACTGAAGGATATCTGCTTTTGGAATATTTCTAAAGATTTTTTTTCGGTCATATCCAAAGTGTATCTGCTGTTTTTCGAATAAATGTTTTTTCTATTATCATACTCATAAATTGATGCAATAATTCCAAACCTAAGTAAAGCGATCCTAAGCTGTTCTATTATTTTTTTGTTATTCATGCTTATTGATAATCCTCGTTTAGTAGCATAACCCTCTGCATCAAATAATCCTTTTATGAATGAGGCTAAAACTTTGTTTTCAGATTTAAGTACCTTTGCTGGAATACTGCTATCCAGTGCTTTTTTTACTTCAGGGAATTCATTTAACACATAGTCTGCAATAGGTTTGCCATATATCCTGACTTGCCAATAATTTTTGCTGTTTCTAAAATTAATGTTTGTATTTGCTTTGAATAATGCTTTCCCCAATTTCCCATAAAGCAAGGCTATTTCCTTAGCCTGTTCGCTAAATGTAATTCTTTGCTTTTCAATATTGCCGTCACCAATTAAGTAGCCTAAAAATTGTGATAGTTTGCAGTCCAAGTAATTTGGCAATTGCAAGTTGGTTTTCTTTTTGCAATATTTTCTTATAAAATCATTAACAGGAATTTTTAGAATATTACAATATGCTTTCAGATAATCGTCTAAAGGATCGAATTTTCCGAGCTCTAAGGAAGAGACACATGCTTGATGTAAGTTAAGGAGTTTACCAAATTGCTCTTGGGATATTTTTAGAGAATCCCTCCTGTCTTTTAAGTATGTTAATCCTTTAGGGCCTATTTTGTAGCTATTATAATAGAGAGTGTTAAGCAATTGTTTTTCTCCTTTAATCTCTGTTCTTGCTGGCATTATTAATAAATCGCCTTCTTTCAATGATAAGGCTTCAGCTTCAGTTATGCCTTCTTCAGTAACCCTAAATAATATATGCTCTTCTGAGCAGGTTAAATCTAATCTAGGGTACTTTGTTATTATCCTGATTAGATTATTTTTATTGCTCTCCCATTTATTAGTTATTTTGGTATTGTTCAATTCTAGATTATCTAAATTGGCTGCGCAGATTTCTAGAGGATTATGAGTTTCTTTTATCTCAATGATTTCCCCATTGCTTAATTGTACTAATGTTTCAGGAGCCAAGCATTGCCCCCCAGCCCTTATTTTACCAGCAACCCTGCTCCTAAAATTTCCAACAATATCATAATGTTTTCCTTTCAAGACAGCAAATGTAGCTTCCCTTTTATCCATTGTAACAATTACATAAATGTCAGTAGGCTGAACCATATTCTTAAGCGGGACCAAATGAAATGCGGAATCACACCAATATAATTTAGTTTCCAATTTATTTAGAGGCTTTACTGTAAACAATTTTATATCCACCTTGCCATCATTCGGGCTTACATTCCCGCAAAAAATAGCCAAGCCTGTTTCAGGCAATTTGAAATTAATCTGCTTTAATAGATTAATTATCTTTCTTAAAGCGCCTTGGACATTCTTCCTTGTTTTAGGATCTTTAATATTGCTGCTCTGGCTTACCTCATCAGTTAATTGTTTCATAACCCCAGACCTGTCTGTTGCTAAGGGTATATAAACAGAAATTAATTCAGTGCCAGATCCTTTAAATTCATCCAGCATCTTTATTTTTTTCTTGAATAAAGATTTTTCAGCATCCAATGCGTTTAAGTCAAGTTGAGCCATAAAGATCAATAATTTTTCCTAATAGTATACTTAATAGCAAAGCAAAATCTTTTTAATCGCACGAGCAAGAAACCTCAATTTTTCAAGATGCGGATGCGTGTGAGTTCAGAGGAAATCCACTGTCCCAAAACGTTTATAAATTACATTAATATTATTATTTTAGGGATATGAGGCTGAGCATAGGGTGATGCAATATTTATCAAATAAAGATAATAATGTTTTATATGTTCATCACACTATGAACGTGCCGGTATTCCTTTTAATAAAATACCTACTCATAAAAATGAGCTACTGTTGGGCAGGCAGGAAGTTAAGCCTTTGGAGCTTCCTCTTAAGGAAGCAATGAATCAGGAAGCTGCATTCTTTAGGGTGCAGAATGCCACTTATCAATTACCTTATATAACCGGGTGTTGAATAAGCGTAACAATAAAACAATTAGTAGAAAGTATGTTTTAATGCTGTTCGACACCTTATAAGGTATATATATCTAAGGTGAATCTATGTTTGATGAAAGTATTTTCCCAATGGCCAAGGAAGAATCAGCAGAACAAGCACAAGCAGAAGCTCCTGCTTTTTATGATAATTCCAAGCTGTTTGTTGTTTCTGTTGGCGGCTCAATCTTAATTGGTGAAAAGCCAAAAACCACCTTTATTGCAAAATTTGCTGAAACAGTCAATGAATTAACAAAAGAGGGATTCAAATTTTGTTTTGTGGTTGGAGGAGGGAAAACTGCCAGAAATTATGTAGCATCAGCCAAGAGCTTTGGTGCAAGCAATTATGCTTTGGATAAATTAGGCATAGTTTCAAGCAGGTTAAATGCATTGCTTTTAATTCAGGCATTGGAGAACTCTTATCCAACTGTTATGACAGATCCTGAAAAAGCCACAGAGGTTTTAAATCAGGGTAAAATACCTGTGTTTGGCGGCCTTTATCCAGGCATAACAACAGATGCAGTGGCTTCTTTAGTAGCAGAAGCCCTTGATGCTAGATTCATCAATCTTACGAATGTTGATGGCGTTTATACTGCCGATCCCAATGTTGAACCATACGCTAAATTGATTGAGCATATGTCCTATGAGAAGCTATTGAGTTTAATAAGAGTAGCAGATTCTAAGCCTTCTCAGCATGTAATCCTTGATCTGCCTTGCTGTTTGATTATACGAAGATCAGGCATTCCTGCGGCAGTTTTGAATGGCAATAATTTGGATAATTTCAAGGAATTTGTCAGGGGCAATAATTTCAAAGGAACAACAATTTCAGAGGAAGAATAATAGCAACTTTTCTTTCTCTTTTCTAAAGGCCATATAAAACCCTTGGTTTTATAGGTCCTTTCAAGCTTCGCTTGAAACGGAGAAAGAAAATTTCCTAGGCATCAAAAGAAAGAGAAATTTTTTAAATAAGTGAATATTCTTCTAATTTTTTTACCCCTAAAGCAATCATCACTTCTTCAATATTTAATATTGGCTTTTTCCATTTGCCAAATTCGTCAAGCACGATGCGTGGGCAGGCCGTGCTGACAAAACAATCAACATTTATCCCTAAAAAATATTCTGGCAGCAAAAGGTCTCCGGTAAATAAATAAGCTTTTTTCCCTTTGCTTTCAACCATTTTTTTAATCTCAATTGCTTTTTCAATATTAAACTGCCCTTCTTTTGTGCAAATTAAAATCCCAAAAGATTCTGCTTTTTCAGCCTGCATAATTGCAGCAATCCTTTTCTTCACCAATTTTTCATCCGGTTTTATTTCCTCAATTTTTGCGTTTATCAAATCAACCTGAATTACTTTTTTCTTCGAAACTAATGCAGCGAATTTTGCATGGAACTGCCCGTCAGAAAAAAGAACCAATAATTGAGTTTTACTATCAAATAGCAGAGAATTTATATTACAGCCCAGTATTTGCCCATCCTTAAGCAAACCAGTTTTTCCAACATTTACTTTTATGTTTTCTTTTTCAAGCAATTGTCTAATCTTTTGCAAATATGGCATATATTGGATTGTTCCCCCAATAGTTATATTGGAAATTTTATTTTTTTGTAAGTATTCAATTATTTTTTCAACAGATTTTTCAATTTCTTTTTTTGATATCTCATAAGTAACTGGCACATAAACAGTTTTTTTGCTTTCTATGATTTGTGAATGCCCAAAATGCAGAACCAAATCAGCATCTATCTGCCCAGCTTCTTTTTCTGCCAAATCACAGGCACCATAAAGCGGATCAATTGCACAAAAGAATTCAACATCTTTGCATTTTTCCTTTAATTCTGAAATCATGGAAGTAATACGATCCTTCAAACCTTCAGGAATCTGTATAAGTACTCTTTTTGCATTTGCTTTTTGAATCTCTTTTTTAGCAAATTCAATATCAATTTTCAGTCTTGAAGTAGCTTCTGCCATGCAATAATTATGCTTAGCTTTAATTATTAAATTTATTTATAGTATTTTGGCAGAGATAATTCGATTTTAACTGTTTGCTTTCTCAAGCAGCATTTTCTTTTCTTCAGCCAATACTACCCTTCTTATTCTGCTAACAGAATCAATGTTTGCAGAAACAGAATCAATTCCATATCCGATTAAAGTTCTTACCATATCTTCTCTTGAGCCTGCTTGCCCGCAAATAGATGTTTTTACCTTTGCTTTTTTGCATTTTTCAATAACCATCTTTATCTCGCCAAGGACTGCGGGATGCATTTCATCAAATAAGTATTGTATTTTTTCATTATTTCTGTCTAAACCAAGGGTTAATTGGGTTAAATCATTCGTGCCAAAAGACACAAAGTCAATCCCTTCCTTAATTAAATCATCAATTATCCAACAAGCAGCAGGTGTTTCAACCATTACCCCTATCTCAAATACATTATTTTGCTGTACCAATCCCATTTCCTTTATTATCTGCTTTGCTTTTTTCAATTCATCAATATGTACAACAAAAGGGAGCATTAATCCGATATTTTTATAACCTTCATCAATCAATTCCTTGATTGCTTTAACCTGCGCTTTAAATATTTCTGTCTGATCCTGATCCAAATCTCTTCTAATCCCATGCCATCCCAGCATAGGATTATCTTCATGAGGCTCTTGGCCCCCACCTACTAAATTCCTGAACTCATCAGTTCTTGCATCAAAGGTTCTATACCATATAGCCCTGCCTTTAAATGCATCAAGTACAACCTTTACCCCCTCTTTTACTGCATCCTTTAAATCCTCATCATTTCCTTCCCTAATAAATTGTGCAGGATGTTTTCCAGAAGAAGTAATCATATGTTCAGCCCTTAATAATCCAACGCCTTCAGCACCAGTCTCAGCAGCCTTTTTTGCAGCATCAGGCAAAGCAACATTTACTTTTACTTTAATGATATTTTGGCCCAATACATCAGCCAATTTCTGCAACGCCCGGCTTTCAACATCTATCTCATCCCGTATTTTTTCATTATCTGCTGTTGAAGATTTGTCTTCCATTACTTGCCCTTCATAAACATTTCCTGAGAAACCATCAACTGTTACAATCATATTATCTTTCAAGATTTTAGTGGCATTTCCACTTCCAACAACACAAGGAATGCCTAATTCTCTTGAAACAATTGCTGCATGGCAGGTTACTCCGCCAGCATCAGTAATTATTGCAGAAGCTTTCTTCATTACAGGAACCCAATCAGGATTTGTCATCACAGTTACAATTACATCCCCTGGCTGGGCTTTAACAATATCTTTTGCAGTAGGGATTATCTTAACAATTCCATGCCCTATTGCCGGAGAAGCTGGCAATCCTTTAATCAATATTTTAAGTTTTCCTTCCCCTCCTCCTTCCATCCCTTGATGTCCTTTAACCTTATCAGTTAAAGCCAGTGTTGTAATTGCCCTGCTTTGTACAATATACATTTTTCCTTTTTCCAAAGCCCATTCTATATCCTGCGGGGCTTTATAATGATTTTCAATATTTGCGCCAATATGCGCTAATTCAATTATTAATTCATCAGCTAATTTCTGTTTTCTTGCCTCATCTTTTTCCATCGGCATTTTTATTGTGGTATTCCCATGTCTTATAATTTTTAATTCCTGGGCATTAATCTTCTTTCCAATTAATTTCATTGATGCCCTATCAATAATATAATTGTCAGGAGTAATTGTGCCAGAAACAATTGCTTCACCTAATCCAAATCCGCCTTCAATAATTATCCTGCTTCTATCCCCGGTAGGGTCAGAGGTAAACATTACTCCGCTTGATTCAGAACTAATCATTTTTTGTACAACAACAGCAATTCCAACTTTTTCGGTTGGAAAGCCTTGTTCTTTTCTGTAATATGTTGCCCTTGCAGTAAAAAGAGAAGCCCAGCATTTCCTCACTTTATTAATTAGTTCTTCATTCCCTATTACATTAAGGTAAGTATCTTGCTGCCCGGCAAAGCTTGCTTCAGGCAAATCCTCTGCTGTTGCAGATGACCTTACTGCAACACAGCTCGGTTCGCTTGTGCTCAACCAAGCCAATTTCTCCTCACTTAATTTTTTATATGCCTTAAGTATTTCTGCCTTTAATTCCTCGCTCATTGCTGTCTTAGTTATCATTTCCCTTACTTCAGCAGTTTTTTTCTCTAATGAATCAGTGTCTTCAACATTTATGTTATCAATTATTTTCAGAATCTTTGGTTTTAAACCGGTTTTTTCAATATAATTAAAATAAGCCCGTGATGTAACAATAAAACCCGGGGGAACAGGAAAATTAGCTTGGGTCATCTCTCCTAAATTAGCGCCTTTTCCACCAACAATTCCAACGTCATCTCTTCCAACATCTTTAAACCAAAGTATATCCGGCATAGAGTATATATTAGAAAGGATATTCTATTTATAAATATTTGTCAGGTGACGATAATTACAATTAGCAATTTTTAAAAAAATAGAAAAAGAGTGATTACTGCAAAAGCAGTAATCAGATTAAAAGTATTATTTCTTCTTTTCTTCCTTTGCTGGTTTTGCTGCATCTTTTCCGGTTGCAACCTTCCCTGTTGTAGCTGGTGCTGTTGTTGCTGCTTTTCCACCTGTTGCTCCTTTAGTTCCTGTTGTAGCGGTTGTTGCAGCTGTCTCGGTTGTTGCTGCTACTTCCTCGGTCTTTTCTTCAACCTTCTCTTCGACCATCTTTGTCTTTCTTGGTTTTGTTCCTATTGATTTAACATCTTTGTGAATATGTATCTTTAATTTGCAAGGAATTTTTGCTGAAGTCCTATGGAATGCCTCCTGAGCTATTGCCTTATTCTTTTCATCAACAAGTATGCTCATTAAAATTAATCCTTCTTTAGCTCTTATTGCTCTTCCAATTGGCCTGCCAAATGATAATCTCATTCCCTGGCTTACACGATCTGCACCTGCCCCTTGTGCTTGTTTATTTTCCCTTAAAATATGATGGGGATATACCCTAATTTTCATAAAGTATCCTTCTACGCCTAATTTTCTTTGTAAATATCGGTTAATTGTCATTCTTACAGATTCAATAGCATTATCTCTGATAACCATTGCTTGCTCTGCTATTAAATCAACAACAGTATCGAAGGGATATTCTGGATTGCCCATATTAAATTGCCTTATCTTTACTGCCGGAGATGTCCCGACATAATTCTTATCATGTACCACAACAGCAGTTCTTGTGAATGCTCTTTGGTTAATGCTTCTGTAACAATGAGCAGGCCTCAATCCCATAATAACACCATAATAAACGCAAATTTAATCTATAAAATAGGTTTTCTGTATTTCCTTTAAATTAACAAGTATTCCATCAAATGATTTATAAAGCTAATCTTGCTTTACAGAATGCTTCTAAAAGTCTTAATTCTTTATTTTTCGTTGATTTTAACCATATTTTAAAACTAAATGCCCTACTATATTTATATATTCTAAAATAATAGTGATAACATGCCAAGATACTTAGTAAAAGCACGCTTGAAACATTATTGGGAAAGAGCTAAAGAAAAAGTAAGAAATATTCCTACTTTAGTTAAAGAAAGGGAAAGGGTTAGGGCAATGAAAGCAGAACTTGGTGTATACCCAGTAAGGTCGGCAAGAAGAGTTGTTATTGAGCATGATTTAAAAAGAAAAATTTCTGATTTTGAAAAAAATAATGGTTTAAGATTAAGGTATGCTTCCTTTACCAGATTAAAAACAACAAGGTCTGCTGCTGAAAAAATTGATAGAATAAAAAGACAACTCAGGGAAGCAATTCCAAGAGGAACAGGGGAACATGCCGATAGCTATGAAGTTACTTTTGATCCATTAGTTAATGCGCTGATTCCTAAAGATGAAACAGGAAGAGTTCCTTTAGATGCTTTTGATTTACAGCAAATGTATGCAAAAGGATTATTTTCATCATTGCTTCCTTCAGGGATTAAGAAAGGCGATGTTTATCGTAAAGTCATAAATGCATTACGTCAAACCACAACAAGGAAACCTGTTTGTTATATTAATGCGGAGCAAATGGAAAGAACTGTTGCAGAAGATCGTGTATTCTTAGAGGCAACAGGAATAAGAGTTGTACTTAAAGATGTTAAATTTAAGGACAGAAAAAGAATTCCGCCAAGGGTAATGGTATTTGAAAGGCAATCAAAAGCCCCGGCTTTTTTAAGTGAGCATGGCACAGCATATGAAAGAGACCAAAAAGGAAATGAACGTTTGATTTTAAGTGCAGAATCGCTTGGTTCAGAGCAAAGTGCTTCAAGCACATTAAACCTTTTAGAGAAAGAAGGCTGGCATCAGGATAAAGCATCAACAAAAGATACCATGATCCTCAGAAAAAAGGTTACAAAAATAATCCCAGCAGGAATTGGAAATTCAGAATTAGATTTTTTCCCTGTTCGGGGGATAAAAAATATTAGAGGAGCATATTCACAAGTATTGGGACGTGAAACCTATGCTGTGCCATTTACTGATTCAGCAAGAAGATCATTGTCAAAATTTGAAAAACAGATGAGGCAGGAAGGTTGGACAAGAAATACTGGGGAAGAGGATTTAATTGATACAATTTATTCCTTTGTTAATCAAGTTGTAAAAAAACAAAGTCCGCAAAAATTCAGTGATTATATTAGGACTCCTAAGGTTTATGGGTTTAGGGGAATACACATATTAGTAAAGGGGGATAAAGGTAGTTATGAATTACAATTAAGAACCCCGAGAATAGATGAAGAAGTAAGAGGCATAGATGCTGCACGTGGATATCATAAATGGATTCAGAAAAAATATCTAGCAGAACATCCTGAAGCCAAAAGTTGATTTAATATTTACTAATCAGAAAAGCGGGATGAGAGAGTCGAACTCCCTTAGCTTGCTAGCTGCGCCTTTTTTTGCCCTTTTTCTAAAAGAGCGCTGCAGGCGAGTGCATGGCCGTTCTGCCAATCCCGCAAACCACTTTTTCTTTTTCTTAGAAAGAAAAAGAAAATCTAGTTGCACCAAAAGAAAAAGAACTTTTGCTGCATTAAAGAAAAAAGAGAAACTTAATAAAAACCTAAGTGTCAAAAAAGAAAGTGAAGAGAACCCAATAAAAACCTTA
>PEXL01000002.1 GCA_002779065.1 Candidatus Diapherotrites archaeon CG08_land_8_20_14_0_20_34_12
TTTTAATGCGGGGTAGTTGACACTATCGTATAACAAAATATTGGAATAATTTATAAAAATAGCGTTCCGCCTTTTCTCTTTTCTTTTCTAAAGAAAAGAGAAAATGTAGGTTGCAATTAAAATCCAAAGGGATTTTAATGCACAATAAAACTGCCAAGTTTTATTTGTGCCAAAAGAGAAAAGAAATTTATTATTATTTAGCAGTACCCATATGTTTTTATTGTATATCCAGCTGTGTTGCATAGGTAATGTAATGAAATTTCTGTTAGATGCATCTGCTTTATTGAATGATCCTAATTTTAGGTTTGAAGAGAAGAATTCCTACATTACCACAACACAGATAATGGATGAATGGAAAACAATTGAGGTAAAATTTCTTGCGGAAAATGCTTTACACAAAAATATCTTGAAGATTGAAGAGCCTGAGCCTAACTTTCTTGAAGAAATTGTTTCCTTAGTTAAAAAATACGGCTTTAACAAACTCTCAAAGCCAGATATTTCCTTGCTTGCTTTATCTTTACAGCATAAATCAAAAAATGAAGATTTTACTGTAGTAACTGATGATTTTTCAATCCAGAACTTCCTTAAAATCCTGAAAATTCCTTTCTTTCAGGCAATCCAAGGTAAGATCGATAAAATTTTAAGCTTGAAAAATGTCTGCCCTGGCTGTTCCCGCATTTTTAAGGACCCGAACCTTAAAACCTGCGATTTCTGCGGTTCTAGGCTGAAAAAAGTACCTATTTTTAAATAATTTACTGATTTTAGTTAACAAGTTAAGTTTAAATATTCAGACAAGCAGTAGTATATTATATAATATAAGGCAAATCCAAGGCTGATATAATGTTTTTAGAATTCGCATACAATATGCTAAATCTGAATTTTAGTTGGCTATTTGAATTAGTGATGTATAACCTGCATTATCTCTTTGGTTTTGTTTTGCTTACGTATTATTTCACTGAAGGCAAGAATACTTTGCGCGGATTTATTGTTCTTATTTTTGAAATATGGGCAGTTTTAGGCTGGATTGATATCTTTGGTTGGATTGGATTGGTAGGAGGATTCTTAGCTTTAAATTATATTGTGAAAGTTGCATTGCTTACTTTCATAATGGATGATCCAAAATTAGCCCCAAAATTATATTGGGTTAATGAAATATCTGCATTCACTGTCTTGGCTTTGTATAATTTCTATGCCATGGGGTATATATGAGCGCAATTAGCTTTTTACTAAATACAATTAGTCTGACTGTCATCTTTTACATACTAGCAGGAATATTTCTTGGGGTAGATACCCCTCTTTTTTCAGGCCCATTATTTACAACAGCAGGTTTTGTAACCATGCTTTTATTCTTCTTTTGGGAATGGTCATTTTTAAAGTTGTAAGAAGATTAAATCAGAAGCAGAAAAAGCCTAAATAGTTTTTGATTTTCTATTTTGCTAATTATTTCTCAAGTGCAGAATTAGTTTCAACAAATGTTTGTATTTTTTCATTAATTTTCTTTCTTTTGAAATAAAATGCCCCAATAATTGCTGCCAGTATTATAAAAATTAGTATTTTCAGTTCTTGGGACGCATTGTCCAAGAAATTCTTCCAAATCAAAGAAATGCTGATTGCTGGTGCAATCTCTTTCCAATAAGTATATTTCAAACTTAAGTTGCTCGTTTCTTTCAATCCCTGCCATTTAATGATAAAATAAGATTCATCAGATCCAATAAATGGTTCTGGATTAATATCCTTTTTATCTGCTGTTGATTTTGAAGGCAGCATAAAATATATTTCAGTATTTGCTGGAATTTTGTAAAACGGTTTTTCCAAGAAACTATTGAAATAATTTTTCTTCAATTCATAATCAATAGATCTCGAGGTTTCTGTTTTCTTTGAAACAATTGATTCATGTAAAGCATATTCCATCTGCAAATAGTTATTTTCAGCTTCAACAAATGAAATAGTTCCGCTTAATGGCTGAACATCTTTTTTAGTTCCTATATGTATTTTAATTTTTGGGTCAAATTTTTCCCAAGAATCTAGACTTACACCTAATTCATTCTTTTTTGTTTTGAAATTATCTAATTGTTTTTCCGAAGAAAAATTAAGTATGAATTTTTCGGTAACTGTAGTGAGGCCATCATCCGTTATGGTTATGAAAATCTGATGGGTTGATATGTTATAATAGATAAGAGCATTTATTCCATTTAAGATTGCAATAAAAACAACCAGGCCAAAAATTATTCGCTTAATATTCATATTACCAAAATATATTGGTGTTTCTTGTTTTTTAATCATTTCTCTTAGGAAAAATATTTTTTTTTGCATTAATTATCGCTTTGCACTACTATTCGCTTATAAACGTATTCTACCTACTATTCTATTGGGTGGGGCATATGTATGAGGTCCAATACTTAGGACATTCATTCTTTAAGGTAAAGTTTCCTAAAGCAAACGTTCTCATTGATCCATACATTAAGTCTGAGACAAACTCAAAAGATTTTACCCGCTTAATTAAATGTCCGGTTTCCGAGAAACAGTTGAAGGATACTGATCTAATTTTAGTAACTCATGAACATTTTGATCATTTTGACCATCAGGCAATTGAAGACATAGCCAAAAACAATAAATCATTAGTAGGTTCATCCTCGGAGATCTTAAATCAATTAAAAATACCTCCAAGCCTTAAGGTACAACTTGAACCGAATAAGACTTTCAAATTAAGAGGCTTAAGTATTAAGCCAATTTCAGTTCATCACCCAACATCTTTCTGTCCAATGGGTTATTCAGTCGGTGATAAAAACTTTACAGTATTCCATTCTGGCGATACCCAATTAATGGATTCTTTAAAAAGTATTAAGGCAGATGTTGCAATGCTCCCGATTGGCGGCGGAAATATGACCATGGATGTTGTTGACGCAGTCCGAACAGTGAAAATGATGAAGCCGAAATATGCAATCCCAATGCATTACAATACTTTTAAAATGATTAGAGCACAACCTTTAGAATTCAAGGAAAAGATTGACAAAAGCATTATTCCAACAAAACCCCTAATTATGAAAGTTGGGGAAACAATTAAGTTTTAAAAAAATACTTTCAAGAATCTATTTTATTTGCTTTCTCTAATTCTTCCAAGCTTCCAATATCCCAAATCCTTTCTTTGCATAAAACAAATCCGACTTTTGCATTTTCTTTCAACAGAATTTTTATGGAATCAGTAATTTCAAACTCCCCGCGCAAAGGATTTTTTCCGGTTTTTGCAATTGCAGAAAAAATCTTCTTATTGAATTTATAAATTCCGGCATTTACTAAATTGCTTTTTGGCTTTTCAGGTTTTTCTTCCAAACCCAAAACAGCATTTTGCTTTGCATCAATTTCAATTACCCCGTATTTTTCCGGATGGTTTTCTTCCCTTGCAAGCATTACAGCATCAAATCCCTTTTTTGCAATCAACTGTTGCAGGTATTTTTCAGGAACAATTACATCTGCACTTAAAACCAGAAAATCCTCACCAGTTTTTCCAAAAAACCTCTCATCCTTTCCCCCAAAAAATTCCTTTCCCAAATCAATTGCTTTCGCAGTTCCATTCATCTCTTTCTGTTCAACATACTGCAATTTCATTCCTTCAAATTCCTTGCTAAAATATTCTATTATTTTTTCTTTCAGGTGCCCAACAACCAAAACACATTCTTCAATTCCTGCTTTTTTGCAATTCTGCAAAACATGCTCAAGCAAAGGTTTTCCCTTAAGCAAAACCATTGCTTTTGGCATTTCATTTGTTAATGGCCGCATTCTTTTTCCCAAACCTGCTGCAAGGATTAAAGCTCTCATAAAAATCACTTTTTCTTAAGCAGATATTTTCTCCACTGCCCTTTCTTTGCAATCTTCCATAAAAGATTGAAATGTTTAGTATGTGAATTTGCAACTTCTTTATTTTTTATCACAAATTAATCTTCATCAAATCACGTGCAGCCTGCACATTTTCAAAAATCTCTTTCGCTTCCTTTTCCAGAACTGAAGAATCAGAATATCTTGATGAAATATGTGTGAATAATAATCTTTTTGCATTTGCCTTTTTTGCAAGCATTGCAGCATCCTTTGCTGTTGAATGTTTTGTTTCAAGAGCCCTTTTCCTTAAATCCTCAGTGAAAACAGCTTCATGAATCAGTAAATCAGCATCCTGTATGAATTTTGCATTCTTCAAATCAAGCATTGTGTCAACAATAATTGCAACAGTTCTTCCTTTTCTTCCTTTATTGTAATCCATCACCATTTCAGGAGTGATTTTTTTACCATTCAACACAATTGTTTTCCCTTTCTGCAACTGTGAAAACATCGGGCCAACAGGAATTCCTAATGAAATTGCTTTTTCCCTTTGAAATTCCCCTTCTTTATCTGTTTCTTTGAAGAAAAATCCAAAGCATTTCCCCCTATGCTTTAATTCAAATGCTTTTACAGTAAAATTATCCCCCTTCAATGCAATTCCATTCTTCAGTTCAATGCAATTTACCTTAAAGCACAAATTTTCCAAAGGCATTGGGGCTATTTTTTCCACAACCTGCTTTATGCCCCTTGGGCCATAAATATTCAATTCCAAATCCCTTTCATACATATTCATTGTTGCTAACAAGCCAGGCAATCCAAGAATGTG
This sequence comes from Candidatus Diapherotrites archaeon CG08_land_8_20_14_0_20_34_12, assembly GCA_002779065.1. Lineage (GTDB taxonomy): Archaea > Iainarchaeota > Iainarchaeia > Iainarchaeales > 0-14-0-20-34-12 > 0-14-0-20-34-12. The sequence continues at coordinate 4,637 of PEXL01000002.1, forward strand.
GTCTGCATGGAAATGGCTCAAAAATATGTGATTGATTGCCATGTAACTTAAATTAGCTTTCATTATCTGCCTTTGCGTTCCCTCAGCACAATCAAACAAAAGGTTCTCTCCCCTATACTTAACAATTGTTGAAGAAAGATTCCTTTCAGCTGTTGGTGAGGAACAGGATGTTCCCAAAATTGTTATTTCCAATGGTTCCATGCTATGTATAATTGAACCAATTATTTATAATGCTTTTATTTTACTTTAGTATATATAAAACTAGTTTATCTTGAGATTTTTATGGCATCAAACATTTTTGAAGAATACAAAACAACAGCAGAAATCCCCGTGCCGGAAAAACTGGTTGACCAGGTGATAGGGCAGGAAAATTCTGTTGAACTAATTAGAAAAGCAGCTTCCCAGAAAAGAAATGTTCTGCTTGTTGGTTTGCCAGGGACAGGAAAATCAATGTTAGCTCAGGCAATGGCTGAATTGATGCCAGCAGAACAGCTTGATGATATTGTAGTATATGAAAATAATGTTGATCCGCAAAATCCGATTATAAAAACCGTAAAAGCAGGAGAAGGAAAAAAGATTGTGGAACAAGCGCAGCTTGAAGCACAGAAGGAAGAAGGAAATCTAAGAATGATTTCAATGATTTTCCCCCTTGGCTGGTTTTTACTTTCCTATGTTATTTGGTCTCTGAAAATGATTTCAGATATAGTGTACACAGGCACATTACTGCTCGGTGGCTTTTTAATTGTCGGATTTGCATTAAGTTCCCAATTAAGAACAAGGAATAAAGTTTCTGTGCCAAAGGTTCTGGTTGATAATTCTGATAAAAAGGTTGTTCCATTTGCAGAAGGAACAGGCGCAAGAGCTGGTGCATTGCTTGGGGATGTTCGTCACGACCCGTTGCAATGCCATTTAGGCTTTAATGAGCTTTATTTGGAGAAAGAAGGTAAAAAAGGTTCTTATTTTGTAAAAAAATCATTTTCTGAGCTCTGGAACGAAATGTTTTCTAAATATAAACAAGAGATTATTAAAGATGAAAAAGGCTATGAAGCAATTATGCTGCCTGCTGAAGAAAAGATTTTCACCCTAGGATATAAAGATGGCAAGGTTGTTTTATCTAGAATACTTTCCCTAAACCGAAGGCCTTTTGATGGTGACTTGGTTGAATTCTCTGTTGATGATAAAAAAGTCACTGTAACCCCAGAACACAAGGTTATCACAAAGAAAGGAAACAAAAAAGCAGAAAAAGTTTCAGTTACTGATAAGTTAATTAAACTTTCTTTAGAAAAGCCAATTTGTTAAAGATATGTTAGGTTCTGTTTCTTCTTTTTTATTTCTTATTAATTTTGTCTTACTGATTTAATATTTGAAAATCATTGCCACCTCCTTATCAAATTTTTTCTTAGGACTCTGCTTTTCTCGACTTAAACCTTTTCCTGCCTTTGGCAGGAGCATTCTTCTTTAAGGGAGGAAACTGAAAGGAGTTTGACCCAAAAACGAAAAAAGGAAGGCTTGTTTATGGTGATGCAGATCAGATTCAATTTTGAAAAAAACATACTTATTTAACCTTTTTTAAGTAGGTTATTTTTATGCAAACCAAAACCGCAAAGATTTCTTCTAAAACCAAAAGAAAATTTAAAGGCCATGTTTACAATGTCACAACAGATACAGGCAACCTGTTTGTTGAAGATGTTTTAGTGTGCAATTCCGGCGGCCTAGGAACACCAGCACATTTGCGTGTAGAATGTGTTACTGCTGATGCCTTTGTTTTTTTAGAAGATGGCAATATTGTTGAAATAGCAAGTTTGCTTAACAGTGAATTTGTTCACAAAAAAGAATTAAAAAATAATGCAATTATTTACTATACTGATGGCTTGAAATTATTCGGAGAATCTAATTTTAAACTGCAGGGCAATGAAGTATATAGAATTATTGAGAGAGATTTTGATTCAGAAATTTTTGTAATTAAAACTCGTTTTGGGGAAGAATTGACTCTTACTGAAAACCATCCTGTAGCAATTATGTCTTCAGATGGAATAATTTATAAAAGAGCAGATGAATTAAGTTCTGATGATTTTATTGTTGTGCCAAGAAAACTTAATTCATTTAATTCCATCCCTGCGGTGCCAAATTTTGAGAAAGCAAGGAGCCATAATAGCATTTCTTTACAATTAACACAAATTTCTGAGCCATTTTGTTACTGGCTTGGTTCTATGCTGTCAGATGGGGATTTTACAGCATTCCAGTTTTGCAGCAAAGATAAATACTTATGTGAAGAAGTTGTGAATGCATTTGCTTCTTCAACTGGTTTTGTTTCAAATGTTTATCATAGAAAAACAGGTCATTTTTTTGCATCTTTTAATCGCAAGGAAACACTTAATTTGATAAAGGAGTTGGGGTTGTATGGTTCAGCCGCTAAACACAAGAGCATTCCAGAAATTTTTATGAGTATGCCTAATAATCTTACTGCAAATTTATTAGCAGGTTTATTTGATGGTGATGGTTGTGTTACTGCAAAAGGAGAAGTATCTTATGTTACTGTATCAAGAAAGCTAGCTTATCAAATTAGAGTTCTTCTGTTAAGATTTGGAGTACGTACTTCAATAAGTTCTAGGCTACAATCTTGGAATGCAAGTCAACCGAGTAAATTATATAGAGTTAGGCGTCAAGGTTTAGATGCCTGTTCTGTGTTTTTAAAGGAAATTCCAATTAAAAGAAAATCTTTGCTTGAAAATGCAAACTCTTATGTTAATTCAACAACTGAAGCAAAAACAATGAAGAGAGAAACTGTGCCAACTATCTTTCATAATTTAGAACAGTTAAGACAAAAGTTATTCTTAATTGAAGATGAGGTTTTACCTAAGAGGTGCTTTAAAAGTTACTCTGTATCAGACCCTTCATTTAAAAAAATTAATGAAATGCTTTTTGTTTTTAAGGAAAGAATTAAAGAGCTCGAATATTTTGCATCACTTTCACAGACTGGTAACTGGGATGACCTTAAGGATATTGCTAAATCACTGCATTTAGGTTATCGTAAAATAACAAAACTTTCAGGCATAAATTTTAGAACTGCCATTGTCTATAATAAAACAAATAAGTGCTTGTCTTTTTTCCAAACTTTTTTCTTTGATTTATGCAATGCTGCCTTAATTAGTGCTAAAAAAGAACTAGACTTTTTAGAAACTGTCATTAAGGGGGATATTGGTTTTGATCAAATAGTGAGTATTGATCAAAAAAAATTTAAGGGTAAGGTATATGATCTAACTACTGATTTAGGCAACTTTATAGCGAATGGTGTACTTATTCATAATTGTGGCCTGATCCACAAAGCAAATAAAGGTGTTTTATTTATTGATGAGATTTCTGCTTTAACCCCCAAAAGCCAGCAAGAACTTTTGACAGCAATGCAGGAAAAAAAATATTCAATTACAGGTCAGAGTGAAATGTCCTCTGGAAGTATGGTTAGAACTGAGGCAGTGCCTTGTGATTTTGTCCTTGTAGCTGCTGGAAATTACCAGGATTTGGAAAAGGTGCATCCTGCTTTGCGTTCAAGGATTCGAGGATATGGTTATGAAATTTATATGAATTATGATGTGCCTGATACCGAAGAAAATATTCATAAATTAATCCAGTTTGTTGCCCAGGAAATAAAAAAAGATGGAAAGATTCCGCATTTTTCAAGGGAAGCTGTTGATGAAATACTTTTAGATGCGAGAAGGCGGGCAAACAGGAAGAACCGCCTCACATTGCTATTGAGGGATTTGGGCGGTTTGGTCAGGGCTGCAGGGGATATTGCAATTAAAAAAAGGCATTCTGTTGTCCAGAAGGAAGATCTTTTTGAAGCAAGGGTTTCAGCAAAAACCTTAGAGCAGCAAATGGTTGACAAGATGATTGAGACAAAGAAGGAATATAATGTTTATTTGAGTAAAGGAAGTGCAATAGGGCGGGTAAATGGGTTAGCTGTTTCAGGAGATGGTTCTGCGGGATTAATTCTGCCGCTTGAGGCAGAAATAACGCCAGCAGCTTCACAGTCTGAAGGAAAAATAATTGCTACAGGTAAATTAGGGGAAATAGCAAAGGAAGCAGTGCAGAATGTTTCTGCAATAATTAAAAAATTAAGCGGAAAAGATATCACAAAAAATGATCTACATATTCAGTTTTTGCAAACCTATGAAGGAGTGGAAGGAGATTCAGCGTCTGTTTCTGTTGCAACTGCTATCATTTCCACACTTGAATCAATTCCAGTAAAGCAGGATTTGGCAATGACAGGTTCATTATCCGTAAGAGGTGAAGTTTTGCCAGTAGGAGGGATTACCTCAAAAATTCAAGCAGCAATACAAGCAGGTTTTAGTGAAGTTATAATTCCAAAATCAAATATGCAGGATATTGTCCTGCCAAAAAAAGAATTGGATAAAATAAAAATAATTCCAGTTACAACATTAACTGACGTTTTAGATAATGCCTTTGTGAAAAGCACAAACAAAAGCAAGCTGATTAAATCATTGAATAAAATAATATCAATTGCTTCAATTAATTTGCCCGCAGTAAAATCTGCAGCTTAATTTTATTTACTTTAATTAGATTATTCTATGTATTTAGGTAAATGCGCCCGTTTTTGAAGAAGAAATCGCCTTCCTTCACATTAATATTCTTTTCAGATGTTTCAACCACAAGGACATTTTTCTTTTTGTCAATTGCAATTACCTTTCCTTTGAAATTATTATTAATGGTATAAACAGGCAAATTTACAATAATTTCAGTTATCTTTCTTCTTATATCAATGCTTTCTGTAGCCCTGAATGCTATAAATAAAGTAATAAAAGAAATCAGGATAGTGAGTAAGAAGAAATTTAAATCGCCAATTCCCAAGAAAACCAGGGTAGCAGAATCAATTATTAACCATCCTAATATAGTAGAAACAAAATAAAGAATATATTTCCTGAGATAAAATGCTTTCTTGAAATGCAATATATCCAGGGATTTTGCAAGAATAATGCAAATAATTGCAAGCACAAAGAACAGATAACTAACTTGTAATGCTTTTACCCAATTTTTCAAAACATCGCCAGTAAATGGGGTGTTAGTTACTGTTGAATATACTCCAAAAATAAATATAAAAATACTTCCTATGTAAAAAGGGAATGAAACCCTTTCAGCAGATATTGCCCCCCTTAAATCCTTGGTAAATCTGCTGATAAATAATTCAATTCCGAATCCTTTAATCAAAAGATAAATTCCAATGATGAATGAAATTCCCTGAATAAATAATTCTTGCGCCCCGAGCACTAGTGTTATTGCATAAATTAAAAGAATCACCCCGGGAATGCCAAAGATTACCCTTGCGAAATAAGGGTCACTTAGTGTTTCCTTTATTGTGAAATATAAAGATTCAACCTCTTTCGCTTGTTTTACAATAATTAATTCCTTTGAGATTATTTTAGCCCTGCTCTGCAAAACAGGCATAATCTGGTCATCTTCCGCCCCGTCTGTAATCAAAACAAATCCGTTTATTTTGTATTTTTCAGTAAGCATATCCAATTGTTCATTAATTCTTTTGTCAGAAACAAAACCAGATTTCCCCACACCCGTTAATGTTACAATTTCAACATCCTTATAATGCTCTTTTACCTCGTCAAATTTTTTGACAGCAGCAAACATTGAATTCGCATCAGCTTCCCCGGGATCTGCTAAAATTAGCTTATTTGCAGTATTCAGATTATTCTCTCGTCCAATTATTGGGCCTTCAACCCCAGTCTTTCTTCCGATATCATTATCTCGGTCAACACAAACAACAAAGATGTATTCCTTTTCCGAAGCCATAATAATCTAAAAATGCTTATTTTAAGTAAAAAATATCCTTATGCTATCTAATTTAGGGCAACTTATATATATAAATTTACTCAATACCATATTATAGTAACTAATAGGTGTTTGTTTGAGTTCTGAGAAAAAACAGAAGCAGGGAATTTTCTTAATAATTCTTATTCTTTTAGGTATTTTACTAATTGGTTGTGTGTTTTTTTATACTGAAATAATGGAAAATCTTCTTTGGATTGCTATCCTTATTATAATTGTTCTTGCTTTCTGGCGCTTTGATTATTTACTTATGCTTAAGGATTATGAAAGGGCAGTAATTTACCGATTTGGCAAGGTAAATAGGGTTGGCGGAGCTGGCTGGGCAATTGTTTTGCCGCCAGTAGAATCATATACTAAAGTAGATCTCAGGACAAAGACAATTGATGTTCCAAAACAGGATGTAATCACAAAAGATTCGATTGAATTGAGGATTGATGCAGTCCTTTATCTCAGAATAAAAAAAGAACCAGAAGCAGTTATAAAATCAGTTATTGAAGTAGAAGATTATAGTTTGGCAGCGCAGAAATATATTACTGCTACTTTAAGAAATAAAATAGGAAATATGCTTCTTTCAGAAGTAATCTCAAGCATAAGTGATTTAAATGGCGAATTAAAGAAAGGCCTTGAGCTACTTATTACTAATTGGGGTTTGGAAGTTGTTGATGTTGTGATACAAGAAGTGCAAATCCCAAGAAAAATAATTGAGGCAATGCATGATGAAAAGGCAGCAGTGCAAGAAAAACTTGCAAGGATGGAGCGGGCAAAAGCACAGGCAGAAGAGATTACTGCAGTGAGTGAGGCAACAAAGAATCTTTCACAAGATACGCTGAATTATTATTATATTAAAGCATTGGAAGAAATGGCCCGCGGGAAAAGTACAAAATTAATTTTTCCACTAGAAATTAGCAAGATTGTGCATTCCCTTAGCTCAAATATTTCTTCATCTGATTCACCAAATATGAACAACCTGCTAAAAAATGCCGAGCCTTACAAAAAGATGCTGCAAGAGTATGTTGATGATGCAGTAAAAAAGGCAAAGGCAGAAGAAAGAAAAAAAGAAATTGACTTGGAAGAGAAATAATTTACCTTAATCAAATTAAATCCTGTTTAAATTATATTCTAAAGAAACTAATTGAGTTTTATTTTTCTTAAAATCTATTTGTGCTTTTAAAAGTACTTACAGACTAAACCTTCGTCTTGGTTCATAATGGTATGAGTCTTTTTTTCTAATTCCCAAACCAAACAGTATTAGCCCAATAATGTATAAGGCTGATAAAACAGTGGGAATTTCCTGATTTCCAATTATAATATATGATTCAATGATTGCCCCAACAAGTATGCTAATTAAAGCAAGCATAACAAACACCATAATTTCCATAATCATATGAACTGCAACAATTTTCTTCAGCCTATGCCTTACAATCATTGCAGAGAATAATCCACCAGCAATTGCTGCACTGAAATATCCGACAAATTCAGGTATTCCGTGTGGTAAAAATCCCAGGAATGCAAAATGTTGCATAGCATTTAAGCGCTCAGCAATTGCTATTGCAACAACAGAAGAATTCCAACTTATCAAAAATATTGCACCCGAACCATATAATATTGAAAATACAATCGCTAGAACTATGATAGTCAGATTATTGAAGAAAATGACATCAAACCAGCATCCAGAACTACTTCCACAGCTTACTAAAGCAGTAACATTTCCTGTTAATTTTGCCCTTAAATTTTCAATTCCGCCCAATGTTTTTATCTGTTCTGAAAAGAAAGTATCCTTTGAAATGCCATTAATGCAAATGTCTGATGTTAAACAAACATTTGAACTCTGATCCGGCAATATCATATACCAAGCAATAAAACTAAGGATAATTCCTAATGAAAGGAAACCATATATTGCAATTAAATATCTGTGAATTACCAATTTATTCTCTAATCTTTCTTGAATATGTTCTGCTTCCGCAAATATCTTGTAAATCACAGGAACAGTTCCAATAGTAATAAATGCAATAGCAAGGATGCTTGCATGTGTGGGAAATGTGAAATAAGCAGTCCATAATGCGACAGAGCTGACTATGAATGAGAACAAAGTCATGAAGAATGCATGCCTTCTCAAAGAATGCGTTGATAATAAGCCTTCGAGTACCATAGTACTTACTGTAGGACTAAACCCTATATATTTATTACTTTCTGTGGGGATAATTGAATATATTTAAAGCAGTACTGAGGAAATAGATATAGCAAGAAACATAAATAATTGAAAAAAACTTGTTTCTTACTAGATACAAATTAAATCCAAAGGATTTAATTGTACACTTAAAGCCTTCAATTAAAATGATTTGCATTTTAATGGAGCATTAAAAGCTTTGCTTTTAATAGCTTGCTTTAAGTTGTAGTAAAAGACCAAAATGAATTCAAAAATTAATGTCTTTTACTATATCTTAGATCTAATTTAGCAGTATTTTTTGTTTTTAGAAGGTGAATTAATGACTAAAGATGTTGTAATCCCTGGTGAGTTCCTTGCTTATGAAGAGGAGTTCCTTGAAGGGAAGAATACCATCAATACCAATGGAAAAATATACTCCACAACCTTAGGAAAACTAGAGGTTGATGAGAAAAACCGTTTGATAAATGTAAAAAATGCAAGGGATATTGATAAATTAAAGGTTGGGGCAGTAATAATCGGAAAAGTATCTTTTGCAAAGGATAATGTTGTATCTATAAAGATGGTAGAAGCCTATTCTGGAAAGACAAAATTAATATTGCCTTCAACAAGTGCTTTCTTAAAGGTTTCAAGTGTTAGTACTTCTTATATTGAATCCATGAAACAATATCTTAAGATTGGAGATATTGTAAAAGCAGTTGTTTCTGAGATAAAACCTTTCGGAATACAATTGAGGACAAATGATCCCGAGTTAGGGGTAGTGAAAGCATATTGTTCAAAATGCAGGGCGCCAATGCATTTAAGCCAGGATAAATTACAATGTTTAAGTTGCGGCAGTGTTGAAATAAGAAAGATAAGTACAGAGTATGAAGTAAAATAATATTTGTTTAATTGAATGGAAGGTGTTTATTTTGAAAATACAGGTTTTGAATCACGATAAAAATGTCCTAGAATTTAAAATGATTGGGGAAAGGCATACCTTGCCACAGTTGCTTAAAACAGAACTATTGGCAAATTCAGAAGTTGAATTCGTTTCTTATAAATTAGAACATCCTTTAGATAACGATTCATCATTTATCCTTAAGACCAAAAAAACAGATCCAAAAAAAGTTCTTATTGAAACATGTAAGGATATTATTAAGGATTTAGATAATTTCGAGGCTGCAGTAAAATCCTTGAAATAATCCATTTACTTATTTTATTATTCTGAGCATTATGCCAAACAAGATTAGAGCTATTGCATTTGATGATGGCTGTTTTGAAAAAGGCAAATCCCTAAAAACAAAATTAGTAGGGGTAATCTTCCGTTCTGATTCACAAATTGAAGGCATACTCTGCGATGAAATTTTTGTTGACAGGCTTGATTCCACTGCTTTAATTGAAAAAATGATAAAAAAATCCAGATTTGCAGACCAGATTAGGTATATCTTCCTTTCAGGCCTGAATTTTGCAGGCTTTAATATCGTTGATATGCCAAAACTTTATTCAATGCTTAAAATTCCGATTATTGTAACTTTGAAAAAGAAACCAGATATGGTAAAGATAAATTCAGCGCTTGCAAAATTTCATGATTCAATGGAAAGAATTGCCTTAATTAAAAAAGCCGGCAAATTGCATTCTTACAAAAAAATCTATTACCAGAAAATAGGTTTGGATGAAAAGCAAGCACAACATATAATAGATGCTTTTACATATACTTCTAACATGCCTGAGCCAGTAAGGTTAGCACATATTATTGCTTCAGGCCTTACCTTAGGGGAAAGCACGAGGCCATAAAATATGACAAAACATCATAATCCAAAACAACACAAGCAAGAAGAACACCCATATCCTCAGGGAAATCAGCAAGTTCAACATGCAAGGCATAAAAAAACCTGGAAAGAAAAACTCTCATTTCTGCGCTGGATAGACCCATTTACTTATGTTGATGTATTTATCCTGCCAAAAATTAATCCGAATGAGAATAAACTAATTACAAATATTGTTTATGTTATCTCTGCCTTTATTTTCGCATATCTATTTTATCAATTATTTGGCCTTATTCTAGCTTCAAAATATCCAGCAACAATTGTTTTATCAGGAAGCATGGAACCAGTTTTTTACCGAGGCGATATTTTAATTGTGCAAGGGGTTTCCTCAGAAAATTTAAAAGGCCAGGAAGTTTCTCTTGATCTTGATTCCCTGGAAAATGTTCCAACTTTCTTTTATGCAAACGGCTTTTGTTCTTTAGATCAAAATCCCTCCTTAGTAAAATGTTTGCAGTTGGTAAACCCGGTTCTTACCAATAAAATTCCGTTGGAAAATTTCACCACAAAAGAAATTAGATTTTCAAATGGCGTGGTTTTGCCAATTGAAACAACCGGCGATATAGTTGTTTATTATTCCAAGCTGCAGAATAAGGAAATTGTCCATCGAGTTATTGCGAAAATAAAAACAAAATCTGAAATCTATGTTTTGACAAAAGGTGATTCGAAATTAAACCCATTTATTGATCAGGAAGGCGGAATAGTAGAATATGCAATAAATGCAAAAGATATTTATGGCAGGGTAATTTTTAAAATCCCAATTTTAGGATATGTAAAATTGCTTTTGCTTGATGACCCAATACAATTGATACAAGGATGCTATATGACAAATTCCTGTGTTTTCCCATAATTATATTGCAAGTGGACACAGCATGTCTTGTTTTTTTGGTTCTCATAAAAGGTGAATATGCAATATATTTAACCGCATGAGCGGGAAATCTACATCTTTCAAGATATATATAATCCTGTGTTGAAAAAATATGCTAATAAAAGTTTAACACAGCGTGAAAGCAAGCAGAGTTCACCGGAAATCAACTCTTTCAAAGCGCTTATAAACAAGAAAACTGCATTCTTTTTCATGCTGCTAACTTATAAGTTTAGAATATATCCATCAAAGCAACAGCAGGAAAAACTCCTTTTTGTTCTAGATAAATGCCGCTTCACATACAACAAGCTGCTTGAAATATTGAATAAGCAGGAAAAAATAAATCAATCAGAAATACAGGCAGAAATACCCAAGTTAAAAGAGCAATATCCTGATTTGAATGAAATATATTCCAAAACACTGCAGTATGAATCTTACAGATTATTCTCAAACCTAAGGGCATTATCAAGGTTAAAGAAAAATGGCAAGAAGATAGGTTGTTTGAGGTTCAAAGGAAAAGACTGGTTCAAGACATTTACCTACAACCAATCAGGCTTTGTTCTTGAAATAAAAAACAAGAAATATAACAAATTGCATCTCTCAAAGATAGGTTCTATTCCAATAAGAACCCACAGAGTAATAAATGGTTCAATAAAACAAGTGCAGATAAAAAAAGAATGTTCAGGAAAATGGTTTGCTTTATTATGCGTTCATATGAACGAACCTAAACAAAGGGAAAAAACAAAAAAATCAATAGGCATTGATTTAGGAACAATAAATTTCATTTATGACTCTGATGGGAATCATGCGGATCATCCTAAGTTTCTGAATAAATCCTTGAAAAAATTAGCAGCAGAACAGAGAAAACTCTCAAGAAAAAAGAAAGGTTCAAACAACAGAACAAAGCAAAAAATAAATGTAGCAAAAATACATGAAGCAATCTGCAAC
>PEXL01000034.1 GCA_002779065.1 Candidatus Diapherotrites archaeon CG08_land_8_20_14_0_20_34_12
CCAATCCTCTGTTTCTATTATTTTATTCTCTAATTCATAACATTCAATGCCCTTAATTAGCAACTTATTGTTTTCAACAAGTGTAGCTTTTGCTGATTTGTAGATTTTTTCCGAATCTTTAAACCTAATGGTTACGTCAAAAAAACCTATTTCTTGTTTTGGGAGTGGAGAGAGTAATTCAAGCAAGCATTCATTTTCTTTATTTTCATCATTATTTGTTTCTGCAATATTTTTATCATTCTGATTTTGCATAATTTGATTTCTTGGTTTTTCAATAATTTTGTCAGGTTCTTTTTTTTGCAATTTTTTACCTGCAATTACTTCTTCTTTTTCAAGTTCAGCTTCTGGTTCTCCTGCTTGCTGAACTTCTATTTCTTGTTTTATATTTTCATTATCTGCATTATGGCGATTTAACCACGGAAAACTTTCTCCACCTGCGGGTTGATTTTCTTGTTCATTTTCGAATTCAACCGGCTGTTTTTCAGGCTCTGGTTTTTTTATGCTGAAATTTACTGTTAATTCTGAATAATTTTGTGCATTATCATAAGCCATAATTGTAAAATTATGGTCTCCATCTTCTGCATTCAGTTCGAATGTCTCAGAATTAGGTTCAAAAAGAGCAATTAATTGCCCATCAAGCATTAATGCGCTTGCATCTACTCCGCTTTCATCATCAGAAACTGAAAATTTTATCTCAAATTTATTTATTGCAAACACAGAATTATTCTCAGGATAATCTATTTTTATTTTCGGGGGATTTTTATCCTGTAGTTTTTCAAATATGAAAGACCATTCTTTTGCGCTTGCATAACTCCCATTTCCTTTAACATCTCTTGATTCAACATAGACCGTATTTTCACCCTCCTCTACCAATTCTGAAAGCCATTCACAATGCAAGGTTTTTCCATCCCCTAAATTTTGGCATTTTTCAGCCCAAGTAATCATTTCAATATCGTCATTTACTATTACCTTTATCTTTTCAGTATCTATGTCAAAGTCAGCACTTTGAACTGTAAATTTGATTAGGGTATTGTCTGTTTTACCCTCTGGATAAAATTCAATTACTTTAGGATAGGTATTATTTATGACAATTTCAGCAGTGCCCAGTTCTGCTGATCCCTTCTCATTAATTATCTGCAAATCAAAAAATAGGGATGTGCTTATCATCTGTGTAGAATCAAAATTAATGCTGCAATTCTGCAGTGTTGCGGAATTACTATCCTCATCCTGGCAAAATTGTTTCAAATCCGCATTTTGAATTATACTATTTGTCAAGAATTCCTGGTCAAAATAATGATAACCAAAATTCAGGAATAAATTTTCTGATTCATTTGAGTCCGAATATGAAAAAAGAATATTTTCATTATTCAGATTTTTTGATATAATTGTTCCGCCGAATGGTGCAATTAATTCTGTTTGAAGTTCAGCAAATGCAATGTTTGAAAAAAGAAAAATGCTGACAGCTAGCGCTATGCTTATTTTATTCATTTTTACCAACTCCTTAGCAATACTGATTTTAGGTTAGGGAAATTGTTTTAAACTAAGCAGAAAATAGAAAGCAATTTTGAAGTTTATTTTTAAGTTATAACTTATAACTTATTAGCTGTTTGTTCTAATGCCCCGATACATTCAGCAATGTTTCTCTGTTCAAATAAAGATGATGCTTGAATTATTTTTCCTTGCTGAGAATTGACTCTTGCGCCAGCAAGAACATTTGCAAGATTTACTAAGTATTGTTTCATCTTAGGAATCTGATCAGGCCTTGCTTTTCCCAACCAATATTCGACATTATCTGCAAAAAATCTCAATTGATTTCTTACAACATGTTTTCTGAATATTAAATCTGTATGCCTTCCTAACCAAGCTAATCTTTCTGGATAAAGTATGGTTGATTTTGAAGCAGTTTCAACAATAACCTTTCTAGCTAATCTTATTTTTGGTAAAGTTCTTCCGACCTTCCCGGCTTCAATAGTGTTTGCTGCAGATCTTACTAATGCAGAACATTGTTTCAATTCTTTCTCTCTTCTCTCACCCAATGTTTGGGCGAATGTTCTTAATTCTGTAGCGATTCTTCCTCTTTCTTCAGGACCGACAGGTCTTGGCCCGGTTAATGCAGCATCAATCTTAAATACGCGATCAAGAACACCATATAATGTTTTATCCTCTCTTGATTTTTCCCTTTGAATGCTTTTTCCCCTTCTTTCCAAGAAAGGTTTTTGTTTTATTAAAACATTTTTTCTTGCAATTAAATCATTTGCAGCACCAACCATAACCGCAACAGCAGCATTTGGATTTTCAGCCTTAAGGAATTCTTTTGCCATCCTTAATCTTGCGATTGCTTTTTTCTTATGCCTTTCAAATAATTTGCCTTTTCTTGGTTCTAACATTTTTGCTGTCTTTTCAACAAAACCTAAAACAGCAGCTTTTTGAACATCATTATACGTATGCCAATTATCATAAACAGCTTCATGCACTCCCTGTATTCTTGAATAAGCAACATCCAAGCGTTTCATTTCTCTTCCAATGCTTTCAATTTGATGCAATGTTTGCCTTACTGCTGCTGAAGCATCTTTTACTCTAACATTTCTTTTAACCCTTAAGTCTCCTCTTTCAGTTTCCTCATATTTCGGAATTTCAACAGACCCATCTGGGTTAAAGGTAATTTGAATCCTTGTTAATGAGACTTCAGGCATTGAAGGAAAACTCGTTAATAATGTGCCCCTGGGAACTCTCTGTCCTGCAGCTTCTCTTGCCCAAGCTTCTCTAACCGCCATATCCCTTTCTTTTAGTGGGGGAGTTTTAGGCTTAAATTTTCCTCTTTGCGGTCTTTTCGGCATTTAAGTACCTATATCTTAAATATGTTTGAACTATATGCCTTAAATATATACTATTTTATTACTTAGTAAAGAAACAGTCAATTTGGTGAGTATTTTTGAATAATATGCCCAACAGTGCTTCACAAAAGAATTGTCAAACAGACAATATTAATTCGTCTTCTATGCGTGACGCACCGTTGCCTATAATGAAAGCAGGGTTAGAATGCCATCAGCAGCTTGATGTTGATAAGCTATTCTGCAGATGCCCGATTGAAGAGCCCGAACGTCATGTTTACAAATTCACAAGAAAATTAAGGTTAACTGCTTCAGAACTTGAGAAGATTGACCCAGCAGCATTAGAAGCATTCAAAAGGGATTATCTTTATGAATATTCTGCTTATGATAATTGCTCTTGTTTAATTGAAGCAGATGAAGAACCAATTGCTGAACTTAATAAAGAAGCACTTGATACTATTTTGCTTGTTTCTATAATGTGCAATTCAAAAATATTTGATGAACTCTTTGTAATGAGAAAAATAGTTTTAGATGGGTCTAATACAAGCGGATTCCAAAGAACAATGTTAATATCAAGCGGCGGAGAAATCCAATTGCCGAATAAAAAGGTTGGGGTTCAGACAATTGTGCTTGAGGAAGATGCCTGTACCCCTTTAGAAAAATTGCCAGATAAAGTGGGTTATTCTTTGCACAGGTTGGGTGTGCCATTAATTGAATTGGCAACAGAACCGGTTTTAACAAGCCCTAAAGAAATAAAGGATTGTGCAATGAAGATTGGTGAAATCTTCAGAAGAACTTGTAAATCAAAAAGAGGTTTAGGTTCTATAAGGCAGGATGTTAATGTAAGCATTGAAGGCGGAGCCAGGGTTGAATTAAAAGGGGTACAGGATATTGAACTAATGGAAGAATGTGTTATTCAAGAAGTTAAAAGACAAGAGAATTTACTTTTGATTAAGGATGAATTGAAGAAAAGAAATATCTCTGAGAAGGATTTGACTGCGGATTTTATTGATGTCACAAAAGAATTCTCACAAACAAATTGCAATTTAATAAAAAAAGCACTGGAAAGAAAAGCAGGCGTGCTTGCCTTGAAATTAAAAGGTTTTTCAGGGCTGCTTGGAAAGGAAATTCAGAAAGGAAGAAGATTTGGTACGGAATTAGCGGATTATCTAAAAATGAAGAATAAAATTAATGGTTTATTTCATTCTGATGAATTGCCTAATTACGGTTTGACAGATCAGGAAAAATCAAAAATCTTATCTTTGCTAAAATGTGAAAAGGATGATGGCTTTGTTTTAGTCTGCGAAGAAAAACAGAAAGCAGAACAAGCTATGGAAACAATTGTTGAAAGATGTAAAGTAGCATTGTTAAAAATTCCAGGAGAAACAAGAAATGTAAATGAAAATGCCTCGTCCTCTTATCTTAGGCCTTTGCCAGGAGCAGGAAGAATGTATCCAGAGACAGATCATCAAAGCGTTCCGGTTGATTCTGCTTATATAAAAGAACTTTCAAAGAAGATACCGTTAACAGTTGAAGAAAGAGAAAAATTATATGCCAAATATGGATTGAATCAAAAATTAATTGACAAAATGAAGCTTGATAATTATGCAATCTTCTTTGAAAAAATGCTTGCAAAAGGTTATGACCCAACATTTACTGCAATTCTTTTGCTTGAAATTCTTACGACAGTTGAAAGAGAAGGCGTTGATGTAAGTAAATTCAGTGAAACAAAAATAGAAACTATTTTATCATGTCAAAAGAAAGGCCGCATTACAAAAGACGTTGTGGATGATGTAATAAAAACCTGGATGTATGAACCAAAACACAGCATTGAAGAGGTGCTTACTGAATTGAACATAAAAAAAACAGATTCATCCGAACTTGAAAAAGTCGTAAAATCGGTTGTTGAAAAGAATCTTGCTTTTATTAAGGAAAAAGGTTCTTATGCTGAATCAACATTAATGGGCCAGATAATGAAAGAACTGAAAGGAAAAGCCTCCGGAACAGAAGTAAATGCAGTTTTGAGAAAAGAAATCTCTAAGATATTATAGTAAGAGACCTAAATAATGAAACAAAAATTGTCTCTTACTAAATAGTAAAAGACCAAATAATTTCAAAAATTAATGTCTTTTACTATAAAATAAATTTGCGAGATAATATATTTGATTAAAATGAGCAGAAAAAATCATCTTTTAGTGAATAAGCCATGGGGAAAACTTTTTCAAAACCATTTAAAACAAAGTTTTAAAGGTCCAATAAAACGTAAACGGTTTTATTCGGAAAAGTTTTATCAAAAACGTGTAAAAAAACCATGGGGCTATTTTGAACAATTCACTTTAAATGAAAAATCAACAGTAAAAATTCTGCTTGTAAAATCAGGAGAATCCTTAAGTTTGCAAAATCACAAGAAACGAGAGGAAC
>PEXL01000017.1 GCA_002779065.1 Candidatus Diapherotrites archaeon CG08_land_8_20_14_0_20_34_12
TTCCAACAAATACAGTCATATGGGTCACAATAAATAGAGGCGCAAACCTCTATTTATTCCCATTTATAAAGGATTTCTACAGAGCTCTATGAGCGGTTCAAATGCAGTATATGCAAAGATTGAGAAACCGGAGTTACGCAGAGATGTTAATTTAAGTGGAGTTGCAGCAATCGGATTGAGGATTAAAGCAACAGATTTAAGGAAAGGCAGATAAGAAAGAAATATCTGCCTTTGTAATGTTTGTGACATACTATGCATCATAAATGATGTAGCTTCCTAATTCATCGCTTCTTTATTGAGAAGCTCCAAAGGCATACAGGCCCTGCCCAGACCCACTTCATATTTTATTTTTATAAGAATACCAGCGCTTTCAGCCTTGTATTCTTGATATAAGTTTGTAATTTGTAGTATTTAAATCATGTGAAAGAGTAGATTTCCGGTGAAATATTCACTTTCATCTACTTCTTAAAAGAGACAAATTTCACGCTCATAAAGGTTTAATAACCTAGTTATCTATTTGCAATATGGAACCAGACTTAATTCTATTTGATGATCTTGAAGAAATTTCTAAGCAAGCAAATCTTTTGGATTTAAAACATATAATAATTGCTAAATCTTTTTCTTCAAAAGAGGATATTAAGAAATTTAGGGGGAAGATTAACTTTTCAAAATCTAATTTAGAAATAAGAATTTGTCATTTAATAGGAAAAACCAATAACAAAGAGCTTGAGAGTTTTCTAAATACTGCGGATTTTATCTGTATGTTGGGTGATTCATTAAAAAATGTCAGCTTTGCCTCAAGCAATAAAAAATTTGATTTTATTTTAATGCAATTTGACAAAAATCCGCAGATGATAATAGATAAAGAAACTTTAATGAATGCTAAAATAAATGAGGTTGAAATTTTATTGCCGATTTCAGCAATATTAAATTCAAATATTTACAACAAAGCAGCAATCATGCAAAAGTATGCAGCAATAATAAAAATATGCAAAAAGGTTGGTTGTAAGCTTGGAATAGTAAGCGGAGCTGCCTGCAAGGAAGAAATGAGAAATAAAAAGAATTTGGATAGTATAATTGAATTACTGAAGTAAGTGGTCAAAAATGTTAGTAAAAACAAAATCCGGAACAAAACATTATAGAACATTGTGGCTTGAAGGAAAAAATGTAAGAATGATAAACCAGTTGAAAATACCGCATGAATTTGAAATTGCCACCTTGAAAAATTACAAGGAAACCGCTGAAGCTATAAGAAATATGACTGTAAGAGGGGCTGGTGCTATTGGAATAAGCGGGGCATATGGGATTTATCAGGCAGTTTCTTCAGCAAATAAAAACAATTATTTGCAATATATAAGAAAAGCTGCTGATTTTTTGAGAGCAACAAGGCCAACAGCATATGATTTATTTTATAGCGTAGATCATGTCCTAAAAACAATTAAAGATTCTGATAATTTTGAGGAAGCAAAAAAGGCTGCTTTGAAAGATGCTGAAATGCTTGCTGAAAAAAATGCAAATGCTGGCAAAAGGATTGGGCAATATGGGGAAAAATTAATAAAAAATAATTTTAGAATACTAACACATTGCAACGCAGGCTGGCTTGGGTTTGTGGATTGGGGTTCTGCACTTGCGCCAATATATGCAGCAAAAAGAGCTGGAAAAAAACTTTTTGTCTTTGTTGATGAAACAAGACCTAGGCTTCAAGGTGCGAGATTAACTGCATGGGAACTTTATAATGAGGATATTAAACATGCAGTAATTGCAGACAACGCTGCCGGGTATTATATGCAAAAAGGCGAGATTGATATGTGCATTGTGGGAGCAGATAGGATATTAATGCATAACGGCCTGACAGCAAACAAGATAGGCACATATGAAAAAGCTGTTCTTGCAAAGGAGAACAACATTCCGTTTTATGTTGCAGCCCCAACATCAACATTTGATTTGAAATCTAAGGAAATTCCAATTGAAGAAAGAAGCCAAGATGAAGTGTTGTTTGTTGAGGGGAATTGTGGTGGGAAAATTACTAATGTTGCAATATCCCACAAAAATGCAAAAGCAAAAAATCCTGCATTTGATATTACTTCAAGTAAATATATTACTGCCTTCATAACAGAAAAAGGAATATTCAAACCAAATAAATTGAAAAGATTAGAAAAAATGCTTAAGGATAAATGATTAAAATGCCTGAGATCTATGTTGGAGTAAAATTCAAAACTATTTTTTTAAAGAAAGAAGTCCCTAAAGGAAAACTGAATAAAAAATTGATTGAAATTGGAAAGAAAATTGCAAAATACGAGCTGAACGGGAATATGGGCTGGGGCAATATAAGTTACAGATTTGAAAATGGCTTTGTGATAAATGCCACAAAGGAGAACATTGGGCATCTGGATGAAAAAAAACTTGTTTTTGTAAAGTCTGTTGATTGGAAGAAAAAATGTGTAAAAGGCATTGGCCTAAAAGAACCTAGTTCAGAATGTTTTATGCATGCCGCTGCTTATGAGTTAAGGAAAGACGTTAATGTTGTGCTGCATCTGCATGATGATTTGGTTTTAAAGCATGCAAAAGAACTCGGGATTAAAGAAACAATAAATGAAAAACCATATGGAACAATTGAATTGGCAGAAGAAATCAAAAAAGTTCTTGGGATGAGGAATTGCGTTGCAATAAAGAACCACGGAATTCTGGCATTAGGGAAAAATATCAGAGAAGCTTTTGATTTGGCATTAAAAATGCATAAAAAATCTGAAGAGTTGAAAAAATAATCAGCTATCTTACGGATTTAAAATTACCTTCATTGATTCGTCTGCCTTTGCAACCAACCGGAAACCTTTCTGTGCCTCATCTAATGGCAAGTTATGGGTAATTAAATCGCTTACAGTAACTTTTTTTGATTTAATTAGGTTAATAGCTTCTTCAAGGTCTAAGGGAGACGCTGCATAACTTGTTTTTAATGTGATTTCATTCCTCCAAAGATTGCTTAGGGATAAGCAAGTTTTGTCCTCTGGCTTAGGAACCGCAAAAAATAAAATTGTGCCACCTCTTTCTATTGAATTGAAGGATTGTTCAATTGCGGAACTTGCCCCTGTGCATACTATGACACGATCTACTAAAAGGCCATTATTGAAAGATTTTATTTTTTCTATGATATTTTCCCTTGCATCTATTGCAATTGCCCCTAATTTTTTTGCAAAATTCAAACGAAATTCTGAGATGTCTGTTGCAAATATTTTTTTTATGCCAAGGGATTTTGCGAGCTTTATGTGCAATAAACCTGAAATTCCAGAACCTAAAACAAGCAAGGATTCTGCTGATTTTATATCTGCCAATCTCTGCCCTCTGACAACACAGCCTAAGGGTTCAATAAAAGTGGCATCATCAAAGGAAACCTCTTTTGGCAATAAAAATGTTCCTTTTTCAACATTTATCTTTGGCACTTGCAGGTATTGTGAAAATCCCCCTGGATAAAAATTTGTTTTGTGCAGGGTTTCACAAGCAGTATGATGGCTTTGCTTGCAGTAATGGCAATTGCCACAGGGAACATGATGGGAAACAAAAACTCCCTCTCCTTTCCTGAATTTTTTTACTTTTTTTCCTACTTGGATTATTTCTCCTGAAATTTCATGCCCTAAAACACGTGGGGCTGTCTTTATGCGATACCATTCCAAAACATCAGAGCCGCAAATACCTGAAGAAATTACTTTAACAAGAATTTCGTCTTTTGAGATTTCAGGAATTTGCATTTCTTCAATTCGCACATCATTGTTGTTGTAATACATTGCAACTTTCATTTTTTCCATGAAAATCAAAGGTGTTTATTGTATTGATAAATTAATCAAATTTTTTCTGCTTTTCCTTCTTGCCTTTCTCAAACAAATCGAGCGCTTCATTTACATTAAAGCCGTCATGCACTATTGACCTTACTGCCTTTATCATTGCTACAGGATAATCTGATTGAAATATATTACGGCCCATATCAACCCCTACAGCACCTTCTGAAATTGCATTATAAGCAAGTTCAAGCGCTTCTTTTTCTGAAACCTTTGTGCCGCCTGCAACCACTATTGGAACCGGACACGAATCTACTATTTGTGAGAAATCCTTACAATAATAAGTTTTTACAAAATGTGCTCCAAGTTCAGCAGCAATCCTGCAGGCCAATCCTAAATATCTTGCATCCCTGCCCATATCTTTCCCAACAGCAGTTACTGCCAAAACCGGCATTCCACATTGTTCACCTTCATCAACAAGCTTCGCCAAATTTAACAATGTCTGCCTTTCATATTGGGCACCAACAAAGATTGATAAAGCAACAGCAGAAGCATTCAACCTTAAAGCATCTTCCATTGCACAGGTAAGACCCTCATTTGAAAGTTCTGTTAAAACACTGGTACCGCCTGAAACCCTAAGAACAATGGGAACTTCGATTTTGTCTGAAACACTTGCCCTCAAAACACCACGCGTAAGCATTAAAGCATCAGCATATTGCTGCAATGCTGAAATTGTTTCTACGGGTTTTTTCAAGCCAGTAGTAGGCCCTAAAAAATAGCCGTGGTCTACTGCCAGCATGACTGTTTTGCCTGTTTTTGGCTTGATTATTTTTGATAACCTATTTTTCAATCCCCAGCTCATAAAAATACCTCAGAACATAAAAGTGATAGTACATTAAAGAGCATTCAAAAAATGCTCTAATTAATGTCTTTTAATATTAAACAATAAAAGTGGTAAATTATATAAGCAGATTGCTGACTACTCTCAATATGAAAAGGCCTTCAAAATTAGTGGCTACTTAATTTAACTCATTAAAAACAGTGATTTGATGCTAAATAAGAAAAAAGAAATCCTGCCCTCAAGGGAAGAATGCATTAAACTAATAAGGGAAAATAATCCTGAAAATGTTGTAAAGCATTCGCTTATTGTGAATAAAATTGCGATGTATCTAGGAAAAAAATTAAAGAAAAAAGGAAAGAAAATTAATTTGGATTTGCTTGATAGGGCAAGTTTATTGCATGATATTGATAAAATTGAGAGCCTGAGGAATGGAAATCATGGGGTAATTGGGGAAAAAATGCTTAAAGAAAAAGGACTGCACAAAATTGCTAAAATTGTAAGAAAACATGTTCTGGATCAGATACTGCTTGGTTTTGATTCATTGGAAGAGAAGATTGTTTTTTATGCTGACAAAAGGGTTGTTGATGATAAAATTGTTTCTTTAGATGAAAGATTAAAATATATCCTAAATAGATATGGGCATTTAAATAAAAAATTGCAGAAAAGATATTCTGAAATTGAAAAAAAAATAAATAAATTAGAAAAGAATATTTTCTCTGAAATAAAGATATCTAAGGAGTTAAAAGAACTCAAGTAAAATAAACTTTAAAGTTGTTATTTGCAAAGGGTAAATATTAAACTGTTTCTTTTCTGATTTTTTAATGCTAAGAGAGCATTGGTTAACGCGAATAGCCTTAGGCTGCGCAATTTTCGGATTAATAATCCTCGCATTTTATTATGAAAAGTCAGAATGCGAATGGAAAACGATTAATGGAATAAGCAAGGATTCTGCTGGCTCAAAAGTCTCAATATTTGGCAGAATAAGAGAAATAAAACAGTATGAAAATTCAATAAGTTTTCAGGTGTATGACGGAAATACAATAAATGCGGTGATATTCAACCCCGCAAAGGAGGATTTTATCCAAATACAGGATAATGATTTGCTAAACATTTGCGGTTCTGTTTCTAAGTATAAAGGCAAACTTGAAATAATCGTGGAGAGTTTTAAGGTTGTTTGAAATACTTGGGTATATTTTGGCCGGCTGTTTTCTTGGGATAATAAGTGGGATTTTGCCCGGCATTCACATAAACCTGTTGTCAATATTGCTAACAAAATATGTTCCAAATGCGGACATAAATATCGCTGCCTGTATAATTGCAATGGGCATAGTCCATTCTTTTGTTGATTTTATCCCAAGCATTTGTTTTGGGGTTCCTCAAGAGGATAATTATTTGAGTGTATTGCCAGGGCACAGATATTTTCTAAAAGGGCAGGCGTACAAAGCAATAATGCTGACTGTTACTGGTGGATTATTCGGGATAATTTTAGGGCTATTATTTCTGCCATTATTTTTTAGCATTGGAACAAAATTTTTTTATGAAATAAGAAAATATCTGGCATATGTGCTAATTGGAACTATTTTTATGATGGTTTTTTCAGAAAAAGAAAACAAAAAATTTTGGGCCATGCTTATTGTAGCACTTTCGGGATTCTTGGGTTTTTTAATCTTAAGGAATGGTTCTTCGGAGAATGGAATTTTTGCCGCAATAACTGGTTTTTTTGGGATAAGCACTTTACTAGAATCAATATCCACAAATAGCTGCACAAAAAAGCAAATAATAACTGAATTTTCATTTAGAAAATTTGATGCTATTAAAAGTCCTATTTTAAGCATTATTGGCGGATCTATTGTTGCTTTAATTCCCGGCTTGGGATCAAATCAGGCTGCTTTTTTAATACGTGAAATCCAAGGAAAAATCAAAACATCAAATTATTTAATGATGATTGGCGGAATAAATGCAGTAAATTTAATGCTATCTTTTTTTGCACTTTATTCAATCGGAAAGGGGCGTAGCGGTCCTGCTTTAGTAATACAAAACCTAATCCACTTAAATTCAGATCAAATATTGCTAATAATTGCAACAGTATTAATAGCTGCTTCTTTTGGGGTTTTTATTACAATTTTAATTTCTAAAAAATTATTAAATGCATTAAATGAAGTAGATTACAAAAAACTGAATATTGGAATTTTAATTTTTATAATATTTCTTACAATTGTATTGTGCAATTGGCATGAATTAATAATTGCTGGCACTGCAACTAGCATTGGAATTCTAACTATAAAAACAAAGGTAAAAAGAAGCCTTTGCATGGCTTTTTTGATTGTGCCGATCACTCTTTTTTACATTACCTTACTATAAATTAAATGAAGCAACTTCTCCATCTTCATCTATTTCTTCCTTCAAGACTTTTTTCTCAAAGAATTTGCCTAAAATAAGTACGATTATAGATAAACCGGTTGCATAAGCAGCAATTGTGTATAAGCCCATACCAATAACCATGCCTATTGCTGAAACAGTCCAAATATTTGCTGCGGTTGTTAATCCTTTAACATAATTCTGGCCTTTATAAATTACTCCAGCTCCTAAAAAACCTACTCCTGTAACAATGCCTGCGGCAATTCTTGATGGATCTACATTCCCCTCAAAAGAGAGTGATGCTAAAGTAAATACTGTAGAGCCTAATGCAACTAATGCATGCGTTCTTAATCCGGCATACCCTTGCCCTCTTTTACTTAATTCTCTTTCCAATCCAAAGAATATTCCAACTATTAAAGATAATGACAAACGCCATATGAGTTCTGATTCGGATAACATAATATCAGTAACAAATAGGCATTAGGAATTAATATTCTTTTCTAAGCACTGTGTTTTTATGTATCTTATAAAAAAAGAGACACTTGAAATGATAATACATGCTGCAAAAAATACGTATCCTAAAGAATTTATAGGGTTATTAGGAAGCAGACTTGAAAATAATGTGATTGACGAATTAATATTGACCCATTCTGAATATGGGAACAGTACTTCTTCTATATATATGGACTCAAAACCAGTTGATAATAGCATAATTGGTTCTGTACACAGCCACCCTACTAATTCCAATAATCCTTCAGATGAGGATATTCATAGCTTTCCGAAATTTGGGAAAATACATTTAATAATCTCGTATCCCTTTAATATAAATGCAATAAAAATGTTTGACTCTAAAGGTAAACTGGTGGAATTTAAAGTGATTCAATGAAAAAAATACTGCTCATGATCTTAGACGGTGTGGGGGACAGGCCTTCAAAATGTTTAGAGAACAGAACTCCGCTTGGGGCAGCAAGAATTCCAAATATAGACTCACTGATTAAGAATAGTCTTTGTGGATTAATGGATTCTGTTGGAAAAGGGATTAAACCAGAATCAGATAATGCTCATTTGAGCATATTCGACTATAACCTTAAAAAATATTATACTGGAAGGGGCCCTCTTGAAGCATCTGGCCTAGAAATGAAAATGAACCATGGTGATATTGCATTTAGGGCCAATTTTGCAACAATTGATGATTCTGGAATAATAAAAGATAGAAGAACGGGGAGAATTGAATCAGTAAAGCCATTTGTAAATAAATTAAATGGGATGAAAATTGATGGAATAAAATTTTTGCTAAAAGCAGGGACTTCCCATAGGGCCTGTTTAATTATGAGAGGCAAGGGATTAGGCAGCAAAATCTCGGACAATGATCCTCACAAAACAGGGGTAAAACCCATTTTAATAAAAGCTTTAAATTCAGGTAAAGAAGCTAAATTTACCGCTGATGTTTTAAATAAGTTTTTAGAAAAAGCAAACCATATATTAGATGAAATGAAATTGAATAAAGAAAGGAATAAGCAGGGTAAATTAAAAGCAAATTATCTGCTAGTAAGAGGGGCAGGAATTTATAAAAAAATCCCAACATTTAAAGAAAAATATAAATTAAATGCTTGTTGCATTGCTGGTGGCGGATTGTATAAGGGGGTGGCAAGGGCTACAGGAATGAAAATATTGAAAGTAAAGGGAGCTACAGGTACTTTAGAAACTGATATTAATGCTAAAATAAATGCGGCTATTAATGCGTTTAAAAAATATAATTTTGTTTTTGTTCACATAAAGGGAACCGATATATTGGGGCATGATGGAAAATGCAAAGAAAAAATGGAATTCATTGAAAAAATAGATTCTAAATTAAAACCAATAATTAAATTGAAAAATACCGTTATTGTTATCACTGGTGACCATAGCACCCCTTGCAGGATAAAGGATCATTCAGCAGATCCTGTTCCTTTAATGATTTTTTGCAATAAAAATGATCAGATAAAGCATTTTTCAGAAAAGGATTGTGGTGCAGGCAGTTTAGGCCGAATTTTGGGCACAGATTTAATGCCAATACTTTTAAAATTGGCAAAAAATAAATAAACGCAAAAATATGCTCAGATTAGGTTTAAATAGAACTAATTTTTAATATATACAACATGAACAAAAAAGGCCAGATTAGTTTAGATTTAATTATTGCGATAATAATCACATTTATATTTGCTGGGGCTATGCAGTCAATAATTGCAGGAATGAATGAAACTCAGAAAGAAATTGGCGTAATAAATCAGCAGAAAGAAATTGGGAATAAGATTTCTGAGATTTTAACAACAAGCAAGAATCTTGCAGATGGTTCATTTAATGTTAAGTATTTGATCCCAAATGTTATTGTTTTGGGAAATAAAGAATCGGGTTGTAACATAGCAATAACCCAAGGACAAATAAAAATAAGTTCAGTATTTGATTCTAAAGTTATAGAAAGCACAATTATTCATAACTCAAGTATTTTATATTTAAAAAAGGCAAATCCTAAATGTGGTGAATATGTTGAGATTCAAAAGATATAATCAAAATGGCCAGATATTCAGTATTGATGCCCTTGTTGCCTTAATAATTGCCACTTTAGTATTAGGGATTACCCTACAAGTGATGGAATCACAAAGCTATAACCTTAAACAAGAACAGGTATTTAATGAAATAAAAACAATCGGGCATAATGCTGCTAATTTGATTGTATCACTCCCTGAAAGCACTTGTGATTTAATGGCAGAAGATGGCATTACTAAACTAATTAATTTAAATAATTGCATTGATTCCCAAAAATTATCTGCATTAACCAAAGATTCTTTGGGAATACCTACTGGATATAGTTGTAAAATAGGCAATCAAACTAATAATATGGCTACGTGTAATGATGATCCAAGTACGGCAACAAATGTTTATTCTGAAAAAAGGATTGTTCTAATGCATGCTGGAAATGTAACAAAGAATAATTTCAATGCTTGCTTTAATGGATTGCCTACTTGCGCTTTAAAAAATGAAAAAAATTGGATAGAGGTAAAGCTATGGAAATGAGAGGCGTAATATTCAGCATGGATGCTATTGTTGCAGTCTCCGCAATATTAGTATTGCTGGGAACTTGGGCTTATGTTAGCAATGTAAATGATAAACATACGCTAAAATTTGCAGACTTAAATTCAAACGATGCCTCAACCATTGGATTATATTTGAATGAAAATGGATACGGTACGAGCGCAAAAGAATTTGCGTGCAATAGCTATGTGAAATATTCTGAGGCAGCTTTTACAAAAAAAGAATTCTGTGAGGGTTTAAAATGAACTGCAAAGGATTATACTCCGGAGTATTTGGGCTTATGGCAATATTAGTCGCAAGTTTACTTTTAACAACCACATATTCTTCAATTAAAACAAATCCAAATCAGAGCATTAGTGACGAAATGCTTAAGGTGAAAAAAGCTTGGCAGAATATTTACCTTTCTGCTGACTCCATAAGCACTTCTGAATTCGGAAAAATAGCAACTGATGTTTGCCCTATTGGGAACGGTGCTTTATTACAGACTACTTTAACCCCTTTATTTACTCAGCTTGTTACTGAGATAAACAAAGGTAATGTACTATGTTCTAATCCTATAATTTCCAATATATCAATAGCACAGCAAGGTTCTAACTGTAATTTATCTTTTAACCTTAAGATTTATTGCAAAAAGGAAAATAAGAAGGACAATAAAGTAACAACAATGGTTGATTATGATAAAACAGCGGCAATAATGAGTACAAAAATATTACAACCTTGATCAAACTAATTTCTCCAAAATTTTAGAAATGCCAGAATCATACTGGATTGCTTTTTTTCTTTCTAAAGATATTTCTTTTGGCAAACCTAAACTAACTGAAAGTTTTCTAAGAATCCTTTTTCTTAAAAAATCTTCTTTTGATTTCACATTTTGTTTAGCATCAAAGGCTAATGCTTGAATAATGAATTCCTTTTCCAAATAAGGCGCTTTTAATTCGAGATGAAAATATTTTGCAAGAGCGAAATCTCTCTTCAAGTTATCCCCCCATAAATTCAGGAGTTTATTCCATCGCAGATCATCAAGATAGGAATAATTTTTGCCAGATTCAAGTGCTCTCCTAAATTCGTCATAACCAAAAAAGAGTTCGTCTGCCCCCTGACCGCAAAAAACTGTGTTAAATCCAGAATCTTTAACTTCATTAAGTGCAAAATAAATCGGGGTTGCAATACTTAACTGTAATTTATTATCTGTTTTTATGATTTTTTCAATTTTAGCAACTTCTTTTCCAATTTCTTCAGCAGATAATATTTTAATATGCAAATCCAAATGCATGAGTTTAGCATATTTTTTAGCTCTTTCAACTGCTGCACTTTTTTCAGTTCCAACAGTAAAAAGCTTTATTTTTACTTTTTCAGAAACAAGCTTTGCAATAAGGCTTGAATCAATGCCGCCAGAAAATAAAACTGCTGCTTTTTTCAAATCCTTTGTTTCACAAAAAATGGATTGCAAAAGTGCTTCTTTAAGTTCCTTTAAGCTTGATTTCACAGGAATAGCTGGTTTAAGGCCGGTTATGCTGCTTTTTCTAAAAATATCGCCTTTTTGCATACTTAAAAATGCAGTAAAATATTAATAAAGAATTGGCTTCAATCTTAGGGATATTATGAACATTACAAAAAACCATTATTTGATTATTGGGCTTATTGTGATTATTTTTGCCGGTGTTTTTTTAATTACCGGGATCAAACCGGCCCAAGAAGAAAAAAGCAATGTTCAGTACTATGCTTTTAGTGAAGCTGAACCGGATTTGAAAACTGCTTCTTTTGATGATGCAGTTAGCGCAAATCTGCAATTAACTCTGTATAATCAGGGCTTTGGTTTGATTAAAGAAGCAAAAACCTTTGATTTGAAGCAGGGGGCAAACCTTGTTGATTATGAAAATGTTGCTGATACAATTGAGTCAGACACTTTATTATATGAAGACAAGGAAGGAAAAACAAAATTAGAAGAATTTACCTACAATTATGATACTGCAAATAATTCTGCATTACTGCAGAAAAGCCTAGATAAAACAATAAAAGTAGAAACTAAGCAAGGAAAAGGATTTGAAGGAAAATTACTTTCTTATGGGGATTCAATTTTATTGGAAACTGCAAGCGGAATTGTTTCAGTATTAAATGCCGAAATTGAAAATATAAATTTCGGTCAGATTTCTGATTTAAAAACAAAACCAACCATTAAAATGAAGGTATGGGCAGATGCTGAAGGGCAGGCAATTGCTAATTTAGCATATATGGCTACAGGATTAGGTTGGGAAACTAAATATGTGAGTAAATTATCAGATGAGACAGATAAAATAACCTTAGATGGCTGGGTTTTAATGAAAAATAATTCTGGCAAAAACTATGATAATGCAAAAGTAAAGTTAGTTGCAGGGGAAGTAAACAAAGCACAGAATTACTATGCTTATGATACAATGTCTAAATCTGCAGCAATGCCTGAAGCAGCCAGTTATGGGGCAGGAATAAGCGAACAAGCAGTATTTGAATACCATCTTTATTCTTTGAAAAATTTAGTTACAATAATGAATAAAGAAGAAAAAGAATTCAGCATGCTTGTTAGCAAGGATATACCAATAATTAGGGAATATATAGTAAATAACTATTCAGATAAAGTAAATGCAATAATAAAATTCAAGAATTCTGAGGAAAGCAATCTCGGGGTTCCTTTGCCAGCAGGAACAATAAAGTTCTATAAAGAAGATAGCGAAGGAAGCATACAATTTATTGGTGAAGACAGCATTACCCACACACCAAAAGATAAAGAAGTTGAATTATCAATCGGAACTGTTTTTGATATAACCGCAGATAGTAAAGAAACAAAAACAGAAAAGGTCGGACAAAGTTGTGAGAAAAACTATTATGAAACAAAGATTTTGAACAGTAAAGATAATCATGTAACTATTTATGTGAAACAAAGCACATATGGTGATTCAAAGGTAACAGAATCAAGCCATACATATGAGCAGGAAGACTCGCAGACATTAAAATTTACTGTTCCAGTAAAAGCAGGCAAGGAAGAGAAGTTAACATATGCAATATTAAGATGTTGGTAATCCAACATCTTTTTTCTATTTTTTTATTCTAACTAATATAGTGCTTGATTTTAATTAATCAGCACATAAAAATTAGTCTGAATCTGCTGAAATATAATAATATTCCCCTTTTTTCTTCTGTTCCTGATCCTTTACTGAATCAAGTTTATTTACCCTTGGCCGACCTGATTGAGGATCTCTCCTATAAGTAATGCTTAAGTCTTTTAGGAATAAGTTCATTCCTTCTCTCATTTCTTTAGGTTCAGAAGCAAAGCATGATTCTGCCGGCTTGCCTGAAAATATAATCAAGCGGTCCGCCAGATAATCCATAAAAACAATATCGTGGTCAACAACAATACATGATCTTTGGGTAGCGGAAACAATAGAACGGATTGCATCAGCTACTTGCAACCTATCTTCAATATCAATAAATGCAGAAGGCTCATCTAAAAGAATTAAATTGGAATCTCTGCATAAAGCAAGAGAAATTGCGACCTTTTGCAGTTCCCCTCCGCTTAATTTATCTAATTTTTTCTCAAACAAGCGCTCAAGGTTAAATCTTCTGTTTATTTCATTCCTAAATAATTCATTGTCAATATTTGCACTAGTTAATAGATCCTGAACAGTTACCCCTTTTTCTGGTTTAAGGTACTGTGGTTTATATGCAATCTTAAACCTAAAATTTAATTCGGATTCAGCATTATCTGGTTTTAATAAGCCTGCAAGCATTTTTACAAACGTTGTTTTACCTGTAGCATTTGGCCCTAAAATTCCTAAAATCTCCTGCTTTCTAATTATTCCGCTTTGTGCTTTCAAACTAAATTGGGAATATTTCTTTTCCAATTCAGGGTATTCCAACAAAATATCTTTTGAAACCGCGCGGTATGCAGCACCCATATTGAAAGAAAGAGATTTATCCCTAATCCGAATATTTTCAGTTTTCAAAAAACCATCCAGATACTCATTTATTCCATTTCTTACACTCCTTGTATCTGAAACAACACCGTATGCTGCCTGCTCACCAAATAAGATATGAATATAATCACTCAAATAATCTAAAACAGCTAAATCATGCTCAACAACCATAATTGAAGAATCCTTTGCAAGCTCTCTTATTAAATTAGCTGCTTTCAATCTTTGCTTTACATCTAAATAACTTGTAGGTTCATCAAAGAAATAGAAGTCTGCTTTTTTCAAGAAAGTAGCAGCTATTGCTATTCTCTGTAATTCTCCGCCTGAAACCTGGGTAATATCATTTTCCAATATGTTCGAAATATCTAATTTTTCTGCTACTTCGCTTAATCTTTTTTTCTCATCTGCTTTTTTTAGTAAATCAATTACCTTTCCTTTTGCCTTTTCCGGTATTTTATCTATTGCTTGCGGCTTTAATACTGTTTTTACATTTCCTAAACTTAAGACTTCAAAAAAGCCTTGCAATTCCTTGCCTCTAAAATGCTTTATTATCTTTTCATGGGTTGTTTTTTCATCAAAATTCGCAAAATTTGGAAGGATTTTTCCTGAGAGAATGGAAAGCGCTGTACTTTTTCCAATTCCATTCCTTCCAATTAAGCCAACAACAGAACCTTTTTTTGGATTTGGCAAACCGTACAAACGGAAAGAATTTCTTGCATATTCGTGAATAGGGTCTTCAAGCTTTGCAGTAAGATTAATGATTGTTATTGCTTTGAATGGGCAAATGTGCGAACATATCTTGCAGCCAATACATAATATTTCTGAGATTAGTGGTTTTCCTCTTTCCGGATCTTTAATTATGCATTCTTTTTTCTGCCTATTCACCGGGCAGGCAGAAATGCAAGCATAGTTACATTTCTCAGGCTGGCATAACTCGTAGTCAATAACTGCTATTTTTATCTGTCTTGGCTCCATATAGTAGAGAAGTATTGAATACTTTATATATTTATTTAGTTCACACAAAAGAATAACTATGAGAATATTAAAAATTGATGAATCCCATGGTTTTCTCGAGGTAATTCCTGAGACATTAGATGACCTATGGCATCTTGAGCGAATAATTGATGCCAAGGATGTTATTTCTGCAAAAACGACCAGGAAAATCAAGGGAGAGGAAGGAAAGGATACTGAAAGAATTACAATGTACTTAGACTTGGAAGTAGAAAAATCTTCTTTTGAAAAATTCAATGAAGCCTTAAAGGTTCAGGGCATAATTATTGGCGGGAAACCTGAGGAATATATTGAATTAAAAAGCCATCATTCGATTTCAATTGGTTTAGGCGATATTGTCAAAATTCACAAAAAAACAATAAAAAAATATCAAATTGAAAGATTAGAAAAGGCACAAAAAGCAACACACGCACAAAAATTATTGGCTGTATGTTTAGATGATGATTTTGCCGAGTTTTTTGTAATAAAAGAATTTGGAATAGATAGGAAAGGTGTAATAAATTCCGGAAAAAGCGGCAAAAGATTTGAGGAGGAAGATTGGCGGAAAGGGTATTTTGCAGAGATAGCAAAAAAACTAATTGAATCAAATCAAAATAATGTTTTAATTGCGGGCCCTGGATTTACTAAAGATGATTTGTATAAATATCTGCAGGACAAGAAACTAAAATCAAAGATTTTTATTGAATCTTGCGGAAATGCCGGTTCGGCGGGATTAAATGAATTATTAAAATCAAACAAATTGCAAAAAGCGATAAAAGAAAATGAAATAATTAAAGAAGCGCAGCTTATGGAAAGGGTTTTACTTGAACTCGGTAAAAATTCTGGATTAGTTGTTTATGGTGAAAGCGAGATTGAAAATGCACTAAATGCAAGAGCGATAGAAGAATTGCTTTTACTTGATTCTTTGTTGGTTGATAAGAGAAACCTTGCTGAAAGAATTTTAGATTTGGCTGAAAAACAAAGGGCAAAAGTGCATATCTTTAGCAATGAAAATGATGCCGGCAAAAAACTTGAAGGCTTTGGCGGAATAATTGCTATTTTAAGATATAAAATGTACTAGCCAGAATGTGAGCAGTATATTTAAATAATCTTTATATTCAAAATCTATTATATCCTTTCGGGTGCTATTTTTATGGATGCTGAACATAAGTGCGGAATTGCTGCAGTAAATATTTCTGATTCTTTGAAAAATCATCCATTAGGTGGTGCTTCTTACTATCTGCACAAATTGCTTCTGCAACAGCAGAACCGCGGCCAGTTAAGTGCTGGAATTACTACTTATAACGGCAACAGGCCTGAACTTCTTTATACCTACAAGGAGCTTGGTTCAGTAAATAAAGTATTCAGGATGCATCATAAGACCAAATATGAAAACATAATGAGAAAATACAATGGCTTAATGGGCATAGGGCACATAAGATATGCTACCTGCGGAGCTGATGATTTTAAAAATGTGCAGCCATTTGAAAAACTGCATGGCAGAAAATGGAAATGGTTTTCATTTGCATTTAATGGGAATATTGCAAATTTCCCTGAATTAAAGAAAGAATTAAAAGACAAGGGATATCATCTAATGATGGGTTCAGATACTGAAGCATTAATGCATTATATGGCCAAGGGATTGGCTGGGGACAAAAAGGTTGAGATAGAAGATGTATTCTCAGGCCTAGCAGACAAACTTGATGGGGCATATTCAATAGCCCACCTAAATGCCGAGGGCGAACTTTCATTAATAAGGGATCCTTGGGGATTCAGGCCTTTGGTATATGGTAAAACTAATGGGTTGTTTTGTGCTGCCAGTGAAAGTGCAGCCTTAACGAATCTTGACATTAATACATTTGAATCATTGGAGCCTGGGCATATCCTAAAAATAAAGGATGGAAAAATCGAGAAAAAAAGATTTTCAGAAAACAAAAGAAAAGCACACTGCATGTTTGAATGGGTTTACTTTGCAAATGTTTCTTCGGTAATTGATGATGTTTCAGTATATGATATTCGCTATAATTTAGGGGGATTGCTTGCAAAAAAGGAAACAGAAAAATTGGACAAGGATTGTGTTGTTGTTCCTGTCCCTGATACGGCAAAGCCTGCTGCTGATGGATTTGCAATTGAATTAGGATTGACAATCAAGGAAGGATTAATAAGAAACAGGTATGTTGGAAGGACATTTATTGAAGGAACTGACAGGGCAGAAAGGGTAAAGGATAAATTTACACTTAACAGAACAGTTCTTGAAGGCAAAAAGATATTCCTTATAGAGGATAGTATTGTAAGAGGCACTACCTGCAAAACCTTAATCCAGTACTTAAAAGAAAAAGGTGGGGCAAAGGAAGTGCACATCAGGGTTTCTGCACCAATAATATTCTTCCCGTGCTTTTATGGAATCGATATGAGCACAATGGATGAATTGATTGCAAACCGGTTACTTTCTGGGAAGGATATCATAAATCGCATGGAAAATGCCCCTATGGAAGAATATGATGAAAAAACGGTTGAGAAAATAAGAAAAGAATTGAAAGCTGACTCTTTAATTTATCAAACTGTTGATGATTTAATAAAAGCCATTGGAAAACCCAAAAAGGATTTATGTACTGCCTGCCTTACTGGGGATTATCCAACTGAATATGGCAAGGTTCTTGTAAAAAAAGCCCTTCAGGAAAGGGGCTGTAAAATAAGGACTTACGAGTAACTAATTAATAATTAAAAAAATTAATTACCTGGTTCAACAGAACTACTTTACTTTTAGTAATATTTGGTTCCGTCACCAGTAAGGATCACTAATTTATAATTACTGCCTTTTTCTTTTATTGCAGCCATTAATGCTGTGTGTTCCTTTCCTATTCCAGAAATCAGAGAGATTATTAACTCTCCATTAGGTAATTTTTCCTTTATTATGTTCTTCAAAACTTCAAAACCAGTTCTTGCATTGATTAAGACCCAGTCACATTGCTTTGATGGAGCAAAGTGTTCTTTACCAAAATCATTGCTAATAAGCAAGATATTGTCAAAAGACTCTTCCTGTATCAAACGGGCTATGTGCCCCCACGTTCCTCGGCCTTTACCAAGAATTGCAACAAAACTTGCCATTTTGTTCCTCCTTTAACTTATATATAATAAAATTAAGCTATATATTATAATATAAATATACAAGATTACGGCTAATTTATCTTAAATCAGGCTTTTTGCCATATAAGGCCCTTCTTTGTGGTATTTATGGTATTTTGAATAATATTGCTTAACCCCTAAACCAGATATAACAACCATTTTTTTACGGTCAAATACATTTAAGGCTAAGTGTTCTGCTTCTTTAATTAAGGCAGATCCCAAACCCCTGTGCTGTACTGCTTCATCCTTGGATATGCCCAAGGGAACAGATTCGCCAAACACCCTTAATTCTCTAATAATTGCTGCTTTATCTTTAATTTCTTTTCTAAAAGAGTTCTCCGGAATCCTTAATCTGCAAAAACCATATAGTGAATCATTTTTGTCATATGAAATAAATAAGTCAGTTCCTTTGCTTGCTTCATACATATTAACATTTAATTTCAGGTTATCTAAACCAAATTTACTCAAATCAATTTTATCATTTGCTAGCTGCAATCCTATTTCCCTACAGCGTATGCATGAGCATTTTTTGTTTTTGCGTTTTAATTTTTCATGCACAATTTGTCTCAAATTTCCTGCTTTTACTCCGGCAACAATTAAATCTGCTGGAATGTCCCTTTGAATTCTCATAATTCTAACATATTTTGGCAAAATGCTTTTTACATTAGCAATCATATCTGCTGCTTTTTCAGTATCCAGTGGTTTGTATTTTCCTTCCTTATATAATTTGTATAATTTTGAGCTTTTTACAACCAAACAAGGATAAATCTTCAGCATATCCGGCCTGAAATCAGGGTTAGAAAACATTTCTTCAAAGGAATTATAATCGTCTTGCAATTTTGTGAATGGCAAACCAGGCATTGTATGATAAGTAACTTTAAAGCCTGCATCTTTCAAATTTCGTGTTGCTTCAATTACCTCTTCAACTGTGTGCCCTCTATTTATTTTTTTATAAATTTCATTGTTTAATATCTGCACACCTATTTCACAATGAGTTCCTGCTAACTCAAGCATGCGATCCACTTCTTTTTTTGTGCAATAATCTGGCCTTGTTTCATAGGTAATGCCAATAACCCTTCTCTTTGAGGTTTCAGCCATCTTTTTTGCTGTCTCAAATGACTTGCAATTCTTTTCAGTAACTGCATTCAATGCTTTTCTTACAAAATCTGTTTGATAGGGCCTATCGGTGGATAAAAAAGTGCCTCCCATCACGATAAGCTGAATCTTTTCAGCACTATGGCCTATTAATTCAAGCTGTTCGATTCTATTTTTGGCTTGTAAATAAGCATCAAAGTTATTCTGCAATGCACGCATGGTTGCTGGTTCTCTCCCGGTATAACTTTTTGGGGTTTCTGAATCAACCATTGAAGTAGGGCAATATAAACAGTTACCTGGGCATTTATGGGGTTTTACCATTACTGCCACAGAAACAATACCTGAGCTAGACCTTGTTTTCTTTTTTGTGAGTAAGGTGTGGGCTTTTTTTGATGGATTTTTAATGGATGAAAGAATATCCCCGTTTGTTGGAAGTTCGGATATTGAAAATTCACTTGCCAAATTTAATTTAACTTTTTGAAGCTCCGCTATATCTTTAATTTTATCTTTGTCTATAAGGTCTGCTATTTTTTTAGAATATTCTTTCAAATTAATATTTTTTTTCATGGCAAGCGTGCCTCAATAATTAGAAAATAAATGAGTGCTTTTTACACTCATTTAGGAAATATATGTGAGGATTGCATCAATAAGATAAAAAGTAATTATTGATGGCGCTGTGAATGGCAATCCTGAAATCACTGAAAAAAATTTCCCTTTTAATGTTGGATTTACAGTCAAACTGGCATCAAAAATGCTTGAATTATTATTGAGCTTAGAATCCGCATTGAATTTGAAATCATATTTCCCATATCCTTGTGGCCTTACCTCTAATTGATATTCTTGGCTTGTATTAGGTTTCATAGTTATTGTTAATGGCTTGAACCAATGGGTTGGGAGATTGCTTTTTACCTCAAGAGAATGTTCTGCAATGCTGTCATTAACGCATTTCAAGGCAAAGGTTGTTGTTTCACCTACTAAAATTGTTTTATTTAAAGAAGCTATTCCGCATTTTAGTAAAGTATTTGTAACAACAATTTGGACAGTAAAAATATCTTCAATAAGATTGTTTTTTGCTATAAATCTTATGTTCTGGGTTCTTGCATCAGATGCTTTTGGAATCATTAAATTAATTGTAAAACTTTTATCAAATTCTTCTATAGAATAATTCCAAAAAAGGGGCAATGTTTTATCATCTAAAAGTATTGAGTCCCAAGAACCATTAGTGTATTGTTTTGAAACAACAATGGTAACTGTTTCTCCTGGTTGTGCATTTCCTAGCAAAGTTGTTTCTCCTGAACTAAGCTGCTTTACCGTAGGTTCTAACAATTTTACATCAGCAAATGCAGTAGGAATGAGAATGATTAATACGAACAATAATAATTTTTTATGCATAGTCCCCCTCTATTAATAAAGATAATCTAATGTATATTGATAGTATATATGATTTTTATAAATATGCCTTAAAGAGCCTAAATAATGAAGATATTAGCTATTAGTGACATTCATAATGAGATCCAGAACCTTGATAAATTACTGTGGAGCATTAATAAAAAGGATGTTGATTTAACCATAATTTGCGGGGATATAACTAATTATGGCCCAAAGGATTATGCTGAAAGGATCATTGATAAATTTGCTTTTGCAAAACTTTTAGCCATACCTGGAAACCTTGACTTAAATGAAGTTTTAACTCTGCTTGAAACAAAAAATATTTCAATACATGGAAAAAGACTGAAACTAGATGGTTTTAATGTTGCCGGATATGGGGGAGGATTAGTTGGAAGTGCCGGAGTAATCTTAAATATGGAAGA
This sequence comes from Candidatus Diapherotrites archaeon CG08_land_8_20_14_0_20_34_12, assembly GCA_002779065.1. GTDB lineage: Archaea > Iainarchaeota > Iainarchaeia > Iainarchaeales > 0-14-0-20-34-12 > 0-14-0-20-34-12. Next base: position 21,008 of record PEXL01000017.1, read on the forward strand.
AAAAATCAAAAGGGATTTGGCAAAAATAGTTGATAGTAAAACTATGCTAGTTACACATCTGCCCCCAATAAATTCAACATTAGATAATGCTGATGGGAAGCACATTGGCAGCAAGGCTGTTAGAGAAATAATTGAAACAAAAAAACCTTTCTTGCATTTATGCGGACATGCGCATGAATCTCCGGCTGAAGAAAAAATAAATGAAACTTTTTGCATAAATGTTGGTTCAGTAAAGAATTTTGTTGGGACACTAATCGAAATTGATGGCAGTAAAAACATTTCCTGTAAGAGGCTGAAATTTTAATGGAGAAAAAATCCTCAAATACAAAAAACAGCAGAAAAATATCACAAAAAGCCAATCTGGAGGAAAACCGTTTCAAGATGGTTAAGGAAAGGCATCGCAAAACATTTGAAGAAGCATTAGCAAAAGGAAAGATGGATGAAAAACTAGTTAATTTTTGCAAATATGTTTCTTCTACCAGAAATTACTTCACATCTTCATGCTGTTCTGGAAGGATTTTGTTATTAAGAATTGAGGGGAATGATAGGGATAAAAGAAATTGTCATTTTCACAGGAAATGGCATGATATTGTTTCACTTTCTGAAGTTTTAGCAGGAATAAATGAGGATACTAAAGGCAGGATATGGTTTAAGGTTGAACCATTTATTCTGCATTTGGGCTGCAAAGATCTTGAAAATGCAAAAAAAATACTTGAAGTAATGAAATTAGCCGGCATTAAAAGGGGTGGCATAATTGTTGCTAAAGAAGGAAAATTTATGGTTGAATTTATGGGAACCCAGGAAATGTCATTTTTAGCCAAAGAAGATGATGCTATTTTAGTGGATAAAGGATATTTGGAAAATGCAGTTAATGAAGCTAATCGAAAAATGACTGTAAATGAAGAAATGCTTATTCGCTTAGAAAAAGAGGTAAGAAAAAAATTGAAATAATGCCAAAGGATAAAAATGGGTTTTGATATAATGCCAAGCAGGATGAAAAGAATCTTTATTGCAGTGAATTTGCCGGATGAGATAAAAGAATCATTCCAAAAGCTAATTGAAAAACTGCCTAAAGAAAAAGTAAAGGCTGTGAAAAAAGAAAATCTTCACATTACAATGAAATTTTTGGGGGACATTCCTGAAGAAAAGCTCGCTGAAATCTATAGCAAACTCCAAGATTTGAATAAATTTGTGAAATTTGAAGTTGAGCTTTCAGATATTGGCTTTTTCAAAACAAGGATCTTATGGATAGGCATTACTAAAGGAAAGGAGATGCTTGAAAATATTGCTAAAGAAATTGAGAATCTCTTGGCTTTAAATAAAGAGGAATTTACAAGCCATATTACAATTGCAAGAAATAAGTTTTTAGGGTCTGAAGAATTTAAATTATTAGCTGGGGAATTAAAAAAGATTAAAATTTCCGGGAAATTCACTGTTAAAAGCATCGATGTGATGGAATCGGTTCTTGAAAAAGCCGGATCTAATTATAAGATACTTAAAAGAATTGAATTGAAATAAAAAATGATTAAGGAATTAAAATTCATTAAATTAGTAGGTTTTTGACACTTCTTTTAGTAAAATCTCTGGCTCTGAATAATATTGCTGAACTCTTTTTTCCACTTCGTGATGCTCTCTTATGCCTTTTTCCAGCATCCACTGCAAAATATGTTGCCTAATAAGCAATTCATCCTTTATCTGTCTTTTATTCATAAAGGTTCGTTCAGCTAAAACTTCTAATAAATGTGAAGGAACATCGGATCTATCAACAGAATCATTAGTTTTATTCCATTCATAAACATTGCTTAGCAGTACCTTATCCTCCATTCTGCTAATCTCTGCTATCTCTTTTACTCGCCTAATTACTCCTTTGTTTTTATCATACATTTTTACCATCACAATACTCAGATCAAGCAAGGGAAGCAAGCTCTCTGGCACACTCATTGGTGGGCTTTTTAACCTTGATAGCATTTCCTTCGATGAATTTGAATGGAATGTCCCTAGCACACCTTTATGGCCTGTATCCATTGCTATGAATAATGTTTGCGCTTCAGGACCTCTTACTTCTCCAACAATTATTCTGTCGGGCCTCATTCTCAAAACATTTACTAACAAATCTTCCATAGATGCTTTTGTAACTGATTCTAAACGAACAGAATTTTCTCTGCTCCCTAAATCTAATTCTAAAGTATCTTCAATGGTAAGAAGCCTGTTATTATAGGGAATAAAACTGATTAGCGTATTTACTAATGTTGTTTTTCCCGATCCTGCCCCGCCAGTAACAATCAAGTTCATTGGATCTATTTTTAATCCTTCGACAGTTACCCAAAGAAAAGCTGCGCTTTCCAAACTTATTGTTTTATTCTGGATAAGATCAATTATAGAGTAAGGGACATTACTGAATTTTCTTATAGTTAAAGTATGACCTAAAGGAGTAACTGAAGAATATGTTGCATTAGCCCTATCCCCATCAGGAAGTCTTGCATCAAGCAATGGATCATTTTCATCAATTTTCTTATTTACACTAAAGGCAATTTTATTTAGCAAATGCTCAATCTGTTCCTTGCCTATTATAATGTTTGTTTTGCACATCCCGTACTTTCTGTGAAATACAAAAACTGATTGGTTAATTCCATTAACCATTATTTCTTCCAGGTTAGGATCTCTTTTGAGATCCGCCAAAGCCCCAAAACCGATTGAACTGTCAAGTATTGCTTCAGCAAAATCATTTGGGTCTTCAATCTCCTTGAAAATATTCTGAATCATTTTTGAAATTTTACTTTTTAATTCGTTAAATTCTTCTTCTGAAGGCAGCCTTTGCACTAATTGTTCTGACTCGATATATTGCACAATAAATTGCAGATCATCTAAACAATTTTCCTTTGTAACCCCTGGAAGTTTGGCTTTTAGTTCAGAAAGAGTAAGCTTTCTTAATAAAAATCTGCTCAATGCATAAATATCGGATAACTCATTTTCAGAAAAGAGTTGTTCTAAATGGTATAAATTATAAGGAAATGATTGGTATAATGTAAAATTCTTATATGACTCTAGCAATCTTTGGCCAGTATTTATTGCAGACATTTGTTTAATATAAGTAGAAAGAATTATTTAATGGTTATCCCTTAAGAATTAAGGAAAGAATATGGTCAAAAATATGGAAGCTATGCTTTCAAAAATAGTCAAAAGGATAAAGCCTTCGAAAACAGAAAAAGAAGCAGAAAAAAAGCTTATTGATAAGATTTTCGGCAAAATTAAGAAGATTGAAGGAAAGCATATTGAGGTAATGCATTGTGGTTCTTCTGCACGCGATACAGACATTGGTGGAGACAAAGATTTGGATATTTTTGTTTTGTTCCCAAAAAAAATGAAAAGGGCTGAATTTGAAAAAGAAGGGTTAAGGATAGGCAGAACTGTTTTCAAAGGTAAAAAATGGGAGGAATGTTATTCTGAACATCCTTATGTTAGGGGGCAAATGGATAACTTTGTAATTGAGATAGTACCTTCATATAAAGTAGAAGATGCTTCTGCAATGCAAAGCGCTGTTGACCGAAGCCCTTTACACCAAAAATATCTGCTTGAAAGGTTAACTGAAAAGCAAAAGGATGAAATAAGACTGTTAAGGGCATTTTTGAAGGGCATTGATTGTTATGGCGCTAAATTAAAGGTAAATTCAATGCCTGGTTATGCTGTTGAATTGTTGATTTTATACTATGGATCTTTTATGGGGTGTATAAAAGCTGCAGCAAATTGGAAGAATGGTGAAATAATTGACATTGAAAAACACTATTCCGATCCAAGTGAAGCAAAAAAGAAATTTAACCATCATTTAAATTTAGTAGACCCTACTGATAAAAACCGAAATGTGGCTGCTGCTGTGAGCTATAATCAATTTGCAAGATTTATTGCTGCTTGCAGAAAATTCCTGGAAAAACCAAATGAAAGATTCTTCTTCCCTGAGAAGAAAAAAGGATGGCCAATAAGTAAAATTAAGAAGATGTTTAAGGAAAAAGAGATTTTAATTCTAAAGATACCTTACCCAAAAAATGCAATCAGTGATGTAGTTTATGGGCAGATAAAAAATCTTACTAAAAAAATGAAAACCCGGCTTAAATTAAATGATTTTATTGTAAAATCGAGCGGAGAATGGACAGATGAGAAAAGTATTATTGTAAATGCGTTTGAATTTGAATCACTTGAAATTGAAAGAGTCAAAAAACATTTGGGGCCGGAAATAGCAGATGCAAAAAATGCTGCCATTTTCCTAAAATCACACAAAAAGATCATTTCTGGGCCAATAATTGAAAATGGGCGCTGGGTAATTGAAAAAGAAAGGAAATTCTGGAATGCAAAAGAATTTTTGAAAGCTGAAATAAAAAAGATTGTGGTGAAAGATCCATTAAATAAAACAATAAAGAAAGCAAGGGTTGTTGAGGAAAAGGATATTTTGCCTATTTACAAAAAGGATTGTGAATTTGCTTCATTTATTACTGCTTTTTTAAAAAACCGGGAAGATTTTTTGGATTGGTAGATTTTTAATTTTAAACGACCCCGGAGGGACTCGAACCCTCAACCCCCAGGTAACTTCACCAAGCCTTTTTCTTTCTTTTCTAAAGAAAGAAAAAGGCTAGGTCTTATCCAAAAAGAAAGAAAATACTAATTATGCTTATTTTACAAGCAATATTTCTCTTTTTTCTTTTGGCAACCTACATTTTCTTTTTTCTCTTTCTAAGAGAAAAAAGAAAAGGCGGACCGAAGCCTGATGCTCTTCCAATTGAGCTACGGGGCCTAACGTACCTATTTAAATAATTATTATAAGAATTTAAAGTAATATAACACAAATATAACTCAAATTTTGGTGATTTAATGGTTAGAAAATGCACTATCTGCAACAAAGAGGTAACAAATGACTATGTTGAATTCAAGTGCCCGAAATGCTTGAAAACGGCAATTATACGATGTGAGAGCTGCAGAAAAACTTCAAAAGAATACACTTGTAGTGATTGTGGCTTTATAGGCCCATAAATATAGAAGGGATGTAAATGGGAAGTACACTTGTAATTTATAAAATATACCCAAATGAAGTCGGGGAAGAGGATAAGATTGTTGAATCCTTAAAGAAAATAACAATTGGGGAAGTAAAAGACATTAAGAAAGAACCTGTTGCTTTTGGCATGTATGTTGTAAGGGTCGGAGTTTTATTCCAAGAAAAGCAGGAAAAGTTAGAAGAATTTGAAAAGGCAATAAGAGCCATTAAGGAAGTAAGCGATGTCGAAGTTGAGGGAATGACTCTTCTCTAATCTTCTTTATTTTTTCTATTTATTGGTTAAATCGCTCAATTTTAAAGAGTATTTTACCTAATTCTAATTAATGATTACAAAGCTTAGGTTAGAAAACTGGAAGACCCATAAGGATTCTGAACTTGAATTTGATAAAGGAACAAATGTACTTATTGGAAAAATGGGCTCTGGGAAAACATCAGTAATTGAAGCTATTTGCTATGCTTTATTTGGCACATTTCCTGCATTAAACAGGAAAGAGGTTTCAATTGAAGAGGTTATATTAAGCAAACCTTATGAAGAAGATAATGCTTCTTTAACACTTGAATTCAGATATGGCAAAAGTAATTATTCCGTTAACAGAAAAATCCTAAAAAAGAAAACAAATCAAGCAACTTTGTATGAAAATGGCCGTTTAATTGCCGGCCCTCAAGTTACTGAGGTTAACAAAAAGATTGAGGATATTTTGAAAATAAACTATGAAATATTTTCAAGAGCTATTTTTTCAGAACAAAATCAGATTGACTATTTTTTAAAGTTGAGCCCACAGCAAAGGAAGCAGAGCTTTGATGAAATGCTTGCTTTGGACAGATATGAAAGGGTAAGGGCTGGTGCAGTAAAAGTAAGAAACAAAATGAAAATATTGCTTGCTTTGAAGAAGGATTCCTTAGCCAGATTATTAGAATCATTTGATGAAAAGGAACTAAAGGAAATATTGAAAAAACTTGAAGAAACTAAAGAAAGATTGGGGTCAATTAATTCAGAAATAAGCCAAAAAGAAAAAATTGTAAAAGAATTTGATATTAAAATAAAGGAATTGGAAAAAATTCGGGTTCTTTTTGAGAATTCAAGAAGGAAACAGATAGAATACAGCACGAAACTTGATACACTTCAGCAGGAAATTGCCGGATTTACTGCGGCAAAATATGAAGTTTCTGAAATAAAAAAAGAGATTGAAAAATTAGAAAAAGAGATTGAAAAAATAAATGATGCAAAATCAGAAATAAACAGCTTGAAGGCCTTAATTGAGGATAAAACAAAAAGGAAAATTTCTTTGGATAAGGTTATTTTATCTATAAAATCAAAAAACCCTTTGGGGGTTAATGAAAAGGATATTGAAGAAAAGATTTTAGGATTAAACAAAAAAATAAAGGATCTAGAAGAATTGATTGACGGAAGTGCGGAAGATATTGAAAAATTAGAAGAAAAAAGGTCTAAAAACAAGGAAGAAATTGGTTGTGTTTGTGAAAGAATAAATAATCATAAAAAAGAACATGACAATCTAAAAGGATTGCATGCAAAATGCCCTATCTGCAAGCAAGCAGTTGATGAAACACTAAAGAAAAACCTTTCAAAAGAAAATGAAGCTTGCATTTCTAAAGAAGAAAAAGTGCTTGATGGGTTGAAAGGCGAATTGGGGGAGCTTGAGAAAAAGATTGAACTTACAAGAACTGAAGAAAAAGAACAGAGAAAATTATTTGAAACATTAAATAAAGAAATTCAGGCCCTAGAAGGTTCAAAAAAAGACATTCAGATGCTGCTTGAGAATGAAAAACAGGCAGAATTGCTAAAAAAAGATATATGCAATTTGAATGAAAAACAGGAGAAAGCTTCGAAATTAATTGCGAAAGAAGATATTTCTGAGAAAAAGAAGGAAATTGAAAAGAATACTGAGATCTTAAGAAAGATAGAAAAAAGTGAAACTGCTGAAAAGATAAAAAAAGATCTAAAAGGAATAGAATCTCAATTAAAAGAGATAAAATATGACAGGGATGAAGAGATAGAAATAAGGGCAATTTTTGAAAGGGAAAAAGAAACTATAAGAAGTTTAGGTAAAGAGCTTGAAACCAAAACGGAATGGATTAATGAGGCTGGGAAAAGGAAGATTTCAATAGAATCAATGGAAAAAAATATAGGAGAATTGAAAAGGGGGATTGAAAATATTGAAAAGTCAAATGAAAAAATTGCTATATTTACCAATACGTTAATTGAAACACAAAATAGTCTCAGAACATTACTTATTGAAACAATAAATGATGCAATGGGTGATTTATGGTGGAGAATTTACCCTTATAAAGATTATTCTTCTTTGAAAATAGATATTTCTGAAGGGGATTATGTTTTGATGATAAAAACCCCTACAAAATGGCAGAGGATTGAGGGATTGTTGAGTGGGGGGGAAAGAAGTGCCGCAGCATTAACAATCAGATTGGCATTCTCACTTGTATTGGCATCAAATTTAAGCTGGCTGATATTGGATGAACCGACTCACAATTTAGACAGGATGACTATTTCAAGGTTAAGCCTGCTGATGAGGGAGCATATGCCAACCCTGATTGAACAAATATTTTTGATAACGCATGATAGTGAGATGGAAAATGCTGCTTCATCCAAGGTTTATTTCCTTGAAAGAAATAAGGATGAGGAAGGCATTACTAAGCCGATAGTTCAAGATGTGGAATAAATTAAAAGGGCAAAGGATTAGGCAGCTTCTGCTTCCTGGTTCTTCAAGCGGGTAATATAACCGGCAATAACATTCCTTTCTTCTTTTGAATAAGGCATCTCTAATTGCTGTAATACTTTTTTGTTTTTATCAAAATCTGCGCTAAATCTATCCCCAATTAGCTCTAAAAGATTCTCGGCTTTTGCTTTTATTGCTTTTGAAATCGCTTTTCCCATAGTAGGTATCACCTATTAAAAATCAATTATTTCAATAATTCCATTAGGATATTGCCTTAGCACACTCAAAGGCAGAACTTTTTTATCTAATTCTTTTTTTGCTATATTATAACAAGTATCTTCCTTATCCACTTTCAACAAAGCAGGAGCCCCAAACGATAATTGCAATGCTCTTGCACTTATTAAACGTGTTTTTTCAAAACGTGTCAATACCATTTTCTTCACCCAAAAATAATGCCTAAAAATGCGATAATTTATAATCTAATTAATATTTTGTACTAATAGTTACCACAGCAAAAGAAATAAAAACCATGGCTAATGCTTGCTATCGGATTAAATAGGCCCAAAAAGCCATTTTATGAAGGAATTAGCCTAAATTAGAAATAAAAATCAGCATGATGGTTATTGCAAATAGGCATCAAAATGTCTTTTTTCAGGAAGAAGTCGGGAGTCAAATATTCTCCTTGTATAAAGATTTTATTACAAAATGAGTCGATTGCAATGATTCTTGTTCCTTCTTTTTTCATGATTTCCGACCATTCTGCAATCAAAGACTGTTGCTTGCTCCTGAATGACTCTGCAATCACTTTTGAATAATACTGGTTCTTTGTATCAAGCAAAAAATTAGGCACTTTATTAAAGATGGCATTTAACAAATTTGAATATTGTTTCATGAAATAATAATTCAAATCAGATTCCAATAACATCAATGCATTCAATTTATATTGATGCAAGAATATTTTTTCATAGGATTCAATATTTGAATTTATTTTTTCTGATTTTGAGGATATCATTTCTATCGCATTGCTCAAAAATGATTTTTCATTTCTGCAAGACCAGTGTAACTCATTATTATTGGGTAAAATTTCAGCAAATCCTTCTTTCTGCAAGATTTTTGCATCTTCAATTGGGATTTTATAAGAATCGCCAAAGAAGAATGGCCCTATTGGGATATTTTTTGTCAAGAATTCTGCTTTTCTTGCCAATCTTCTTTCCTTATTTGAATTTCCAAGGTGGAATTTGTTTGAAAAATCTGAAAACCTTGAATCATAGTAAAAAGCATCCGATAAAAAACGTACAGAAACTAGTGAATTTGGAAAAATATTCCCAGAATAAATATTTTCAGGGATGCAGCAAGCACAATTATTTGTTTCTGAACCGATATTTTCTTTTATAATAACCTTTGGCCAAATCTTGGAGAAATCCAATTCCATAAGGTTTTGGAATCTGCCCCTAACCGATTCATTTGAGATGAATATATTTGAATTATCTTTAGTGGGAAATATTTTTTCCTGCAAAAATAAGCTATTTTGGATTAGCATTTCAAGTTGATGCCTTTTTTTCAGTGGAACTTTCTGAAAGGGAATTGCAAGGAGATTGGAAAGCAGCAAGCAATTTGTTAATTGTTTTGCTGCCTTCTTATCCTCAGAACGCAGATTGGTTATGAGAGAATCCAGAGGGCTCTCAAAAAACTCTAGGAGAAGCAAGGGAAACGAAAACATATTTTGTTTATTAGGAATATCTGCATCCAAAGTAAATAGATCAAAATAACTCCATCCATTAAGGAGTAAGAATTGCCTTTCTGGTTCAAGCATAAAGGTTTCTTTCTTGGCAAAATAACATCGCAATTCTTTTAATTTAGAATAATTCTTGCCAATAACCTTTATATTTTTTTTATTTTGTAAAAGTTTGAATGAATTAATTCCTAAAAGATTGATTTTTTCATCAAGAAGTTTTTCATTTGAATCAGATTTGTGAATGAATAAAACTGGGTAAAAATCATAATTTTTAGTTATTTTGGTTTCTCTGTTTGAAAATTCAACTGTTATTCTTCTTTTTTCATTTAAGTATGTTGCGTTGCTTAACCAAAGTGTGCCGGGTGTGGAAGACATACTAAAACTGCAGTTTTAAAGTATTTAAAGAAAAGCAAAGAGAGTGGATTTCCGGTGAAATTTCTAAAGCTAAGTGATTTCCGCTGAACACCTTTTATTCATAGAGCACTGAATCTGCGTGCTGGCAATATTTTCTATATATAGCATATATTAAAGAAGCGTATTTTATCGGCAAGGCGTCTGCCAGACCATAAATATTCTGCTGCATCTCCATATGTCTTATTCTGCCTTCTTCAGGGATTAATCCTCTTATTGCCCCAACATCCACGATTGCCCTTGATGCTCTTTCTTGTTGATTTTGTTTTTTGCCCTTAAAATAAATCAACCAGGGCTCAAGAACTTTTCTTCCTGTATCAATCCACAGTTCATTGTTGTGTAGTATTGCCAGATCTCTAGCTAAACCTGCTGCAATAGAGCGTGCATTTTGAAATGAATCTATCATAGAAGGGTCTTTAAACAAATCAACTGACATATATACATTATCTTTTGATAAATCCCGCACAAATAAAAAATCATCAGATAGGTGATCAGCCTTGCCCGTCGGAATTCCCAAATCTCTTAATTTGCCCAGTAAACTCCTATGCCAATCCGGATTTTGGCCTTCGAACTGCTTAGCCAAAAAATATTTTCTTCTTTGTGGGTTCCCCCTGTGAAATATATCAATCCTAGTGGTATCCATTCCTGGCTGTATGACCCATCCTTTAACAAGCTTTTGCTCTCTTGCCTGTGCTGCTTTTTTTCTATGTGCTACGCTTCTTTTTGGCCAAGGCATACTAATAATTTGGACAAATATTTAATATTACTTACCGAAGACTATGGGAGAAATTCTGCTGTTTCTTCCCTTGTTTTGTCTGCAGATTGCTCAAATTTCAGGGCTGCATCTTCCAAGGAAATTTCGTGCTTGCTTGGCATTGATTTTCTGTACCTTACCTTAAAAAATAATGGATAGCCTGTTGCTTCTCCAACAAGTAGGGCTTCCCCTACCTGCAATGAATTTATTATGCCAAAGCTTCTTTGGTCAATTCCTTCTGAAGATTCTGCTATATGCTTCAGATCATTTGGATTTGTAATACGCAGAATCATATGGGTTGAGCATTGTGATAGTGTTGTTGTATCTAATTGAACTGGCCTTTGGGAGATAATACAAAGAGACATACCAAACTTTCTTCCTTCCCTTGCAATTGTCCTTAAAATAGAACGGGAGATTGCTGATTCTTCTGAAACATGTTCAGGACACCACTGGTGTGCTTCCTCTGCAATTAAAAGGGTTGGAGGAATTACATTGGATTTCCTTTCATCAAACAGCTTGTTTGCAAAATAACTTACTATCATCTGCTTTTTTTTCATATTAACTACATCTGAGAAATCAATTATTGTTAAAGTTCCTGGCTTAATTAATTCGGAAATTGCGGGCATATCTGTCCTTGCAAATAAATTGTAGGACATTAAATCATCAATCCAGCCAAGTAAGGGGAATTTTGAATTCTGTTTTATATTATTATCTTTTAGGATTGCATCCTTTACATGTGACCAATCAAAAGGGCCTAATCCTTTCCGCATATCCTCTTTCAAACAAGATAAAATTCTGCTCAGATCTCTTTTCTGCGGTGCGGTCAAACCAGGAATAATTCCTGCTAACATATGAACACTCATTTTAGGAACAGCAATTCTGATATTTTGTGCTTTGATGATTTTTGTTCTGTCAGAAAAATCCTCATATTTGCCATCTTTCACTGGCTGGGCAAAGCTTGAATACTCGCCATGAGGGTCCAAAACCACTATTGCAATTCTGCCTTTTTGCTTTGGCCTATTAAGGAGTTCTTCAATTAGGCAAGCTGTGGAAAAACTATTGTGAATAATCAAGTTATTTGCAACAAAATTGTGCTCTTCCACACACAAATCATAAACATACTTTTTGTCATAATCAACCTCTTCAACAGATTTAATCGCATCAAAAAACAAGCCATCAGAAACAAGAGTATGTAAAAAATCGAGTTTCTCCCTGATTTCGGGCAATTGCTTTTCTTTATCTATTGAAATAATAAAAAGATTGTATAAAACCTTGTAAATATTTGAATATTTTATTGTATTTAGGGGATTATAAGAATAGCCATCCAAATATTGACCCCTAAATCCACTTCTGCAGCATAATTCTCCTATCTCATAGCCAAGATTTTTGCACAAAACTCTAATTTGATTGGCTATTTGCTTAAAATCTAAATTAGTTATTGTATCTATCCCTAAATCTGATTCATTTTCTAAAGCCAGAACATTTTTGGCCAAATAAAAGGTGTTTATAGTTGGTTCTGTTAAACCCCTTACTACTCTTCTTGCAGTAGTGTTTGAAACCTTTGTATTCTTGGCAATTTTGTTAAAATCATATTTAGAATAGGCATTCACAAGTATTTGCTTTGCATCTTCTTCTGTCAAGTTAGGCATAACATAAAATAATTTTTTTGTTTGGGTTATTGCGCTATGAATGTTCGCATAATTATGCTCAAATTCAGCTAGTAAAGATCTTAATGAAATAGGAGTCGGATCATCATGCCTTTCATTTAGTGACAAATAATTGGCAATATTGACAAATTGGTTTTGGGTTAAATTGAGCTTATTTTTTAGGAAACCTAAGGTATGTTTAATGTTGGGAATTACCCTAACGTTTGAATTTGATTTTTTTAGAGAACATTCCTTGAGCGCTTTTGCTTTATAATCTATTAAAAGAGTTAATTCATTATTTAATATGTTTAAATAATCTGCACCTCCTAAAAATAATCTGCCATATTGTTTGCCCTTAACTGTTTTTATCTTTCTTATTGGGTTTAATTTAAAGCGCAAAACTATTTGCTCTATGTTGTCTAACATTTGCTTGCTGGCAAGGGTTATCTCAATATGTGATTTCTTGGAACAAACATAACCATCACAATCAATAAATGCACTCAAAAAAGCAGCCAAAACTGATTTTTTACTTAATAGAATTTCCTTGGGCACATATTTGGTCCAACTTGAATTAGTAAAACCTAGCTTAAACAAGCTATCTGCTAAAAGCTTGTTATAAATCCTAAGTTCAATATCCCTCTTTCTGTTAATATTTGCGACAATGCCCAACAGTTTTGCCAGGTTACTAAAATCGTCCCTAATTAAATTAGAACTATTGGTAAAACTAATAGTTTGACCTCCGTTATGTCCTTCTGCTAACAAATAGGCCATGAACCTTGCAAAATTTTCATCAACCATAATCTTTGCAGGAATTCTAGAAGACCGTACTTTTAATGTTTTTATTTTAGAGCATATCTCCAAAAAATTCATATCTAATTTGTCACAAATTAATTTAAGATTATTTAGAGAAACTCCAGGGTAGGATAATAAATATTGCAGTTTTCTTGATGGCATATTAACAATTCTAGAGAACTCCTTCATTGAATATTTTTCAAAGAGTTTTGACTTTAATTCAGCTAAAATGGATTTATCATCAACCCTGACCTTAGTAGAATTCTCCCATAATTGTACAAAATCAATTATTTGTTCCGAACCCGCTATTTGAGGCATTGCCGTAATTAGATAATCTTTTTTAGCAAGATTTTTAGCTTGAACCCAGTTTATTTGCTCATTTAGAATAGGTATTGGGTGTTCTGGAGTAACTAATAATTGTTTGCCTGTTCTTGTTTTGATTTTGAACATTTTTTTAGGGGCTTTCCTGCGCATAAATGCCTTAATTTCAGAAGCTATTGGTTGATTATTTTCATCCAATGAAATTACTTTCAAATTATTTGGGTTAATATCACACAATTCAACATTGTCTTCAATTACTTTTTTATTTTCCAAATGCTTGTCGACAAGCTCGCCAAGCTTTACTGTGTCACCATTACCCAACAATATTTCAAGATTATAATCTCCGCATTTTCCGGAACCAGACATTGCCATAATTGCAAGGTGTTTTTTTAACATGCGAGTCATATTCAATTTTACTGGAAGATCATGATGTTCAACATTGCCTAAATGCATTCCAGATTCATCAAAATGGAAGAATTTCTTCAGTTTTTCATTGTCTGCAATCCTTACCTTTGAACCAGGACTTGGGGGGAAACTTGGCCTGTAAAAATTATCGCCGGAATAAACACCTAAAGGTTTTGTGTTTGCTACAAGATATTCCCATTCATGCACAGGGAATTGCTCAAACAACGCTTGGCCCTTTGATTCAAATTCCTTTACTGAATCAGCCCTTTCAAAATATTTATTAGTTCTAAAAACATCCATTACCAATGCAATAAAATTCCCACTTGCATTTTCGATCTCAACAAATTGCCCTCTATGTATCAAACCGGAGGTAACAACAAAATCTGCAGTGCTAGGGCTTGGAGAATTAATTGCAGATATAACTGTTCCAACTGTTTGTGCATTCTTTGCGACCATAATTAACTAAACAAAAAGTTGTTTATAAAGGATTGCGAAGAGTAGATTTCCGCTGAATGGCCCCTTTCTTTTCTTAAAAAGAAAAGAAAGACCCCAGGGTTCAAAGAAAAGAAGGAAAATTTTGCAAGAAAAAAGAAGGATAAAATTATTTTCTATATTTTTTATACGTAGCTTCTATCTGACTTCGATAATCTGGGAAGTGTTCAGTTAATCTGAACAAATTAGGCCTCATCGGATCAGAATCAAAATCAGCATATGCCTTGCGGCTGTAATAGATTGCACCAACATCAGTTATTGCCCTTGATGCGATATGCGCTGATTCGTGTTTTGGGCTCCGGAAATAAAGCAACCAAGGTTCTGTAACACTCCTGCCTTTAAGTATAAATAATCCGTTATTATGCATTATTGCCAAATCCCTTGCAATGCCTTTTATTAATGATTCGGCATTCACACACCCTTGAATAATATCAGGATCGAAATGTAAATCCAAAGCAATTGTTCTGCCGCCTTTTGACAAATCCCTTGCGAAAAGATATTTTCTTTCTGAAATTCCCTCCACCTTGGCAGTTGGAATTTTTAATTTCCGCAATCTGGAAAAGATGGCTTTATGCCTTCTGGCAACAGCACTTTCAGAAGCAGAAGTATGCTGAAAAAATCTTTTTCGTAAAAGATGTTTCTTGCGATAACCTCTGCCTGAAGCAAATGCAAGAACCTCTATGGCATCCCTTCCACTATTCCTTGAACCTGTCTGCCTTGCTTTGGCAAACCTTATTCTGTTTGGCTTAGGCATACCTGAATTATGCAGGCATTAGATTTTATCTTTTGCTGATAAATAGCACATTACTTTTAGAGTTCATTCTTGCAGATAAATACAAGCAGCTCAACAAGCACCTGATTCATTGAATAAGCAAACAGGCCAATTGCGCCAAAAAAGAAAAGATCTGTAGGGGTTGGGGTTAATTTGAACTGGGCAAGCATTGCAAATGTTGCAGTATATATTGCAACAAGCAAAATGGCAATATTTATTGCATGCCTCTTGAAATTCCAGCGTTCAAGCCTAACTGTTCTGCCAAGCAAAGCTTCAATTGCAGGCCTTGCTGCCAAGAGCCAGGCTGCAAAAAAGAGGATTGCATTTACAAAAAAAGGAATATAGGAAAATTCTTGGCTTGGTGTTTCAGGAACGCTTGCAACAAGGTAAGCAAGCCAATATGCAATAAGCGTTCCAAATAATAAAGTGATTTTTATAAAACCAAAAATTATTTTCATTGCATCCATAAAAGAAACCAGATAACATACTTAGAATTAGACATTATTAAAAATAAATGCTAGCTTAAGTTATTTGGTCAACTATGCCAAAAAGTCCTAATGCAAGAAGAGGTTGGCATGCTGCAAAGATCGCTTCCTTTAGGGAAGAATTAAAGCGCAGGCCTGTGCAAAAAAAGGATTACCCAAAGATAATAGAGCATTATAGGGAAAGGATTGATGATTGCTTTGATTCTAATATGGAAACAGATGGCTTGAGTGGCTAGGTAAGGGGTTATATTGAATTTGACAAAGGCGTTGACAGAATGTGGCATGATTTTAACCAATTAGGGCTTCGCAATTGGGAATAGCATAGTGTAGTGCCACAGATAAGGGAAAGGTATTTCGAGCTGAAAGCTCGATTCCTTAATTTAATAAAAGGCGAGGCAAAAGCATATTGTGGATTTATTGCAAAAGACATTTATGAAAGTGCAAGGCGCGGAAGGCCTTTCACCCTAAGCACATTCCAGGAAGCTGCAAGGAATCAAATAGAGCATGCACTCGAATTGCTACCGGCAACTGAAAGGAATGAGGTACTGGAAGCATATGGAAAGGGCATGGGAATAATAGAAGACGCCTTGGGGAAGAAATTAAATGGTTTAAAAAGGCCTTGAATCTCTTCGCATTAATCGGAAATTAGTGCCTAATTTATCTGCTATTTTATTAAAAATAAATTCAATTTCGTCTGGATTTAAACCTGCCCTTAAATCTGCTTCAATTAGGGGAGAAGGAAATGCATATTCCCTGTGCAATGAAGATACTTGATAAATTACTGAAGAAATTTTATCTATAAATTCTGTTAGTTTTTGACTTTTTTCATTGCTTAGGAATTCAATCCTTAAAGCACGGTCGTATTTTGAGGGTTTTAAATAACAGACATTTACTGCTTTAGAATATTTTTCATTGAAATCTGAAAGAATAGGGTGTTGTTCAATATCAACTGTGTAAGGGAAGGCCGCAGTTCTTTCTTTTTCTTTAAGCAAATGATCCAAAAGAACTGAATCATAACAATCATCAAATTTAGATTTATTTTGCTCGGAAACAAAATTTTGTTGAATTATTTCCCTGAATCTTGAGCCCCGAGAATCTTCAATGCAGCCAATTAAAATTGTGCCATTGTCTTCAGCTGCTTTATATAAACTTTCAAATAAAGAAATTACTTTTGAATATGAGCTTGTTACCTTTGAATCCTTCCTTGGCTTGTCCGCATGTTGCGGGATGATTGAACCATCAAGCAGGCAGTATTCTGGCTTGTGTTTTTCAATTATCTCTTTTGCCAAACTGATCTCTTCAAACAAGCGGTATAAGCTCTTTGAAACAGAACTTTCATCCAATTGTAAAGCGCCATTAATAAAAATCGGTTTTGGGAATGAAAACATTTCTGGATAATATTCTGCCTTTTCAAGAGTGCTATTTTTATAAGAAAAAAGGACTGATGCTGTCCTTATAAAAAGTAAATCAAACGAATATAGATTCTTGCCAACAAAACCGGAATCAACCGCCGCAATTCTTGAATTTAAATGATGTTCAGCTATTGGAAAAACCAATTGCTCTTCGAGCAAAGGGCTTTTTCCTTCATTTTTTAAATATTTTTTTGGGAGAATTTCCTTAACAGCTTCGCTTCTCTTTGATTCATTTATTTTTATATTTTCAACTGCTTCTGAAATGATTTTGAGTGGATTCATCTGAAATAAAGTGGAAAAATGAAGTATATAAAGAAGTGGAAAGAGTGGATTTCCGGTGAACCCATCCTTTTCTTTCTTTCGCAAAGAAAGAAAAGTCTAGGTGCTGACAAAAGAAAGAAAACTTAGTTGCCAAAAGAGAAAGAAAATTATCTTGAAGATAATTTATTCTGCTGCCTGCTCCAGACTTTATTCGGGGTTTTTTTAAGCCAAGCTGCATAAGCGTCAATAAATTGCAGTCTTTGTTCAAAATTCCTTTTCTTTTCCTCTTCAAGCTCCCTTAAGTCTGATTTTGTAAGTTTTAGTAATTTTTCCATAAAATCCTCTCGGCTTCCTTTTGGACCATTAATTCCTTAATATGTGATTTTAACAAATCAATATCCAAATGTTCTTTAAATACTTTATATAAGTGCCTTGCATCTTCAAAATCCTTCTCGCTACCTAACTTGAGCTTGAATGCAATCTGCAATTCTATTTCAGAAGTATTCAATTTATTGCTATTTAACAAAACTTCAACTTTATTTATTAAAGAATAATTATTATATTTTGTTTTCGGGAACTTTATCTCACAGTTTGGGATGAAAGTATTTTTTAATGCAAACCGGATTGCAAGCTTTTCTTTCAGGTAATTTTCATAGGCATCCTTGGCATCTGCTGCATTTAAGCAGTCAAATTCTTTCACCAAATCATTCCAAAATTCCTGAAATTTGCTAAACGGCATTTCTTCGATGAAAAAATCAACATCTTCTGTTTCCCTGCTTCTTCCAAATAAAATTGCAATATAACCAGAAATGATCACATAATCAATTTTGTGTTTTTTAAGCATCTTTACAAATTTAAGCACAAAGCGATCAAGCGGAGAAAGCTCTTTTTTGAATGAAATTTTATTTTTAGAAAAAGCCAATTCCATAAATAGAACTTATTGAAAGCATTTAAATTGGTTTTCAAGGAGCAGATTTCCGCTGAATTAGCTGCGCTTTGGCGCTAAAACAAAGAAATCAATCTGTTTTTATTATTGTTTGTGATTAATTTGATTATGAATTATAAACAAGTGATTGTAATCAGGGCAGACCTAAAAATGGGCAAGGGGAAAATTGCCGCGCAATCAAGCCATGCTTCTTTGGCAGCATATGAAAAAGCCTTGAATAAAGAGCCTGACTGGGTGGAAGAATGGAAGAGCATTGGGCAGGAAAAGGTTGTTTTAAAGGTTGGAAGTGAAAAGGAATTGCTTGAGATGTTTGAAGCTGTTAAAAAAAGGTTTCAGGGCATGCCTGCATTAATAACTGATGCTGGGCATACTCAAATTGTGGCAGGAACAAAAACCTGCTTTGCTGTTGGCCCTGTACCTGAGACCGAAATAGATAAAATAACTGGCAAGCTTAAATTAATATAATAAAGAGTTAGGGGGGAGAACATGATGGAAAAGTATGTATTTAGCAGAGTTTTCTTGGTTTTTTTCTTGCTCCTTGTAATGTTTGGGTTATTGGGCTTAGGCAATAATGTAAAAAGCCCATTAAATAAAAATAATTTTTTCGGATTTGCAACATTATGGCAAGCACCGGAAGGAACTAATTTGGAAGAAACACCTGTAGAAAATCAGCAGCAGGCATTGCAATCAGAAAAACCTGTTTTAAGTGCATTAAAAGTTGCATTATGCTTGAAAGATGCTGGTGCAAAAATATATGGAATATATTGGAGTGAACATACTGCTAAACAAAGAGAAATATTGGGGGAGTATTTCAAATACTTAACCTATGTTGAATGCCAAACAGGCAATGAAATACTGCCTGAATGTGAAGGAGTCAAGGTTTCAGAATATCCTTTATGGGTAATAAATGGCAAAAAACTGAAAGGAGAGCAAACTTTGGAACAATTGGCAACTGCTGCCGGCTGCTAAACTGCTTTTGAGAACAGGATTAAATTTATTAAAAGAACTTTCATAAGCATAGTATGCTTGCAAGGAAAAAAAGAGTGTTTGTTTTTTTTGCTATAATTTATGTCATATTTATTTCTGTTTTTCTGTATTTGCTCTTTTTTAATTCAGGATTAACATTGGATAGGGAAATAACCCCTAATGGGGAAAAACTTTTTTTAAGCAATGAAGCTTCACACATAATCAATAATATAGATATAATTGATGAAAAAGGAAACAAAATAGGCTTTATTGCTGAATTAAAACCAAAAGAAAAGAAGGTTATTGAAGTTCCAAAAGAAATAATAAAAATAACGGCAAATGCGCCATGGCATGTTCCTGTCAGCATAGCAATAATTAAAATTGAGGCCGGTGTTCCTCTTAATTTAAGTGCAAATTACCCAAAAAAGGTAAAGGTTGGAACAGTATTCAAGATTTATCTTGAAATTTGCTCGGATGAGATGAAAACCGGGGAGATAGAAACAAGCATAGCTTCAGATTTATTGAAAACTGATGATATGGATACAGATAATGATAAGCTATTTGAAAGAACTATTGCTATGAATGGCCAAAAATGCATTAATGAAGACTTTGAATTTGAGGCAATAGGAAAAGGAACTGCACAGATAATATTTAAATTAAAAGCACTAAATACTATAAAGGAATTAAAGGTAGAGATGGTGATTGAATAATGCCTGCTAAAGAAGTTCAAAAAGAATCCAGTATTATCCAAATAATACAGGATATGGTAAAAAATGGTGAATCTGAAGAAAAAATAATTGCCACTTTGCAATCTCTTGGGGTAGAACCGGAAAAGGCAAAAAGGCTTCTTTTATTGGGGCAAGCAGATACCTTTGCACTATTGAGGAATGAGATCAGCAAAATAGTTGCCAATGACTTGGAAAAGGAAAAGCCAAAAACGGTGAAATATCTGCAGGAGCAATCGGATATTGTAAGCAAGGAAATGAAAAAAAGGGTAAGTGCGGAAGTAATGGGGGATCTTGAAAAATATGAAAAAAATGTTACAGGGCAAAGCAAGACATTTCAACAGCAGATGGGGGATAATATAAAAGCAGTAACTGATTTAACTGACAGGACTAAGAATGCATTAAATGAATTAGGGTTAAGGATTAATACAATTGAGAAGGATATGGAAGAATTGAAGATTAAGGGTGTAGGGTCAAGAAATAAATTCATTTCATTTGGATTATTATTCCTTGGATTAATCTTCTGCTTCAGCGCATTATATCTGTTTTTTACAAATGCCCAGGTAATGAGCATGGAGAACATAATAATTACTGTAGTGATGGCATTAGTAGGAATAACAATTTTGTTTGTTGCTACGCTTGTGTAAACAGGACAAGAAATTTTTTAATATCTTAAGGGTTTCTCCTTCTTGGTGCTTTTCTTTCAACTAATTCTAATTGTTTAGCTAGCACTGAAAGATTAGATATTGTGCCCAAAGCATTATTTACTTCTTTAGGATTTTTCATAAAATAAATAGATTCCTGAAATGCTGCTATTCCAGATAAACATCTTTCATAAGGAGACATATGTGCGCTTGCGGTTATTGCAGAAATTCTTCCTGGAAATTCTGTTTCTTTCAGTGATGGAAAATCCTTTTCAAATTCTAAACCAATAACTGCTTTTTTAATTCCTGATAAAATACCATTTACTAAAGAATCAGTTCTTCTTCTTTCTTTGTGTGCTTCGCTTTTTACGCCTTTGGCCAGTTTGGGGTAATTTCTCTCTGGGTTGCTTCTTCTTGGCAAATCTTTTTCAGGTTTACCTTTAAGTGGCATCCTTCTTCCAAGCGCTTGCCCAGCCGACCTGTTTATTGTTTCAAGGGCATTTGCTCGCTCTGCTGATGTGCCCATGGAATAAATTGCTTCATTAAATGCGCCGATAAGTGCAGTTTCCCTTTCAGTACGGAAAAAATGCGGGCTCAGGGTTATTGCTACAATCCTGTCAAAGACAGGAGTATTTTTTATTGAGGGAAATTCTTCTTCAAGGTCTGCTTCAATATGAGCTACCGCAGTAAGCAATTTCCTCCTTCTAGCTGAACGGTCAGTGCTTCTTCTTAGACTAATGCCTCTTTTTGGATTTCGTGCAACCGGTTTTCTTGCAGAAGTTCTTTGTGGCATACTAAAAGAATACGCACAAATCAATTAAAGATATTTCGGCTTGTAAATCCTTTTTAAAGGTTCTCGTTTATTATAATGATATTGATTTCTATGATGTTTCTTGAATTAGAACAGATTATTGTTGAATTGGAAAGAAGGTCCTTAGCTGAAAACAGCGTAAGAAGAAGGGTATTAATTAAGGAAGCAATTGAACGCCTGAAAAAAGTAAAATCTTTGCTTGATGAAGAAGAAAAAGAAAAGACAATGAACAAAGAATCAAAGCATTAAATTCGTTTTTTAAATCCTATTCTAAAGAGTTATTTGTACAAAATGGGCCCGTAGCTCAGTTGGCAGAGCACCAGACTCTTAGTTCAATAAAAGGAGCTATCTGGGTGTCCTGGGTTCGAATCCCAGCGGGCTCGTTACCGAACCTCTCTTTTCTTTACGAAAGAAAAGAGAGTTGAGGTGTGTCAGAGAAAAGAAACC
>PEXL01000043.1:0-14375 GCA_002779065.1 Candidatus Diapherotrites archaeon CG08_land_8_20_14_0_20_34_12
TTTAGTGAATTCAATGCTGCAAGGCAGCAAAACGATAGTCCATAATTTTGACAAAATTTTGAAAGCAATAAGAAGGGATGAGAATTCGATATTAAAATATTTAACAAAAGAATTGGCAACCGCTGCAACAATCTCCGAGGGAAAACTTATGCTAAAAGGAAAGTTTTCATCTGAACAATTGCAAAGGATAATTGCCGATTACACTAATAGATATGTTCTTTGCAAGGAATGTAAAAGACCTGACACAAAAGTAATAGAAAATAAAGGGGTAAAAATGCTCAAATGTGAAGCTTGCGGGGCATTAGCTCCAATAGCATAATTAGGTGAGAAGAATAATTCATAAGATTCATAAAAAAGATGGTTCTGAAATTTTAGCTGCTTGTGATCGCGAATTACTTGGAAAAACAATTGAAGATAAAGATTATTCTATAAAGGTAAGCGAATTTTTTTATGGCAATGAAGCAATAACTGAAAAAGCACTTGAAAAATTATTAAAAAATGCAGGAAATGCAAATCTAATTGGTGAAAAGGTTGTATCAATTGCGCTCAAAGCTCGCTTGATAACTGAAAAGAACATAATAAAAATTGGTTCTACCCCTCATGTTCAAATATACAGACTGTGATTTAAATGTATAAAAAAAGAAATAATAGCACTGATGAACAGATATCTGAGGGATATATAAAACTGCCAAGAACAAAAGAATTTGAAATGTTCGCAGTTGTCACAAAAATGGAAGGTGCAAATCATTTAAGGGCGAGATGTGCTGATAATGTTGAAAGACTTTGCAGAATCACAGGAAAGATGAAAAAAACTGTTTGGATAAGAGAGGGAGATTTAATACTAATAAAGGTGTGGTATTATCAGCTAAGTAAGGCTGATGTCGTCTGGCGATATTTGGGGCCACAAAGAAATGCACTTGAAAGAAAAGGCCATCTTAAATGGTTGACAAATCCTGAGCCCATTCAAAAATAACAGTGTATGGGTAAATTTATATCAAATTAATATATTCTATTTCTAATATGCAAGAGGAAAATATCAGGAAAATTTTCAAGGAAGAAAATCTGAAAAAAACCGTAAATCTTGTTTTTGATAATGAAACAATAATGGCAATTCATGATCTTTCTGAGAAAGGGTATATTGAAACACTTGAAGGCATTATAAGTCCTGGGAAAGAAGCATTTGTTTTTATTGCAAAGGATTCTTCTGGGCATGGAAGAGCAGTAAAAGTTTACAAAACAAAAACAGCTCGCTTTAAAAAAATGGAAAAATATATTTATGGTGATTTAAGATTTGAAAAAGTGAAAAAGGGAACCGAACTAATTTATGAATGGACACGCAAAGAATTCAAAAATTTAACAAGATTGAGTAAAGCAGGAATTGCTGTTCCAAAACCTTTTGCATTCAAGAAAAATGTTTTAGTAATGGAATTGATTGAAGAAAATAATGAACCTTGCAAGAAAATAAGGGAAAAACCAATTAAAGATTTGAAAAATTTTTACAATAAACTTGTTGAATATATGTCAAAGATGGTAAATGAAGCTCATTTGATACATGCTGATTTATCTGAATACAATATACTAAACAAAAATGATTCTCCTGTCATAATTGATTGCGGGCAAGCAGTTTTAACAAGCCACCCAAATGCACAAGAATTATTTGAAAGGGATATAAAAAATCTTTCAGAGTATTTAACAAAGCAGGGATTAAAAAAGAGTTTTGATGAGATGTACTCAGATATAAAGAAAAAATCGTGAAAAAACAGGGCAAAATTAAATTCAAAAACTGCAGAATTAAGCCATAACTCCTTCAAATTTTGGGTTATGGCAATAATATATAAATATATATTGTTTATATAAATATATATTACTTATATAAATATATTAAAAGCTACTTAAGAGATTGTGAAAAAATGTTTGATGAAGAACAAATAAATGTGCCTAAAGACAGGATTGCTGCTTTAATTGGAAAGGTTGGCAGCACAAAAAAACAAATTGAAGAACTTACTAAAAGTAAACTGAATATTGACAGCAAAACCGGAGAAGTATTAATTGAAAATAAAGATGTCTTTATGCTGCACAAAACTGAAGAAATTGTAAAAGCTATAGCCAGGGGATTTTCTCCTGAGAAATCATTGCTGTTGTTAGATGAAGAATTTTTTATGGATATTATTCCGTTAAAAGAAATTATTGGAAAAAGTGAAAAAGAAATACATACAAAAAAGGCAAGGGTAATTGGCAGGCAGGGAACGATAAGGGCTGAAATTGAAGAAAAAACCGGAACATATATTTCTGTTTATGGAAATACAATTGGAATAATTGGAAACGCCTTGAATATGGATTTAGCAAAACAAGCAATTGAAATGCTACTGAATGGAGCAAAAATTGAAAGTATGAGAGTATTCTTAGATAAAAGAATTTCAAAATCAAAGGAATTCAAATTATAATTAAAAATTATTTTTATTTTATAAAATGATTCGGAAAAATAGGGTGATATGTTGGCAGGAAAAACAGAAAAACCAAAAAAAGAAAAGTTAGAAAAGACTCAAAAAGCTGAAGAAGTAGAAGAAACTCAAGGGACTGAAGAAACAGAAGAAGAGACACAAGAAGCTGAACAGAATAATGGGAAAATAATAAGTGCAGAAACCCTTAGTAAGGAATTTAAGGAGCATTCAGTTGCTGAATTCTTCAAGAAAAACAGGCAGATGCTCGGTCTTTACGGGAAGATCAGGACATTAACAACAATTGTTCACGAATATGTGACTAATTCATTAGATGCCTGTGAGGAAGCAAATATTCTCCCGGAAATTGAGGTAAAGATTGAAGAATTGGGTGAAGAATACTATGTTGTTTCTACACAAGACAACGGCCCGGGATTGACAAAAGAGACTGTAGGCAAGGCATTAGGGCAACTTCTTGCAGGAACTAAATTCCACAGAATGGTGCAGATGAGGGGGCAGCAAGGAATTGGTGCTTGTATGAAATCAGATACTCTTGTACCATTAGCAGATGGAAGAATTCTTCCAATAAAAGAGATAGTTGACAAAAACATGGTTGGCATAGAAGCAATAAGCCTAGACCTAAATAGCTTAAAATTAGTGCCTGGAAAAATAACAAGATGCTGGAAACCAAAAAATCCCTTATTTGTAAAGGTTAAAACTGCTAAAGGCAGGGCTATTCATTTAACCCCTGAAAATCCAGTGCTTACAATCAAGGATAGTGAACCTATTTGGATAAGAGCAGACGAAATAAAGGAAGGCATGAAAATTGCCGCACCAAATAAATTATTTGCATTCACAAATCAGCTCAGAGCAATAGACTTGTTTAAGCATGAGGATATACAAGTTGATGAGCAAGACATTCTAAAAATGTTAAAAGCGAAATTAATTCAAAAATATGGCAGCCTTACGGAAATTGCAAAACATCTTGGAGTAAAAAAAGACAGGATAAGAAACTGGTTCACAAGAAAAATGCCAAACAATAACCCAAGAGGGAGGCCTACCTTACAACAAGTCATCACAATGATTAAATTATTAGGATTGCAAGAAGATGAAATCCTTCAAAAGATAACTAGGATAGGTAGAAATGGAACATATGTAAAAATGCCTGCCTATATAGGCCAGGATATATTGTGGCTCTCCGGGTTTATGGCTGGTGATGGGCATTTAACTTCAAAAAAAGATGATAAATGGGGAGTAAATATAAGCTTTACAAACAAGGATATTAATCTTATAAATAAATGCAAAAACATTCTTGAAGAAAAATTTGGATTAAAGACTCAACAATATTTCCATAAAGAAAAACACTATTGCACATTACAATGCTCTTCAAAGATCTTATCGGAAATATTTGAAAGCCTTGGAGTCACTAGAGGCAATAAATCAAAATGTTTTGATCTATCAAATACCCTTCTACAATTGAGTGATGGGCATATTGCAGCATACTTAAAAGGATTATTTGATGCTGAAGGTAGCATAACCCAAGAAAAAAGAATGATAACCTTAACTCTTTATAACAAGAAAGCACTCGAGAAAATCTTCTATGCTCTCTTAAGAATAGGCATTCATGCTAACATTAACAAAAGCAGAGAAGAAAATAGAATTACAATAACCGCAACAGAAAATATCTACAAATTCTACCAAAAGATTGGTTTTTCTTCAAGTAAAAAAACCCAAAAGTTGATTGAACTATTAGAAAATAAAAAAGTGAATACCCAAACTGACACTATCCCTGGAATTAATCCTTCTGTTATAAATTACCTAAGAACTGAAGAAATTGCCCTAACAAAATTACCTGCGGCAGCATATTCTGCAATTCATTCAGGCAACATAAGCAGATATGCATTAGTGCAAGTATTAAATACTGCAGGAATAATCGGAACTACTGGTGAATACCTTAATGCTCTAGCAAATGCTGATGTAAGCTGGCTAACAGTTAAAGAAATCTGCTTTGAGAAAAATGAGGAAGAATTTGTCTATGATTTAGAAATAGAAAAATACCATAATTTTGTTGCTGGCGGCATAATCTGCCATAATTCAGGCTGTACTATGTTAAGCCAGATGACAACAGGAAAGCCAACAAAAGTAATCACAGGAACAGGAAATGGAAAAACATATTCACTCGAAATTAGCATTGATACAAAAGAGAATAGGCCAAAAATTTCTAATTTAAAAGAAATGCTAAAGCAATTCAGAGGGGTAGCGATTCAGACCAAATTTAAAGGGGTATTATACAAAGAATCAGATCAAGGTGTTTTGGAATATTTAAGAAGAACTGCGATTGCAAATCCCCATGCGCAAATTAGATTCAGGAATCCGAAAGGGATTCTCACAACATTCCACAGGAGTGTAAATAAAATTCCAAAAAGGCCTATGGAAATGAAACCGCATCCATTAGGAGTTACGATTGATGATATTTTATCCTGGTCAAAAACAATAGATGCAAGAAAAACAAACAGCTTTTTGAAAAAGGCATTTGACAGGGTTGGAGATACCTCAATTGATAAGATACAGCAAAATTTACGCTTTGATTTGAATAAAGATCCTAAGCAGTTAAGCTGGGAAGAAGCTGAGCAGATTATTCATGCATTTAAACAAGTAAATTTCTCTGCACCTTCAACAGAAGGATTATGCCCTATTGGCGAGGAGCATATCAAAAAATCACTTGAAAATATTGTAAAACCAGAAATTGTTTACACATTTACAAGAAAGCCAACTGTTTATTCTGGGGGATTCCCTTTCCAGGTAGAGGTTGCAATAGCTTATGGCGGGAATGCGGGCCGTGTTGTAAATGAGACAACACCAAAAGAGGGGGAAGTACAGGAAAGAAGAGTAGAAATAATGAGATATTCCAATAGAGCGCCATTAATGTTTGATGCTGGAACATGTGCAATCACAAAGGCAGTGCAAAGCATTGATTGGAAGAGATATGCAATGGGTGACATAAATAATGCACCTATTTCCCTATTTGTAAACTTTATTTCTGCCCATGTTCCTTACACTGGTGCAGGAAAGACATCTATTGCTGATGAAGAAGAGGTAATGGAAGAATTAAGATTGGCATTAATGCAGGTTGGAAGAAGGACTGCCCGCTACATCATAAAGAAAGAAAAGGAAAAGATAAAGCAGGAAAAGAAGAGGGTGTTCATGAAATATGCTATTGAAGTTGCAAGGGCTGTTGGGGAATTAACAAAGAAAGATCCTGCTAAGATTGAAAAGAAACTGCTTGACATTGTAATAAAGAGATTAAAGTTAGAGGAAGAGCAGGAGAAAAAAGAAGAAGCGGCTTTGGAAGAGGAAGATGATGAAAAATTAGAGAAAGAACTTGAGAAACTGGTAAAAAAGAAAGATGCAGAGGAAAAGAAAATTAAAGGTGGGAAAAAGAAATCCAAAAAAGCGGCTAAGGAGAGTGATGATGAATGAGAGCAGAGCAAAAGGATTCGCGCGTAATAGATAAACTCAAGGAAATGGGCAAAACGGTCTTCGAACAGATTGAAAAAGGAGAGCACCCTAGCATTGAATTGCCTATAAGAAGCTTGAACAATATTTACTTTGACCAGAAAAGCCAGACAATTAAAATGGGAGATAAAACATCGCAAAGATTATTCCTCAACATCGCGCATACAAGAAAATTCATGCAGACAACATTAATTGCAAATGAATTGAAAAAAATAATTGACCAGAAAGCAAACATATCCATTCGTGATCTTTACTATGCATTAAAGCATACGATTGCAGGGACTGAAGAAAACAGCTTTGAAAATCAATCGGAAAGTGATCCAATAATTGAGGATATTGAATGCAGCATGAATCTGCTTAGGGAAGAATTACATTTGGCTGCATCAACAAAAGGGGTAATTACAGGAAGAATGAAAATTAAGGATGGGAAGGATACTATTGATTTGACAAAGATGGGTTCAGGCGGCTGGGGAATTCCCTCAAATGTTGAACCTGACAGAATTGAAATTAAAGATGTAGATGCAGAATATGTATTATTCATTGAGAAAGATGCTGTCTGGAAACGTTTTAATGAGGATAAATTCTGGGACCATGGAAAATGCCTTATATTAACAGGAAGAGGGCAGCCATCAAGGGCAGAGAGAAGATTAGCGCAAAGATTGAATAAAGAATTCAAATTGCCTGTCTTGGCATTAATGGATGCTGATCCCTGGGGAATGTATATTTATTCAGTAATAAAGCAAGGAAGTATTTCACTTTCATACAGTGAAGAAAAGCTCGCAACTCCGCAGACAAAATACCTCGGATTAACAATCAAGGATGTTGAAACCTATAAGATTCCGAAAGAGGTAACAATTAAACTGAATCATTTGGATGTCAAGAGATTGGATGAAATGGCAAACTATGAATGGTTCAAAAAGAAGGAATGGCAGGATGAATTCAAGCGCATGAAGGAAAAAGCAATCAAGCTTGAATTGGAAGCCTTGAGCAAAAAAGGAATCAGGTTTATAACAGAAGAATATCTGCCGGATAAAATAAAGAGCAAGGACTTTTTGCCATGAAGGCAAAAAATTATCTTAAAGCATTCATCCCTCTTATTTTTTTAGGGATATTTCTGATGGGTTGCATAGCTGAAGGTAAAGAAATCAAATGCAATAATGAGACTTGCCTTTATGAAAACTTCTTGGGATGCAAACCCGCAACCCTGAATGTAGAACCTTATGACAAAATAGGTGTAAGCACAATTACAATAAGTGGCGTAAAATACGAAAAATGTAATTATTCCATAGTAAGCACACCACACGCTTCTGATGTCCCACAGTTAAAAAACAGAGAAGTTCCAATGGATTCACTTACTAAAGAAAACTTTGAGAAAATAATTGAAGAAGCAAAGAATTTGTGAATATTAAATAATCACTTTTTGCAATTTGGGTAATCGGGATAAACATAACAAACATTGTTGAAAACTTTGGAAGTATCTTTTCCCACAATAGCACTTAACGCATTAATAGTAAAATCCTCTATTGAAAGCTTTCCTTTGGA
The DNA here is from genome assembly GCA_002779065.1 of Candidatus Diapherotrites archaeon CG08_land_8_20_14_0_20_34_12. Classification (GTDB taxonomy): domain Archaea; phylum Iainarchaeota; class Iainarchaeia; order Iainarchaeales; family 0-14-0-20-34-12; genus 0-14-0-20-34-12. The sequence continues at coordinate 7,497 of PEXL01000043.1, forward strand.
TTCTGGATTTATTGCATTATTTTGTTCTTTTATTTTATCCCATTCATCAAAAAGCTTTGGCAAATCATCAACATCAAATCCATAATCTTTGCAAAGGTAATAAAGATGGGGGTAACCATTCAGTTTAAACATTTCATCACAAAAACTTTGGGGAGGACTAGAATCAACATCTATTGCGTTCAACCTATTGCGTTCAGGACAAGAATGCCAGCCAAGGAAAGATTCAGCCATTACGATAAAAATATGTTCAGTATTGGAGAATCCGCCATATCTTAGTTGGAAGACTGCGTGCAACATTTCATGCACGGCCATACATTCATTATCAAATGTCTGTTCATAAACATAATCAGGATAGTCCTTATGCAATAATTTTTCATAATTAGCATATTTAATTGAATAATACTTAAAACTTAGCCCTTCGGCATTCTGTACCAAAGGGATTCCTGTCCAAAAATCTCCTTCTCCTTGAGGAATAAAACCCCCATATTCTTCAGGCATACCATAATTAGCAAAGGGGATAGTAGCCTCGAGTTGTTTGTCATACACCACATAGGGAATCGGAACATCAAGCAATTTCTCCCTGCCAAACAATTTTGCAAGCCTGTCATACAAATGGGTCAATTTATCAAAACGCCAGTCAAGCAAATCATGGTTTACATTGCAATGGTATTCACAAATCAAGCAGATTTTCTCATTGCATTTATTATAATCAGGATAGTCCTCTTTTTGTGGAATAAAATCTGGTGCTATTTTATCATACTTTTCCGCTGCCTGCAATTTGCACTCAGATTCATTTTCAACAGCAGAAACCGTCGTGTATTTTTTTGGAAACTGATTTTTGCAATTTGTTACAAAGAAATAATCCTCCATTTTGTCATAAAGAAAACATAGGTTAGTGTCTTTTTCATAGCCTTCAAAACAAGGAACATCTTTCTTCAAATTCTTCTGCTGCTTCAAGTATTCAACATCGGGATCTGCTAAACAGCCAAAGAAAAAAATGAGGAAAAACAGGCAAGTTATCAGGACAAAAAACTCTAGAAAAAGTTTTTTCATGAATAAACCTAGCTATGATTTATTTAAAATCTTAATGGAAACCTTTAAAAGTAAAGTAAGACAATATTTGTGTGGTGAGTTATAATGGGAAAAAAATATACTGTCATTACTACTATACATCCAATGGTGTACTGGTTTGGCAAAATAATAGCAATATTCTGCATAATTGCAGCCATGGTATGGCTTGGAATGGTGGTTTTTAGCCCAAAGGCACAAGCAGAGGAATTGGGTTTTGTATTAAATACTCAAGCTATGTGGATGGGTGTGATTGTATTAGCAATTGGAATAGTTGGTTTGGTATCAATTAGCAGATTTAAACAAAAATAAAAAGTATTTCCTACAATAACAAAGGCATTATTTCAAATGCCTTCTTATTCTAGTTGCCGCTATTCTTTCATGTCCACTAAATAAATGATGAGTTATAAATGGCTCAATTCCTGCAGCTGGCTTTTTTACAATTATTGGAACTCTAACATGGTTAGGGCCATATGTTCTGGCTATTTTTGGATTTGAATGAAGAATTGGATCTTGTGGGGAATAAAACTCAACCAATCTGCAATTTACAGGCACATGAATTCCTTCTGAAAGTTCCTTAAATCGCCCACGTTCCAAATCCCATCCACTGCTAAGTCTCCTAAGAAGAGCATTTTCTTCAGGGACCTCTGATCCTCCTAAATGAATTCCTCCAATAGTGAAAACTTTGAATTGCGTTCCAACATGTTCAGATAATTCTCGCAAATTACTTTTCAGCAGAAATGCCCCTAAAGAATGGCCTATAAAGATTGGCTTTTTACCCCTAAAATCAATTTTTCTTAATCTCTCAAGAAGATTTCTTCTTCTTACTTCCAAATCAGTAACATCCCACAATTCTTTTGGATGATTCATTTCAATAACTTGGTAACCTCTTTTCCTGGCTTCTTGAATAAGCTGCCTCAAAAGAGTTGCATCCCTAGCAGTTGATTCATCTGAATGCGCAGTAGACAATTTGAAAGGCGGGACAAAAATTGCAATTTTATCAGGCATATAAAAATAGAAAACAAAAAGAATAAAAAATGAGGAGTTGTTGCTTTGCGGGAAGTTACTTTTTTATTTAAACATTAAAAAATTACACGTTAGATTAGCAAACTTTCCAATAGCAGTTTTCATTCTCCTTAAACAATGCTGAAACATCTTTGCCAGTTACTTTGTTTAATGCCTTAGTGATGTTATTCTCTATGAGGCCCTTTTTTAATTCTGTATCCAATGGATCTATTGGTATCTCAGCATATTTAGTATTAAAGCTGTTTAAGTCATAAAAGAAATTTGGCAGCATATTCACATCAAAACCATAGTTCTTACAGAGATTATATAAGAGTACATCACTGAGATACTTAAAACCTTCATAGCAAAGACTCTCTGGCTCAATGTTTTTGTAAGGTTCATACTTAATCTTGTTTCTAAGAGCCTTATTGCCTGCTAGAATGATTGCAACAGGATAGGCAAAGCTCTCATGAAACCACTTAAGTTCTGATTCTGAGGTAACTCCTATAGAATACAAACTCACATGCGCCATTTCATGTATGGGTGTCTCTAGATCCTCAAAAACTGCTTCGTAAAGACCATCCACATAATCTTGATGCAATACTTTCTCGTTATCCAAAGAAAATTCATTTAAGTGATTGCTTAAGTAATCAAATATTCTTCCAAGCATTAGAGATATATTGGCATCACCCCCAAGAGTTGCATGTGCGCTTGGAATAAGCACAAATGGGATAGTTGAAGAGCCCTTAGGTCGCAACATGTTTTCAGTTATATGCTGATTATATAAAACAAAATTAATGGATTTACCCCATAAGCGGTCAATACCTAAAAAATCAGCTAGTTTATCGTATGCTTTTGTCCAACGCTCTAACTTCCAATCTAAAACCTCTGGGTTCACATCACAAGTAGGCTCGCAAACAATCCTGATTTTATCATTCTCTTTTATATATGCAGGATAAGTACCAGGCACAAAAATTGGGGCAATTTTGTCATATTTTTTTGATGTAGTTACCTTACATTCTGCCAAATCTTTTACTACAAAAACTTCAGAAAATTTTTGCGGCAAGTAGTCCTCACAATTTTTCAAAAAGACAAAAGTTTCTGTTTTATCATTCAAGAAACACAAATTTACGTCTTTTTCAAAATCTTTATAGCAAAACTCTTCTTTTTCAGCTAGTTTTTTAGCAGGGATTATACAACCTAATATAAGTAACATGCTAAGGAGCACAATGACAATAATTGATATGTTCTTAAAATCCATTTAACCACATTAAGATAAATTAGCAAACTACTATTTATTTTTTTACTAATTTTTTAACCGCAAAATCAATCACGCAGGCCAGCAAATATGCATAAATCAAAGCAACAGGCAAATTTAGAAACCCAAGGCCTAGCAAATTCAATGGCATAAGCACAGGCAATAAAGCATACATTGCAAGCGGCCAGATTGGAATTTCATTTATAAAATCATACAAAAACGGCTTTGGAGAACATTCCTTGCAGAATGCCCAAGATTGAACAATTGCAAGATAGCCAAGCAGGAGAAAAATTACAAGAATAGATAATTTCAGTTTAGTTGGTATTAAAAAATTATTTAATTTATCTCGGATTATGCACATATAGAAATAAGAGTGACAAATATATTTATTAGCAAATTGGTACACTGTTTTATTATGAATCCGCTAAAAGCGCTGAGAAGGATATTGCCAAGAAAGAAACATGGGATAGTAACTATGAGTAGTGGGACATCAGGGCACAGTGAAATGAGTGCAAAACAGAGAAGGCTTGCTGAAAAAACATGGAAGCAAGGAGATACTTCTTTTTCATATGTTGTTCATCCCCTAAGAAAATTTATAGAAATAAAGAGGGCAAACTACGGAAACATTCCTAAATTAAAAGAGCTTCTTGATGGGGTAAGAGCTTTATCCACAAGACTAAACTTACCAATAAGGGGAACATTGCATGGGATTATTGAATCAAAACGCTCTGAACCTGCTATTGTATATAATATAGACTTAAGAAGAAATAGTCTTAATGTAAATGAACTAAATTTGAGGGATAAGCACACATTATACACTGACCTAAGAACTATTGAAGATGCTGCAGTAATGCTTGGATTAAAACAGGCAGTATATTCATATTAAACATCAGAAGTAGTTGGAAATGGCACTTTAGAACATGTAACTGAATTGGATTTGCCACAAGGCTGGAAAATGAATAAAAGAACTGAAGTAGGGTCAAGAGGCGGTGTGCGCAAAACATATCAAGTCTATAAAGAATTGCCATAGTAATTTAACAATAAATATTATCTCTTTGCAATCTTCACTAAAATATTAAATTAGGTCAAATTGGCAGATTATTCTTTTTTGCCCAAAATAACCTCAATCGCCTTGTCAACCTCATCCTCTTCCAAAAGTTTGAAAACGCGGTGGACATCAAACGCATTGTTAAAATCAGTTTTTTTCAAATTATCATCAAGCATATCCAAACCCAAAGAAATAGCTGATTTTTTGGAATTATGCAATTCCCCTAAATTTTTCAATTTTGTCTTTAAATCATCCATGCCGGAAAAATTCTTGTCAATATAAATGATCGCATTTTCTGCAAAATCTTCAACCAAGGATTCTTCAGAAATATCCGTTTGATTCAATCCGAAAGACAAAGTTCCTGAAATTTTCAGTTTAATGAGTGGTTTTTTGGAAAATTTCTTTCCGGTTAAAAATTCATCCAATGCTTTGTGAACTTCTTCCCTCAATTTCTGCAGGTTGGCATCCTTAAACTGCAATTTTTTATAGAAGAACTCCCTTTGGTCTGGAATTTCTTTCAAAGAAACTTCTTTTGTTTTTGTATCATAGAAGAAAACTGCTTTCTTTTTTGTTGATTCCAAATGCTTCATTTGTGTCAGGACAGTAGAACCTGGCAACAGGAAATGTTTTCCTATATCTTTGTCATTTAATTCATTGCTCCAGTGCAAATGGCCATCAACTATCAGGTCAAAACCAGCAGGGAGATCAGAGATAGAAATGGTTGCAATCATATCATCATCAAACGGCAGGAATTCCTTTACTGATTGATGCAAAACAAAGAGATTGCAGCAGGAATCAATTGGTTTTGGGCATAATAACCGCAAAACATCCAAAGCTTTCTTTTCGGGTACTCCGCCAAATCCCTGAATTGCAACCTTCTCACTCCCTTTTTCTATAAACATTTGTGAACCATGCAAATAGGTTACAAAACCTGATGCATCTAAAAGATGAATTACGTTTTTGTAATCCTTTCCTGTGTATTCGTGTGTTCCATGAATTGCAATGACCGGGATCCCTAAAAAAGAAATTGCCTCTTCGGAATCTTTCTTCTTTCTGTGCAAGATAATTTCGGATTTTTTATGGTGCTTTGCTAGCGATAAAATATCAAATGCTTCAAGCAAGGTTTCATATTTTGGAATTGATTCATCAAAAATATCCCCTGGAAGGATAATCAAATCAGGGTTTTCAGATAATGCCAAAGCCATTGCTTTTTTTGCATTATCAAAAGCATCTGCCTCTCTGCCTTTTGGAGAAAAACCTAAATGCAAATCTGAGAAAATTGCAATTTTCATAAAATCACACAGCAGGGTCTAATGGGGCTGAATCTATTTTTTTATTAAGTTGATTAATATAATAGGGAATGTGATGCACAGAATCAATAATGTTATCCTGGTGTAATCCTGCATTGATAAAATCATCCTTCCTTGTATAACCTGTCAAAACACCTACAAAATGAATTCTTGCATGGTAAGCTGCCTTAAAATCATTTAAAGAATCACCAGTATATAATATCTCATTCTTTTGAATTCCTGATAACTGCAAGTTATGCAATATCTGGTCAAAGGACCTTGGATCTGGTTTATGGATATGCTCGGCACAACAAACAACCAGATCAAAATACTGTGCTATGTTGTGTTTTTCGAGTAAAATATTTGCTGAATTTGCTTCCCTTGTTGTCAATATCCCTAACAATAAATTCTGTGATTTTAGGGTATTTAAAACATTATCTGCGCCTGCAATAAGGGGGTATCTAGAAATATTGTTCCCATATGTTTCACTGAATTTTTCAAATGGAATTGAAGGCCATAATGTTTGAATAAATTTCTTCCATGGCAAACCATAATATTTGAAGAATTCATGTTCTGGTGGCATTTCTAATCCTAATGCCTGTGTTGTCTCCAGATGATTTCTGTAAGATTCTTCATATGTGGCAATTAAAGTATCGTCCAAATCAAAGAAAACAGATTTAATCATTTAAGTTTCCCTTTTCATCATATTATTTGGCAAAAATAATTCAGTCATTATAAATCATCCTTCTTAATTCTGAAATTTTATCTTCAGGCATGAATAATAAAGGCCTAAAAACAGGTAAAAACATATCCTTGTCCTGCCCAGCAATTCGCTTTAGGTCTAATTCCATAGAAGGATCGACCAATGCGACCATTTTCTGCTTTTGCGGATCAGTGTTTTTGATCGAATCAAACTCAAAGAATTTTATTTTTTGATAGGAATTAAATTTTACGATAGGGTCAAAAAAGTGTTCATCTACTGGCTCTTTTATTATGCAATAAATGCTGCAGCCTCTTTTTAACATGCATAATGCTGCAAGTAAATCCTCTTCTTTATTATTGCATAAAATGCCAACATGGCCTTCTACCCCTACTGGCAGGCCATTATAACCATTGGATTCAGAAGAATAGAGGTAAAAATCATCATTTCTTATTTCAATAAATATCTCTTTATCAGGATTTTTCAGATTAACCTTTAATTCGTTAATTTC
>PEXL01000043.1:14443-16700 GCA_002779065.1 Candidatus Diapherotrites archaeon CG08_land_8_20_14_0_20_34_12
TGCAGCGGACAGCAAAGCTATCCCCTCTCTTTAATTTTATTCTTGCAAATGTAAGTGTCTTGCTGTAAATATTCTTTGGGATGGCATTCTCGTATTTTTTTGCTATTGCAATAGAATGCAAGCCGAACACACTTTTCAGGACAGAGATAGTTTTTTCAGGATCCTGGCATGAAAGAAAAATTCTTCCATATCCTCTTTTTACTTCAAAATCAGTTATTGAATTATTGCGCAAAGCAGTTCTTATGTTATTCAAGAGTGTAGCATAAAAACGGTTTTGCACTGGCTTGCTCTTTAGGGAGATTTCCCCTGCCAATTTCAAAAGAAGTATTTGTGGCATAATAAAGAAAGAAAAGAAAAGGGAATAAAAAGGAATGGAAAAAGCCTATTTCTAAGCTTTTCCAAGCAACTTTAACAGTATTGCCTTTTGGGCATGCAACCGGTTTTCCGCCTGGTCAAAGATTATAGAATTGGAGGATTTCATTGCAAAATCATCTATTTCATAACCCCTATGGGCAGGAAGATCATGCATAATTAATGCATCAGGCACACCCTTTAATAGTTCCTTATTGACCTGATAAGGCATAAATGTTTTCATTCTTCTTTTTTTCTCCTCTTCAAATTTAGGATCTAAAAATAATTCCATATCAACCCAAGTGTCAGTATAAACAATATCCGCATCTTTTACAGCCTTTAAGGGATCCTTCTCCTCACTATACAGCCCAGTAGCATTAACCTGTTTCAGCAATTCCTCATCAAGGCTGATTGCATGCCTTTCAGGGGCACTTAAAACAAAATTCATCCCTAGTTTTGTGGCTATGACACTTAGGGAATTGCTTACATTATTTGCAATTCCATAATAAACCAGTTTCAATCCTTTAAGATTCCCTTTATTTTCTTTTACAGTCAAAATATCTGCCAACACCTGGCAGGGGTGGTATTTCTCACATAGGCCATTTATTACAGGAACAGTTGAAACCTCGGCAATCTTCATTAGGTCAGCATTCCTGAGAAGCCTTGCCATTATTACATCAGAATACCGGTTAACGCATTTGGCTTCATCCTGGATGTCTGCCATTATGAATTGCGTTGTTTTCCAGTCAAGGAAGATTGCATGCCCGCCTAATTGAGTCATGCCTGCTTCGAAGGATAATCTGGTTCGTGTGGATGTCTTCTGAAAAATCATTGTCAGGGTTTTATTTTTTAATACATCATAATATTTTTCCTTGTTTTTCTTGATTTTTAATGCAATGTCAAGAAGTTCTTCAATCTCTTTGGATTTCCAGTCCTTAAAATCAATCAAATGACGAACAGCCATACCAATCACTCCTTTGTTTATTGTCAAAGTATTAATATGAAAGAAAGCACAGTTATTTAATAATAACCGTTCTAGTTAGATAATCAATGCTCTAAAAATAGGGGGATGATTCTATGGTATTAGCTGAGCCTTATAAAATTAAAATGGTAGAACCTATCAAATTGCTTGATGCAAAAGGAAGGAAAAAAGCAATTGAAGAAGCTGGTTATAATACTTTTTTGCTGAGATCTGATGATGTTTATGTCGATTTGTTGACTGATTCCGGAACAGGTGCAATGTCTGATAACCAATGGGCTGGGATAATGCTTGGGGACGAAGCATATGCTGGAAGCAGAAATTTCTATGCAATGGAAAAAGCAGTAAAAGAAGTGCTTGGTTATGAATATACCGTTCCAACGCACCAAGGAAGAGGAGCTGAACATTTATTATACAAAACAATGACAAAGCCAGGGGATGTTGTCCCAAGAAATATGTATTTCACAACATCAAGGCAGCATGTCGAATTGCCAGGAGGATTAATGGTTGATGCTATTATTGATGAAGCACATGACCCTGATAATAACCATCCTTTCAAAGGGAATATGGATATCAAAAAATTACAAGGATATGTGGATAAATATGGCAAGGAAAAGATACCTTTCATAAATGTTGAGTTGAATGTGAACATGGCTGGTGGGCAGCCTGTTTCATTGCAAAATTTGAGAGAAGTAAAAAAATTTGCTGATGAATACAAGATTCCTGTTGTGTTAGATGCAACAAGGCTTTCTGAAAATGCATTTTTCATAAAAGAAAGGGAAAAGGAATTCAAGGATTTGACAATAACCCAGATAATACATGAAATGACTAAGTGCAGCGATTCCTGTGTGTATAGTGCAAAAAAGGATTGTATTGTAAATATTGGCGGATTCGTTGCAACCCATAATAAAGAAATCTTTGAAAAGG
>PEXL01000043.1:16796-17322 GCA_002779065.1 Candidatus Diapherotrites archaeon CG08_land_8_20_14_0_20_34_12
CGAATACAAGTAAAGTTTTAGATTCAGATTTAATAATGGCAATGACAAAATAAGTTTTAACAAGTGTTGGCTTTATACCAAAAGATGATAGCCATCCGCTTGACCAGCTTGAAAAAGAATTTGCTAAAGTGATAAACCGAAATAGTGTTGAGAACTGGAATAATACGCCGGATTTTATTTTAGCAAAATATTTAATTGATTGCCTAAAAGTATTTAGTGATATAAACCGGAATAGAGAGCAGTGGTATGGCAAAGAATTGAAGATAATTTAAGCCAACTTCCCGGCTAACGGAGTTGAACTAAATTGCCGGAAACAAAAGTAAAAAGATGAACAAAGAAAATAAAATAATAAAAGATACAACTTCACATGAGAAAATCTTAGGTCAGTTTGAGCGAGTAGTTAGCCCTTTTCCCAGCATTATGGAAGTACCTTTAAAATATAGGCTACGGCTTCAAGGCAAATATAATGCAAAAGTTTGCTGGTGCGTAAAATGCAATGAATATTTTGACATTAACAAATATAAAG
>PEXL01000015.1 GCA_002779065.1 Candidatus Diapherotrites archaeon CG08_land_8_20_14_0_20_34_12
CACTAATGGAATATGCAGCCTAAAGGGGAACCCACACCCTTTAGGGTGTGGAGGATGTCAGATTAATTGTGCTTTTTAATGATGTTCTTCATGCGAATGGCCCGCCATGTATTGCATCATGCTCATCATGGTTATCCCCCTGCCCGCCATGAGAATCATGGCTGTTTTTTCCATGATTATTTTCAATACTTGAACGATCATCATGTCCTGCCTGTGCATCATGGTCAGTTTTCTTTAGTGAGAACATTGATGCAAATAAAAATCCTAAAACAATGCTGCTTACCACATGAATTGCTGAAAAAGGCATTACAAAAATCATGCCATCAGGCATATTTACAAAAAATTCATAGATAACAGTGCCAACAATTGCAAATCCCACAACAGCATCGGAATTTTTCTTTTTTGTTTTTATAAAAGCAGGCAATGCCCCTGCCAAACCTGCACCTAATGCCTGCAATATTGTCCAATATCCAAAACCTGCATCTAAAACCAGATTTGAAAGTATAAAACCAGCAGCCCCAACTGTAAAGCCAGCCTCTGCGCTGATTGTCAAGCCAGCAATTACTGCCAAAGGAATAATAGGTTCAACAGACGGAATAAAATCTATTGTCTTTAATGCCAATCTTGCAATAACTGCTATTGCCAACACTTGTAATATTTTAGAATCGCCCATAATAAAATCCACTAAATTTCCACCATTTTATAAATAGTGAAGAAATTTACTGTCTGTCAAAAACTAATTTTTTATAATGTGGCACAAAATATGCCGCAGACTTTATTTGGTGGTTTTTGACATCAATACTAAATCCTAGAGGAAAACAATTAAAAATCAAACTTCTATATCTATATTATCTCAAGAAAGACTCGGGGATTTTCATCACTGATTTGAATAAGAAAATGCTTTCTGCTGCTTTAAAGGAAATAAAAACTGTTTTTGATGCCCTTAATATTGAAAAAGAAAAAGGCTTTTTTATAGGCAAGAAATATTTTGCCCATGATATCTATCTTGAAACCAAGGATGGGGAAAAAATCGGGTTTGAAATCCTTGCAAGGCCAAGCCAGAAGAAGATGAAGCAAAAACTGGTTTACCTAAACAATTTGGATAAATTTATCTTTATTCTACCATCAAATTTCCTGCAATTGTACACAAAGCAGCCGAAATATTCCTTAAGCATATTAAAGCCCCATTTTATGGAAAATTGTTTTTATTTGGATAACCTTTATGTTTGGATTTATGACATTTCCGAACACAAAATCATTAAGGCAGACCTTTTCTGCAAGGTTTTTAATGTTAAAAATAGCTAATTAATCTTTTTCTTTTTTGCAATAGTTTTTCTTTCTTTTGGCAACCTACATTTTCTTTCTTTTTAGCAAAAAGAAAGAAAAGGCGGTACGGGCCCAGAGGGACTCGAACCCTCAACCTCCGGCTTAGAAGGCCATTGCTCTATCCATTGAGCTATGAGCCCAAAACAGCGCTGCAAGAAACAACAGTCATCTTGGAATTTGATACCAATAACTATCAGTGCAATTATTTAAATAATTTGTTATTAGAACTAGTCTTGTTTAATTAGGCATAAGGTTTCTATCTGTGAATTTATTCAATTGCATATTTCACTGCATCTTCTATTTTTGAAACTTCAATAACTTCCATCCCGTATTCTTTCATTGCTTCATTTAAATCAACAAGTTTAGGAGTATACCAAACTTTTTGCATTACAAATCCAGGGCCTTTCTGTTCCTCAACATTTTTTTCATAGACAGTCAGCTTGCTCATGCCTTTTGGCACTAAAAATATTTTTATCCCTTTTTTTCCAGCAGCTGTTGCTTTTTCTAAAATACCGCCAACTTCTCCAATAAAGCTATTTGGCAGAATTGTCCCGGTAATTGCGATATCTGTTTTTACTTTTTTACCTTCAATTGCAGCAATTGTTGCAATAGTTAATGCCGCACCAGCCGAAGGCCCACCAATAAGCTTTGCTTTTGTCTCTTCAACAGAATAAATTATATCTTTATTTTGCAGGCTTTTTCCCGTAATCTGTTCTGCCGTCTTCTTAGCCAATTCTATTGAATATTGGGTATTGGGTTCAACAAATGGATTTGTATTAAACAAAATTCTATTCTGCCCGTCAATTATCTCTACCTTTGCTTTGCTCAATAATCCTTCGCCAGTATTTGAAACAGCAACAATGTTTACCTGTGCTTCTGATTTTGTCCCTTGCTCAATTACCTTCAAAACAGTTTGCTGTTCAACAATTTTTGCAGGGGCAAAAAGCATTGCTGAGAAAAATCCCAGCCCAAAAATAAATATTGCAATTGTAGCCAGAATAATATATTCCCTTTGTATTGCCATAACAATCACCTAGTTTTACAAAAATTAAATTAATAAAAACACTCAGTTTTACAAAAATTAAATTAATAAATAAAATTAGTTTTTTTTATTTTAATTATTTTTAGGTACATTTTTGTTAGATTCCTGTTGCTTGCCTTCCTACTGCATCCTCAATCTTTCCTAGCATTTCATATGCCTGCATTTGTGCACGATGCGGGAATTTTCCGCCCTGATTTATTGCAATTGCACCAATTGCCTCCAAAACATGTTCGCTCCCGGTTTCAGTCCAGAATCTGGCTAATGCTCTCACCATTTTGTCCACTTGTTTTTCATTTCCGCCCTTCATTACTGCCCTTAATATTTCCATAAGTTCAGCTTCCTGCCCATATTTGCATAATTTTTCAACTGCCCTTACCCTTAAATCAACACTTTCGCTTTTAATATTCCTTTTTGCCATGTCCAATTCATACTGATGAAAAATACCTCCTTCCTGTGCTTTTTGCCTAGCCGCATGAGGAGAATATCTTTCTCCTTTGCCCTCCCCTGACCCAAGTATTGTTCTTGCAGCTTCCATGCCCATAGCTGCACCATATCTTTTCACTGTGCTCCAAGGCCCCCTAATTACATTTCCTCTTCCTGGCCCTTGGTGCCCTTGCATTGGCATAGGCCTTCTTTTCATCTGTGGCATAACTTAATTATGTTGACTTATATATTTAATTAGTTGTTTTTTAGGTTCTGTCATATATGTCTTCTCTTTTCCTTATGAGAATTTTACCCATTGCAAAACCTTTTTCCATCCATTTGAGCTGTCTTTCTAAGGCTTTTTGTTTTCTTAGTTTTTTGTGCATATTATCTTTCCGCATACTTGTCAGCATCATCTGCAAGAGGATAGGTATATTGGCTTTTTTGGCTCTGCTTTTTTTTGCATTTTTTGCAGAAATAGCCCTCTCTTTTCAATTCAAAATCTTCAGATCCACATTTTTCGCATTTCATAATAATTAATTAGAATAAGTGTATTGTAGTTTATAGCTTTTTTGCTTATTGTTAAAGTGGATTTGCTTATTGTTAAAAATCAGAAAATTGCAATCAGGATGATTCCTGCTTGTTTTTCTTCTGCTTGAATCTTTTCAACCTGAATACATCTTCCCTTTCCATCTCTTCCAGATGCAGGTTGATGAATGCAACATCCTGCTGCATTTTTGGAATAAGATTAAATTCAAGTGCATTTACCCTTCGTTTAGTTTTCTCAATTTCAGCAAGCATTCTCTTCAAAGTAGTTTCAATCTCTGCTAAAACAATTATCTGTGAAATTAAATCTTCATATGCCCTTGCAGCCTTGTCAATTGTCCCTGTTGTGCTCAGCATCCCATAGCCTCTTTCATGGAATTCTTTTATAAAATGCTCTTTCTGCGAGCTGATTTCAGGAACTGTGACACCCATTACTGTTTTTGATCTTACAGTAATGTTCGGATCTTCAGTATTTGCAAATGCTGCACTTCTTACATTTAATGTTCCATCTAAAGCCCTTGCTAATTCAATCTTTCTCTGTGCAAATTTGTATGACTGGTTAATTCTGGAAGAGCTTTGCTTTGCTTTTTCAAGAATTTTAAAGAGTTCCTGAATTAGGCCATCCCTTTTTCTCTTCAAAAGAGAATGCCCTGACTTGGCAAGCTTAGTCCTTTTCTTCAGCTTTAACAATTCAGTCCGTGTTGGCTTAATATCTGCCATTTTTCCTCATCTCGCACATCTTTTTCTTGATTAATTTATTTTTTCTTTTTTTGCAGGTTTCTTTTCTGCATTTTTATTTTTTCTTTTTGCCATTTGTTTTTTGAATAGGCCTTTTTTCCTGCTGTGCCTGCGGTTTCTGCTCAAATTTTTGTGTTTTCTGTTCAACCTTTGCTGCCTGTTTTATTTCTTCCTTTTTCTCAGCAGATTTTTCTGCTGGTTTTGCAGCGTCTCCTTCCATATACTGTGAAATTAAGCGATCTTCAATCCTTGTCAAAGCATTTCTTGGCAATATCCTCAATAAATCCCACCCTAAATTTAAGGATTCATCAATGCTTCTGTTTTCATATCTGCCTTGCTGTACAAATTTTCTTTCAAATTCATCTGCAAATTTCAAGAATCTCCTGTCCTTGTCAGACATTGCTTCTTCCCCGACAATTGCAACCAATCCCCGCAAATCCAAACCTTCAGCATAAGCTGCATATAATTGGTCTGACAATTGTTTATGATCCTCCCTTGTCTGTCCTTTCCCAATCCCTGCATTCATTAATCTGCTTAATGAAGGCAGTACATTTGTTGGAGGATAAATTCCTTTTGTGTGCAAATGCCTTCCCTGCACAAGCTGCCCTTCAGTAATGTAACCGGTTAAATCTGGAATCGGATTTGTAATATCATCAGAAGGCATTGTTAAAATTGGAATCTGTGTTACAGAACCAGGCCTTCCTTGTATAATTCCAGCTCTTTCATAAATTGTTGCCAAATCCGTGTACATATATCCTGGGAAACCTCTCCTGCCTGGAACTTCTTCCCTTGCAGCACCTATCTCCCTTAATGCTTCACAATTTGAGATTATCAAACCATTTTCAACCAAGAATTTTCCTGCTTCTGGAACAGTCACATCAAATACAAATAGTTGATTTGCATGGACTTTCTTAACTGATACAACTTCGTCCAAAATAAAGTTGTTTGACACTAATTTTTTTAATTCAATTAACATTTCTTCATTGGATGGAATTATTTGTTCCAGTTTTTTAACATATTTTTTGATTTCTTCTTTGCTGGCATTTCTTAGTCCTCTTTCAATCATCGATAACGTTCCACTAGTAGTTAGCTGTGTTTGCTTTATCTTGTATTTGCCTCGTATTAGTCTTATCAGATTACCACATATTTTTGGTGCATATTCAAACTCAGACCGCCTTTTTTCTTTAATACTTAAAGTCTCAAGTAACTTCTTCTTTAGAGAATGTTCTGAATTTATTTTTTCAATAAAGCTTGTTACAAAGGAATCTCCTCTAATAACAATATCATATACTAGTGATTTTCCATAAGATCCTTTGCTTTGGCGTTTTATTGTTGTAGTGCTAATGCCCAGCCTTTTTAAGAGCTGTTGTAGCCTTCTAACAACTATTTCCTCTTTTGCTGTATATTTAATTGATTTCGCATTAACATTGCAGCAACCATCTCCATCAAAATAGCCTTTCAAAAATGATGCGATTAGTGATTCCGAAAGCTTAAAAATTGGTTTAAAATCTTTTTCTGCCAAACCAAACCATTTTGCTATTTCAAATAATGCCTTACTGTCAATTCTTGCAATGCTTACATCGTTTTGATTTTTAAATTCTCTTATTTCAAGATTTGGAAATAGTTTTCCAATTTTTTTGATGTAGTTATTTATCAATTGCTTGTTTTTATTTGAAAAATCGACTCGGTACACATGGTGCTTTTTATTTTGAATTAACGAACCATCTGATGCAATCAAACCAAGACAATATAATAACGCTTTGTCTGGATAATTAAAAGAAATCCTCACTTTCTTCCCGCCAACATTTGATAATGCTTTGATATTATCTGCTAATGTGTAGTCTGACAATTCCTCGGAGATTTTTTGAACTTCATTAGCTTGCAAGAAGCATTCAGGATCAGTAATCCTTGAATAGTTAATCTCAAGTTTTTTACAAGCCTTTTTTATTGAACCGTATCTTTTCTTTAATCCAGTTTTAATTTTGTTCATTGCAATTTTATTTATGAAGACTATTGTATTGCCATCGACCATTTCTAGCACATGCGGATTACTTTCTTTTATATCAATTTTTGATGACGAACATATTTTGCTGCCTTTCTTAAGATTTTCAATACTGACCATTTTTAGCCCATAAATAGTGTCAGAAAGTATCCTGTGATTAGGGGTTGCTTTTAATTTATTTCCAGAACGTGTTGTAATTTCAAATAGCTGAGTTGTTGAAGGAAGTTTTTGAACTCTTGCAATCTGTTTAATGACATTGTTATTTCCATCCCAGGTTACAAGTGATTTATTCTTACTTCTGATATCAACATCTGACCCATCAGTTTGGGATTCAACAAATTCTCTAATATTTGTTAATTCACCATTTTCAAGAAAAATCTCGGTTTTTCCATCGACACAATAATTTGTCATATCTGTTAAAATTACTAAAACATCCTTTCCTTTTTCATATGCTAAATATTCAGCAGTAGTTAATGCCATCCTTGGCGTTACTAATCTTTCAATTGTTGGATCGTTCGCCAAGTTCAAGAAAACAACAGCTCTTTCTAAAGCACCGGTTTCTTCGAAATCCTGTATGAATCGCTGGGTTTCTTCATTTGTAATTCCCATTGCACCGAAAACAACACAGAACTCTCCCTTAGTTTTTGCCTGCCTTGCAATTTGCAATGCAACTTCATTGTGCGGCAATCCTGAACCTGAAAAAATAGGCAATTTCTGCCCCTTTACCAAAGTATTCATCACATCAGTTGTGCTGATTCCTGTCTGTATAAAATCACGGGGGCTTTCCCTTGCTATTGGATTTATTGCCGCCCCGTTTATGTCCAAGTATTTCTCAGGAATAATTTCCGGGCCAGAATCAATTGGCTTTCCCCTTCCTGAAAATATTCTTCCCAACATTTCTTCCGAAACCCCTAATTTAAGTGTCTTTCCAGTGAATCTTACAACTGACTGTTTTGACAATCCCCTTGTTCCTTCAAATACCTGGATTACAACAACATCAGTGCTTGTGTCTAAAACCTGCCCCTGTTTTAGGGAACCATCCTCCAATTTAATTTCAACCAATTCTTCAAATTGTATTTCATGTGTTTTTTCAACAAATAATAGTGGCCCTGCAATTCTTGTAACTGTCCTATATTCTTTTTGCACTATTTTCTGGGCATTCATGCTTTCACCCCCTTAGCTGTTATCTTTCCAAATTCTTTCTTCATCTGATCCTGAATCTCCTTGATTTTCTTATCAAATTCTTTTTCTTCAATAAATCCTGCTTTTACTAAACTAGCCAATGATTCAATATTCACAATTGTTTCAACCGGAACATTTTCCTTTACAGCATCATTTGCCATATGGTAAAAGTCAAGGATTGTTTTTAACATCTTGAATTGTTTCTGTGCAGAACAGAATGAATCAATCGGGTGGAATGCATTTTGCTGCAGGAATCCCTGCCTTATCAATCTTGTTGTTTCTAAAATCAACCGCTCCTTTTCCGGCAACGCATCCGACCCAACTAATTGAACAATTTCCTGCAATTCTTCTTCCCTTTGCAATAAATACATTGTTTCCTTTCTTACTTCAGGCCAATCCTTTGCAACATTGTCAATGTACCATTGTTTCAGGGAATCAATGTATAATGAATATGATGTAAGCCAATTAATCGCCGGGAAATGCCTTCTATGCGCAAGCTTTGCATCCAAAGCCCAAAATACCTTTGTTACTTTTAATGTATTTTGTGTAACAGGCTCAGAGAAATCCCCGCCTGGCGGGGATACAGCCCCAATCGGAGTTACTGATCCTAATCTTTCTTCCTTTCCCAAACATTTAATACGCCCGGCCCTTTCATAAAATTCAGCCAACCTTGATGCCAAATATGCAGGATAACCTTCTTCACCAGGCATTTCTTCTAATCTTGAGGAAATTTCACGCATTGCTTCAGCCCATCTTGATGTGGAGTCTGCCATAAGTGAAACATCATATCCTTGGTCTCGGTAATATTCAGCAATTGTTATTCCTGTGTAGATACTTGCTTCACGTGCGGCAACCGGCATATTTGATGTGTTTGCAATTAAAACAGTTCTTTCCATTAAAGGCCTGCCGGTTTTAACATCCTGCAAATGCGGGAATTCTTTTAAAACTTCAGTCATTTCATTTCCCCTTTCTCCGCATCCAATATAAATTACTATCTGTGCATCAGACCATTTTGCTAACTGATGCTGTATTACTGTTTTTCCTGATCCAAAAGGCCCGGGAATACAGGCTGTTCCGCCTTTTGCTAATGGGAATAAAGTGTCAAGCAATCTTTGCCCTGTGACAAGCGGAATAGTTGGCCTTAATTTTTCTTTATATGGCCTTGGTTTTCTTACAGGCCATCTGTGCGCTAATTTTAAAGAAGTACCATCTTCTAACATCCCGATATTATCTGTGATTGTGAACTTGCCTGAATTAATTTCTTTTATTTTTCCAGTTGTGGCAGGAGGAACTAATATTTTGTGGATTGTATTTAATGTTTCTTGTACTGTTCCAAGGACATCTCCGCCTGTAACAGTATCGCCCTTTTTTGCTGTAGCCTTAAAATCCCATTGCTTTTTTTCATCCAAGCCTGAAGCTGTTATTCCTCTGGCAATGAAATCTCCGGATTTCTGTTTCAAAACATCCAATGGCCTTTGAATTCCATCATAGATGCTTTGCAATAATCCTGGCCCTAAATAAGCAGACAATGGCTGCCCGGTAGTTTTTACTGGTTCCCCTGGTTTTATCCCTGTTGTATTTTCATATACCTGAATTGTTGTTTTGTCTCCAGATATTTGAATTACTTCGCCCATTAATTCTTCATTTCCGACCTTTACAAGATCGTACATCTTTGCCCCTAGCCCTTTGGCGACAACAACAGGGCCAGAGATTCTATATATAGTTCCTATTTCTCCTTCCATAAGTCCACACCTATACTCCTTTTTATTAATTCACGCAGGCTGCTCTTTTCTTCACCTGCTAAAGTAATTATAACCGGGCTCACCATTTTCTCCAATTTTCTTTTAGTTGCAAGCCCTACCTTTTGATAATCTTCTTCCCTTAAAACAATAATGCCAATATCCTCAATTTCAATCATGCCCTGCATTTTTCGGTCAATATCCTGGCCATTTGTTTCATATAATGCTTTAATCCCTGCCAACCTGAATCCTGTGATAAAATCATCTGATCCAACAATAGCTATTTGCATTATATCACAACCTGCTCATTTATCAATGATTCTTCAAATTTCGCGCTTTTCAATCTTGAAATTAATCTCAAATTCCTTACCTCATTCTCTTTTGCAATAAAATATCCTGCTATTGGGCTGATATTTTTTCCAAACCTATGCACTAATTTTAATCCCTTATTTATCAGCTGTTTTTTGATTTCAATAGTAAATTTAGCCGTATCTTCCATTTTTTCTGTTTCCCTCAATAATCGTTTCAATTTTTTCCCACAGGGCAGAATGGCATTTTCATATTGCGCATAATTTGCCCTTTTTGCCCTTAAAATATTCAACTTATTTTTCATTTCAATTTCCGCTAGAATTAATTCCTTCAAATCCTTTTCTGCATTTTCCAGCATTTTTGAATACATTTTTTTGTAAATAGCATCTTCCATCCTTCCAAAATCCTTCTGGTTTTCCTTTATTATTGAATAATATTCAGTTCCTTTCAGATATTCAATTAATTCATCCATTGTTTTACTGTCGCGGGCGCATTTCTCCAAAAATTCCCTTTGCAATTTCCCAACCACAATAAAGTTGTTCACAATATTTTCTGGATTTTCATTTGATAATTTTCCCCTTAACAATGTTAGGATGTTGAATGCATCATATTTTGCAAAATATAATTTAACCTGCTTGGATGAAGCCTGGATTGCAAAGTCATATATCCTTTTGAACGAATTCTCTAGGTTTTTATTTGCTGCATTCTCAATTAATTCTGCCCCAGAATATCTTGTAGATAATTCCTCAATCTCTTTTTTGTAATCTGTTTCACCAAGGAATCGTGTCAATTCATTTACACTCATTTTCATTATTCTGTCATAGTCCTCTTTCTCGAGAAGCCTAGATTTCATTACCCTGGCCCTGGTATTTGTGTATGAATATCCGGTTTTACTTTCAAGCATCTTGCCTAAAAACCCTTTTTGAGATTTCATCAATATATTCCTCCTTTGCCTGTTCTAAAAGCCTTTCAAATGTCAGATCAAGCTGTATTGTTTTGTCCTTATTTGCTGCAATTATGCCGCCCAATCCGGCTAAATCTGATTTAATTTCTGCTGTTTGCATCATTTTTTTCACAATATTTGCGTCTGATTTTGAGCATTCAATGTATTTGATATCAGGCAATTCATGTTTTGCTATTGTGATTAATTTTTTCAACAAATCTTCCCTTTGCCTTTCATCCATCTTGCCCAATTTTTCCTTTGCCTTATTTACTATTTGCTCTAAAATAGCTTTCTTCTCTTGCATGCGCTCCTTTTTCAAATCTAGCTTTATGTTTGCAATCTTTTTCTTTTTGTATTCCTCTGCAGCTTTGCTTGCATTTTCCCTTGCTTCCGCTGTTTTTTGTTCAGACCCAAGCTCGGCTTTCTTCAAAATTTCTTTTGATTCAGCTTCTGCTTTTTTTAAAATCTCGCTAGCTTCTCTATTCGCCTGATTTGTTATTTCTTCAATTACCTCTTTCAAAGGCATTTCAAGTCACCCTCTTTATTCTATCTAACTCTAGTGTCCACTATACTTGCCCTAAAGTTTCTTTTCTTTTTGGGCACAAATAAAACTTATCAGTTTTATTGTGCATTAAAATCCGTTTTTGGATTTTAATTGCAACTTACACTTTTTCTTTTCTTTGAAAAAGAAAAGAAAAAGGGCAGTTAGTGGACGACTGGTGCCATACCTATTATTAGGTATGCGATTACTAGGCCGAAAATAATGATTGTCTCAGGTATGACAGTTAATATAAGCGCCTTACCAAAGAGTTTTTCATTCTCAGCTATTGCCCCAACTGCTGCAGCACCAATATCTTTTTCAGCCAAAGCTGTTCCTAATGCTGCACCGGCAATTGCTATGCCTGCACCTATGGCAATTAATCCTGTATCTCCTACCATTTTGCTAACCTCCTTTTTGTTTAAGTATTTGTTTTTTTCTTTTTTACTATAATAGTTTTTCTTTCTTTTTTGATAATTATTGAAGTTCTTTTCTTCCGAAAGGGGAATATGAAATTCCTCCTCCTTCGAAAAATTTTGTAAAGAACTCAACATAATGCAATCTTACTGATTGTATGAACGAACCCAATACGCCTAAGAACATATTTAATGCATGCCCTACAAGCAATACCAGGATTGCCCCTATGATATAAAATCCACCCATTGATATAAATATATTTGCAAATTTATTCACAATTACCGCAAGAATTACTGATGACAACCCAATACCAAAAAGCCTGATATATGATAAGGTGTTGCTTAAGAGAGAAGGCAATTCAATTATTCCTTTTGGCCCTTCAGCAAGATAAAGCATTACAACTGCAGCCAGTGCAAGAATTGCCCCAATAATTGTTCCAAATTCAAATGCGCCAATCATTTGCAATCCAATGCAAGCAATGCCTATCTCAAGTATTAACCAAGATAACTTTTCCTGAATTGCCTTTACCAATCCATGGTTCTTTAATACATTATAGAACCCAACCATAAATCCAACATTCAAATGTATTACCCCGACAATTATTGCAATCATCATCATTGTTGGAATATCATGTACCCTGTTTAATATTGGATGTTCAAATATTTCTAAACCAAAGAATTCACCAAATATGAACCCAAAGAGGATTGATGAAATTGAAGCAATTAATAAAATGTTTAACAATGCTTGCATATCTTTTGACTTGAAGAACCTTTTTAACAAAAAGAAGATTATTGTAGTTACAATCCCATATCCAATATCCCCCAACATAAAACCAAAAAATAATGGGAAAGTAAATGCCATTAAGATTGTTGGATCAATTTCAGCATATTTTGGCAAGGAATACAAATCAAGCAAGAATTCATAAGGTTTTGCAAACCCGGGATTATTCAAAGCAACAGGTGCATCTTCCTGTATTTCATGGTTATGATTGTGTTCTTCAGTTTTATGTTCTATTTCTTCTATATGTATCATATTACTAGCACTTTTTGAAATTGCATCTTTTAATTTTTTAGCAGAATCAGTTGGAACCCAGCCTGAAGCAATAAAAGCATTCCTGCTTGCACCAAACCTTAATGGCACTTCAGCCTTCTCGCTTAATTCTGAAAGTTTTTTCTCATAACCTGATAAAAATGCGGCATTTTCATTTGTGGTTTTCTTAAATTTTTCTTCAATTGTTTTAATTTCATCATTTACTTGCTTTAATTTCCTTTCTAATTGATTTTGATCTGATCCAGAATCAAGTCTTCTTTCCTTGAAATTAAATTCTTTTAATAACGATAAAACATCATTTGCTTTTTTTCTTGGTACAAATAATGCAATTACAAATTCTGTCCCTAAATTCTTCTCAATAACATGGCAATTTCTTAATCCTCTTTTTGCGAGCTCTTCTTTTATCGGAGCTTTAATAGTTCCCTTAAATACTTCTAATGATTTATAGCCTTCAAGCAAATCATTTTTTGTTTCAAGTTTCAGCAATGGATTATTTAGTGAATTATTTAATGATTCTCTTTCTTTTTTCAATTTATCATAGCATTTTGCATTAATTTCAAAATCAGCATAAATATCAGAGAATTTTCCGGCTGCCTGATCCATCTTAAGGTTAAAATTTCCTTTACCTGAAATTTTCAAGTAACTGATTAATCCGCGCAGTTTTACTAATTCGCTTGAATAAGTATCGCCTTCAATAAATGGAATCCCAATATCCAAAAAAGTATCTTCAGTTTTTTTGAAATTTATCAAATGCAGTAAATCTAATTCGTAAAGTGCATTAACTACTTCTTTCTGCTTGCTTTTAGGTCCAGAGATTCTTAGGTGAGACATTTCCCTGGCCTTAAGCATTCTACATTCCCCCGACCATCTTACCTGCAAGGAATTCTGCTTCCTTATCAATATGTGGAGTAGTAGATTTTTTTAAATTAGAAATTTCAGATTCATTTTTCATTATCAATTCTTTTGCATTTTCTCCGGTTTCTTTTTCTGCATTTTCTAATGCAGTTATTTTTAATTTTTCAGCTTGAGAATCAGCATCTTTCATAATCTTTAAGGCATTTACCCGTGCTTCCTTAATAATGTCCGCTGCTTTTTCCTTTGCTTTCAGAATAATCTGTTCTGCCTTTTTTTCAGCTTCCTTTATCTCAACTAAAGTTGAGTCTTCTGCCATATTTACACCTTTAATGAAATCTAAAAGCGCTTTCTGCACTTTTGTGTGTTTAGAGCAATTTGGTTACAGCAGGAATATAAATACTTACTAATATTTGTATCCTGGGATCTGCTGCATTACAGCATATTTGCCGTAAACTACTGCAATTAATTTTGAATTAAGAAACCTTTTTAAATAAATGCCCTGATTCTCGTCAATCAGCGTGTTCCTGCAAAAAAGCTTTACTGCAGCAGCACGCGGCAATGGTGTTCTTGGCTTTCGCATATCTTATTGTTGCAAAAATCCCTTTATATTTGTTTATTATATTATAAATTCCTATGAATCAGCATGAATTAATCCCAGAAGCAATTTCAAAATTTATAAATATCGGCAAAAATGAAATCTCATCAATGCTGGAAAGCCCTGCAGATAAATCCCACGGAGATTTATCCCTGCCCTGTTTCAAGCTTGCGAAAATCCTGAAAAAGAGCCCTGTGCAGATTGCACAAGATTTGTCCGCACAATTAACTGCAGATTTAAATGCAAAAAAACTGAAAGGAATAAGAAAAATTGAACCAGTTAATGGTTATTTAAATTTCTATTTTGATTCCGCGCTTTTGGCCTTTGAAATTATTCCAGCAATTCTTTCTAAAAAAGAAAAATTCTTCCAGAAAAAATCCCCTAAGCCAAAAAAAATCATGGTTGAATATTCCGCACCAAATACAAACAAGCCGTTGCATGTCGGCCATTTAAGGAATGATTCTATCGGAATGGCAATTAGCAATATTTTGGAATTCTCTGGCAATAAAATTGTCCGCGCAAATATGGTAAATGACCGAGGCATTCACATCTGCCAGAGCATGCTTGCTTACCAAAAATATGGCGGAAAAACAAATCCAAAAGAAGCCGGATTGAAAGGGGATAAATTTGTTGGGAAATATTATGTTTTATTCCACCAGAATGCAAAGGAAGACCCTTCTTTGGAAGAAGAAGCTAAAAAACTTCTAAATCTTTGGGAAAAAAATGACAAGGAAACGCGCGAATTATGGGGGAAAATGAATTCATGGGTTTTGTCTGGTTTTAAGGAAACATACAAAAATTTTGGCTCAGAATTTGATGTTTTTCTGCTCGAATCTGAATTTTATGATAAGGCAAAACCAATCCTTGATTTGGGTTTGAAGAAAGGGGTTTTCAAAAAGGATGAAAATGGCAAAATTTTGGCTCTGCTTGAATCCGAAGGTTTGCCTAATAAAGTTATTTTGAGGGAAGACGGAACAAGCATTTATGTTACAAATGATTTGGCTATGACCTTGCACAAATTCAATCATTTCAAATTGGATGAATCTATTTGGGTTGTGGCATCTGAACAAAATTTATATCTTAAACAGCTTTTCAAAATATTTGAATTGCTTGGCTATGATTGGGCAAAAAATTGCCATCATATGAGCTATGGGATGATTTTCTTGCCAGAAGGCAAGATGAAAAGCAGGGAAGGCAAGGTTATAGATGCTGATGATATGATTTTAGAAGTGAAAGAATTGGCAAAAAAAGAATTGCTGAAAAGATATTTTGATCTTTCAAAAACTGAATTGGAAAAAAGGGCGCAAACAATCGCCTTGGCAGCAATAAAATTCATGATGCTGAAAATAGACCACGAAAAGGATTTTACCTTTGTTCCTGAGCAGAGCATTTCCTTTGAAGGGCATTCTGGCCCATATCTGCAGTATACTTATGCAAGGGCAAAAAGCATCCTTGCAAAGGCAGAAAAATATTCTTTGAAAAATGCTGATTTTTCAAAATTAAATTCAGCTAATGAAATGCAACTAATAACTTTGTTGAATGATTTCCCTTCTTTGATAGAGCGTGTTGCCAAAACAAAATCAATACATTCATTGGCAAATTATCTTTTGCAGATAGCAGATGCTTTCAACAGTTTCTATCATGAAAGCAATGTCCTGAATGCAGACAAAGGTCTGAAGGAAGCCCGCTTGGCACTGGCAGAAGCAGTTTCTATTTCCATAAAAACAGGATTGCAGCTTTTGAACATTCAAGTGCTTGAAAAGATGTAATGAAAATACACTTGGAAGTTGTTTTTTCTGCAGAGCTCTGTAGAAATCCTTTATAAATGGGAATAAATAGAGGTTTGCACCTCTATTTATTGTG